>NZ_JBQFYU010000004.1:0-384885 GCF_056541705.1 Ruegeria sp. AG1 | reverse complement strand
TCCCTCGGGCCGCTTATTCGGCGGCGATGCTGCTGACGTCCTGGCCCGAAGCGGCCATGATCGCCTTGACGATGTTGTGATAGCCCGTGCAGCGGCACAGGTTGCCTTCCAGATACTTGCGGATCTCGGCCTCGGACGGGCGCGGATTGTCCTTCAGCAAGGCCGCCGCGCTCATCACCATGCCCGGTGTGCAGAAGCCGCATTGCAGCCCGTGGTGATCCTGAAACGCCTGCTGGATCGCATTGAGTGTCCCATCCTCGGAGGCCTGACCCTCGATCGTGCCGACCTCGGCCCCGTCGGCCTCAACCGCCAGCATGTTGCACGACTTCACGGCCTCGCCGTTCACATGCACCACACAGGCCCCACATTGCGCCGTATCACAGCCAACATGCGTCCCCGTCAAAGACAAATGATCCCGCAAAAAACCAGACAATAACGTCCGACCCTCAACTTCACCGCTCACAGACATGCCATTCACAGTCAGCGATATATTTGGCATAAGACCTCCCCTTCTTTAGCTCCTTCGCTTGGGGCGAGTTAAACACGGGAGGTCTGACTTGAGAACAGGAATTTGTCGCTTTTTGACACCAGAGGGACGCAAAAGGCCGATGCCATAAACTCATCGGCGCCACCTGTGGGCCTCTGAACTATTTCTTCCGTTGCGCGCGAGGTTGCGGCCGGGTCGGGATTTCCTTGAGCAGACCGCCCACACCCATCGCAGCAATATCAGCACCAGTGGTCTCAACCCCGCAGGCGACCCGCGACAAAACCCAATCGGCGCCATTCAACGCGGGAGAGCGCGCGCATCCTGGCAGGCCGATCACAGGGCGTGTGTTCAGCGCCCCCAGAAACAGCAAATTGCCCGGATCGACCGGCATGCCGAACCGGTCAACATCCCCACCCGCGGCGCGCACGGCGGACGGGGCCACGTCGTTCACATCCGACGTGGCCGAGGCCGTCAGGATCATCAGCACATCGCCTTCGGCACGATCAATGGCCGATGCAAGTTGATCGGTTTTATGCGGGACGATCTGCACATCGCACAGGTCCATGCCCAGAGCTTCGACACGCCCGCGCATGGCCGCGATTCCCTTCTCATTGGGCGGCCCTCCGGCGATGTCCGTTACGATCAATCCCGCGCTGCGATAGACCGGCGCGACAAGGCGCACCGAGGCCTGCGCCAAACCCGCCGCGCGTTCAACATCGGCTTTGGGAACGGCGTAGGAGATCACCTTGATCGTGGCAACCATACCGCCCGCTGTCATCTGCTGATGCTGCGGTACCGTTGCGACGGTGATCATCGGATTGACGCGGTTGAACTGCTCGAGCGCCGCCACATCCAGCACCACCACGCCGGGCCCCTCGGCCAGAAGGTTCACGCGACCGGTGAACGCCTCGGTCAGACGCAAATTGGCGCCGGAGGGGTCAGGGACCAGAGCGCGGGCCAACATCTCGGCGGCCTCGTCCTCATGACAATCGCCCGGCTCCAGACGGGCGACGATGACCTCGTCAAACTCCGCGCTAGACAATTGCGAGACATGCTCGGCAGTTAGCATGAGCCCTTTGCGCAGCTTTTGGTCCGAGACTTTGACGGAATGCGCAAGAATAGCTCCGGCGGCTTCGGTCACGGGCACAGGGCCGAATTTCATGCCTTACCTCGCAGAACGGCGGTCATCTGAGCCAGAATGGCCACGGCAATTTCGGAGGGGCCTGCCGCGCCGATATCAAGGCCAATCGGCCCGTGAATGCGCTCAATCTGAATTTGAGTGAACCCCGCCTCAGTCATCCGCTCAACCCTTTTGGCATGGGTGCGGGTCGACCCGAGGGCGCCAATGTAGAACACATCCGCATCCAACGCGGCCTGCAGGGCCGGATCATCCAGCTTTGGATCGTGGGTCAACAGGACAATGGCCGTGCGCTGATCCAGACCCAAATTGGCGACTGCTTCATCCGGCCAATCGGTCAACAAAGTCTCTCCGGGGAAGCGGCTGTCTGAGGCAAATGCCTCACGCGGGTCGATGATGGCCGAGTCGTAACCCGCAATCCGCGCCATCGGCACCAAGGCCTGCGCGATATGAACCGCACCGACGATGATCAACCGCAACGGCGGGTTGTGAACGGCGACGAAGGTCTTGCCATCCTCTTCGAACCCGGACCGGTCCATGCGCAACCGATCCGCATAAGCATTCCGGCGCAAGGCCCTGTGTCCGCTGTCTGTATTCACTTCATAGGCCAGCGGTTCACGGCGCGCTCGGGCGGCTACCAACTCGGCCAACATCGGCTCAGGCAGGACAGAGCCAACCGGCTCGACCAACACACGGATAGTGCCTCCACAAGCCAGACCAACGGCAAATGCGTCTTCGTCGCTGACACCGAATTCAAGCAGGCGCGCCTCACCCTCGTCAATTGCTTCAATGGCTTCGACGATTACGGCGCCTTCGACGCAACCGCCCGAGACCGACCCTTCAATCCGCCCATCCCCACCAATCACCAACTGAGACCCCACACGGCGCGGCGCGCTGCCCCAGGTTTCGACAACAGTGGCCAGCGCGGCACCGCGACCACTGCGATGCCATTCCAAAGCGCGTTCCGGGCTGCTGTCGAATCGATCCATCGAATCCTCCTGGCTTGTTGCAAACCAACATAGGCAGCCTTGGACCAATGAAAAGCGAACGTTAGTCGGAGACGGCAGTCAATTCGCGATTATGTGGGCAGTAAAAGGCCGATTTGATATTCACACTCTCAAAGGATTGATTGCGAATACCCCACGTCTTAAGTTGAAACCGCGCCTGAATTTGGATTGGGCGCTCTCAATAAATTTCTCAACGGAGACGAAGAGTTGAAACGCATTCTTACACTGGGAACGGCGCTCGGCCTGTTGGCCTCGACCGCTGTATGGGCTGATACATTCGAACGCTACGGTGAGGTTGAAGGCTGGAAAGTCTTCATCGACAACGAAAAGAAATCCTGTCTGATTGAGGCCGTGGATGACGCGGAAAACGTTGTTCAGATGGGCCTGACCGAGGATCGCGGTGTGGGTTACGTTGGTGTTTTCACCAAGGCGGAAACCAATATCAAACGCGGTGAGAAAGAAGCCGTGGCAATCCTGCTGGGTGATAACCTTTATGTGGGTGAGGCCACTGGCATGAAGGGCAATATCACCAAGGGTTATTCCGGCGGTTATGTCCTGTCCGACGACCCACAATTTGCGGATGATTTGGCCAAGAAACAGGTCATGATCGTCTTCCCCGAAAAGGAATTTGCGTTCACCGTAGATCTGACCGGCACTTACAAGGCCATGGAGATGGCGCGTGAGTGCAACGAAAAACAGCTGGGCTAAACCCTAGCCAGAAAGCGCGGACATGAGCCGCGCTTTCTCTCCGACATCGTCCTGGGCTGAGATGACCGTGGCGAGGTCTTCGAGCGACGCGATCGAATGACCCGCGCGGAAGCTGTCGACATGGGGCAGCATGGCGGCCACGCCCTGCGCTTTGGGGGCGAACCCATCCCAGCGCAGCAGAGGGTTCAGCCAGATCAGACGCCGGGCCGAAAGATGCAGGCGCTCGGTCTCTTTCGCCAAAGCTTCGGGCGCACCGCGATCCAACCCGTCCGAGATCAGCAGAACCACCGCGCCCTGCCCCATCACGCGCCGCGACCAGTCTCGGTTGAAGGCGTGCAAGCAGTCTCCGATCCGCGTGCCGCCTTCCCAATCCTGCGCCTCGGCCCCGGCGGCAGCTAGGGCGGCATCCACGTCGCGCTGGTGCAGGTGACGGGTGATATTGGTCAGTTGCGTGCCGAAGGTGAAGGCATGGACCTTTGCCCAGCCGGCCCCCTTGGCGTTCGAGACCGTGTGAAGGAAGTGCAGGATCAGGCGGCTGTATTGGCTCATCGAGCCGGAGATATCGCAGAGCACGACCAGATTGGGCCAGCGCGGCCGGGGTTTTTGTTTCGCGATATCGTGCATCTCACCGCCCTGACGCATGGCGGCGCGCAGGGTTCTCGCCCGGTCGATCCGGTGGCCAATATGGCTGGCCTGACTGCGCCGACTTTCGATCGGCTTGACCGGCAGGCTGAGGCGCGACAGGAGGCGCTTGGCCTGCGCGATCTCATCGGTACTCATCTGTTCGAAATCCAGACTGCGCAGACGTTCCTCGGATGAGGCGGTTTGCGAGGCGTCGATCTCGAGCTCGGTCTCGCCCTCCTGTTCTTCGGAGGTTTCGGGCTGATCGCGTTCAACCCCGTCAAGCAACGCCTCAGCCGCGCGTTTTTCACCGGCGTCGGCTTTGCGTTCTTCCTGCACGCCACGAATGGCGGGCAGCATCATGGACATCATGTGTTCAAGATACCTTGGGTCCCGCCAATAAAGGCGAAAGACCTGCGCGAAGACGGTGCGATGTTCGGGGCGGTTCACGAAACAGGCGTGTAGGGTCCAGTAGAAGTCTTGCTTTTCGGTGAAGCCTGCGGTCTCAACGGCCCGAATGGCATCCACCACGCGACCGGTGCCGATCGGCAGCCCGGCTTTTCGAAGGGCGCGGGCGAAATGTGTGATGTTCTGCGCCAGCTTCGGGTTTTCGGGAATGTCGAGCGGGATCTGTTCGGCCATCAACGCTCATGGGGGCTCTGCCCCCATACCCCCGAGGTATTTTCAAACAGAAGAAACATCAGGCCGGTTCTAAATCGGCCTTGGCTTCGTCAAGAATGCGTTTGGCCTCGGACCCTTGCAGTTTCTGGATGTCGTCCTGGTATTTCAGGATCGCGCCGAGGGTATCTCCGATCACTTCGGGGCTGAGGTTGATGACGTCCAGCGCCAGCAGGCATTTGGCCCAGTCGATGGTTTCGGCCACGCCGGGTTTCTTGAACAGGTCTTCGGTGCGCAAACGCTGCACGAAGGCTACGACCTCACGACTGAGGGACTGGGCCGCTTCGGGCGCGCGGGCGTTCAGGATTTCAATCTCCCGGTCGAAATCCGGGTAGTCGACCCAGTGGTAGAGGCAGCGGCGTTTGAGGGCGTCATGCACCTCGCGCGTGCGGTTTGAGGTGACGATCACGACGGGTGGTTCGGGGGCTTTGACGGTGCCGAGTTCCGGGATTGTGACCTGAAAATCGCTGAGCGCTTCCAGCAGGAAGGCCTCGAAGGGTTCATCCGTGCGGTCAAGCTCGTCGATCAGCAGCACCGGCGCGCCGTTTTCATCGGGCCTCATGGCTTGTAGCAAAGGGCGTTCGACGAGGTAATCATCCGAGAACAGCTCGGTCTGCAGGGCTGAACGATCGGCGCCGCCCGCAGCTTCGGCGGTTCGGATGGCGACCATCTGCGCAGGAAAGTTCCATTCATAGACGGCAGAGGACGCATCCAGCCCTTCGTAGCATTGCAGGCGGATCAGTCGGCGACCAAGCCCTGCGGCGAGTGCCTTGGCGATCTCGGTCTTGCCGACGCCGGCCTCGCCTTCCAGAAACAGCGGCCGGCCGAGTTTCAGCGACAGGAAGACGACCGTAGCCAGCGCGCGGCCGCAAACATAGCCCTGTGCGCTCAGCATGGTTTGAACCGCGTCTATGGAATCTGGCTGTGTCATGTGCTGAATTCTCCCTTGCCACAAAAGGTCATGGCCGCGCCTGTGCGTCAAGGCCATCACCCGTTTCTGAGCTACGACGTTCGAACGAGTTGACAAGGGCTTTTCCGGCAGCGGCCTCTGTGCTAGCGGATGCGCATGACCGATAGCATCACGATCCGCCGACCCGACGACTGGCATCTGCACCTGCGCGATGGCGCGATGTTGCAGGCCGTCCTGCCCGAAACCGCCCGCCATTTTGGCCGTGCGATCATTATGCCCAATCTGGTGCCCCCGGTGGTGACCGGCGCGCACGCCGCCGCCTATCGTGAGCGTATTATGGCTGCGCTGCCCGAAGGGATGACGTTCGAGCCGCTGATGACCCTGTATCTGACCGAAGATACGGATCCGGAAGACCTCGCCGCTGCGCATGCAAGCGGGTTGGTCAAGGCAGTCAAGCTGTATCCCGCGGGTGCGACGACCAATTCGCATTCGGGTGTTCGGAATTTCGACAATGTGCGCCCGGTGCTGGAGAAAATGGCCGAGATCGGCCTGCCTCTATGTGTTCATGGCGAGGTCACCGATTCCGAGATCGACATTTTCGATCGTGAGGCGGTGTTCATCGACCGCGTTCTGGACCCGATCCGCAAGGCCACGCCGGGCCTACGCGTTGTGATGGAGCATATTACGACCCGCGACGGAGTTCAGTATGTTGCAGCAAATGAGACCGATCTGGGCGCGACGATCACGGCGCACCACCTGATCATCAACCGCAACCACATTCTCGTCGGTGGCATCAAACCACATTACTACTGCCTGCCCGTCGCTAAACGTGAAGAGCATCGGTTGGAGCTGCTGAAGGCCGCGACCTCGGGCGATCCGCGCTATTTCCTGGGCACGGACAGCGCGCCTCATACGGATGACAACAAGGAAATGGCCTGTGGCTGTGCGGGCTGTTTCACGGCGACCAACACCATGTCCTTAGTGGCAGAGATGTTCGACCGCGAAGGTGCCTTGGACAAGCTGGAAGGGTTTGTGTCGTTGAATGGTCCGGGTTTCTACGGCCTGCCGGTGAACGAAAGCTCAATCACGCTGACCAAGGGTGACCCGGTCGAATACCCGTCGAAGATCGAAAGCGGCGACGGACCCGTCACCGTATTTGACCCCGGCTTCCCCCTGCACTGGCGCGTGGTTTAACCCGCCAGTTTTGCAGCCAGATCGCGGGCGCGACCTCCGGTGCGCAGCATCGACCAGATCGCGTCCGCCTCGTCCCCTCCAATCAGTTTCGACGCTTTGGCACGAACACGGTCTTCCCGATCCGCCAAAGACATCGGAGCCATCAGATCATGGGTAACCTCGCGTCGTACGCCGTCGCGCCGCAGCAGCTCTAGGTGGGCCCGGGTCTCGGTCAGAGACTCATCCGCCTCGACCGTTATGCGGTCTCGCAAAGAGCGAATTCGAGGATCAGCGCAGACCTTTTCGGTGTAACTACTGGGCAAAGCGGTGTCGTAGCCGAGCGCCTGCATGGCGATCACCGTACGATAGGAAAACTTCGCCCCCAACCCCGTAGTCGGAGACATCTGGTTGCACACACTCATCCAACGCGGATGGGTTTTGACCTTGATTTCAGCCACTTCGGGTTCGGCAATGTCCAGACGCAGAGCAGCCTCAAGCGCGGCGTGCAAACCGTGGCAGCAAGCGTGGAACTTGTGGCTGACCGATTCGAACAGCCACTCCTCCCCCAACCCGTCCAGCGCTGCTGATGTATCCGCCGCACCCTGGTGGGTTGCACCAAAGCCGTACTGGCCTTCTAGCGCACTCGCATTGGGCTCAAAGCCCCGTTTAATCAGCAAGGCGGCCTCGATCCCAGCTGATGCGGCCAATCCTGCATTGTAGGGTTTGCCCATGGTGCCGAACTGAGCTTTCAGGCCGGCCGAGCGCGTGGATGTCAGGCCCAGAACTTGCTGCATCTGGTTCGCATCAAACCCAAGAACCCGACCCACTGCAACCGCCGCCCCAAAGGCCCCCGCAGTCGCCGTTTGGTGAAACCCGGCCTGATAGTGATCTCGGCCAAGCCAGAGGCCGATACGGATCGAAACCTCCATCCCGATCAGGGCAGCTTCCAAGAGATCAACTAGAATACGGTCATCCCATTCCGAAACCGCCAAGGCCGCGGGTAGGATGGCAACCGACGGATGGCCGATATGGGCGAAGTGTGTGTCGTCATAGTCCAACGCATGGGACACCGTTCCATTGACCAGCGCCGCCGCCCGCAAAGGCGCTGCGCCGCCACCGAATAGATGGGCCTGCGCTGCGCCGCCCTCCTCCTGCACCATATCCCGGACGGCGACCGACACAGGCTCGGACACACCGGCACGGCCCACGGCGATCCAGTCGAGAACAGAAAGAGACGAAATAGCCCGCGCCTGCGCGGTTGTGTTGACGGGGCTGGCGGCAAAACTCGCAAGCGTTGAGGTAAATCCAGACATAGCGCGCAGTCTAGCGCGCGCCGGTCGTTGGTAAAGCCTTAGCTGTAAAGCTCAGCGGCGCGGACCTCGAATGCGCGCACGATGCGCTGCATGGCCTCGTTGAAGACAACACCAATGATCCCTTGCAGGATGGCGTTCTTGAACTCGAAATCTACATGGAACGAAACGTTGCACCCACCTTCAGGGGCGTCTTCAAACTGCCAGTCCGATTTCATGTATTTGAACGGGCCGTCCAGATATTCGGTGTCTATCTTCTTTTGGTCGGCAAACAAAGTCACCCGGCTTCCGAATCTTTCGCGAAACACCTTGAACGAGATCACCAGATCCGCCTCCATCACCTCGGCTTCGCCAGCCGCATAGGTCTTACGGATACGCGCGGCGGCACACCAAGGCAGGAACTTGGGATAGCTCGCCACGTCAGCAACCAGATCATACATCTGCTGGGCCGTATAAGGCAGGTGACGCGTTTCCGAGTGGATAGGCATGGCAATCCGGCATTAGAAGGTGACAATGGCGCGTCATGTCGTATGTTGCGCGCCAAAGATCAAGGGGGCTGCGATGACTGACCGCGCTTATGTGATAGATGAGATGATCTCGGCCAAGGCAATTGCAGCCAGAATCGAAGAGCTTTGCCGCGAAATTACCGAAGAATTCGGCAATACTGACAAGCTGGTCGTCGTCGGCCTGCTGCGTGGCTCTTTCGTGTTCATCGCTGATCTGGTCCGCGAGTTAGACCTGCCGATCGAGGTGGATTTCCTGGAGGCTTCTTCCTACGGCGACGCGATGGAGAGCAGCAGAGAAGTACGCATTCTCAAGGACTTGCGCGGCGCGATTGAAGGTCGCGATGTGCTGGTTGTCGAAGATATCGTCGATACGGGCCATACGCTGAACCACGTCACCAACTTGCTGCGCAGTCGTAAGCCGAAACGGTTGAAGTCCATTGCCCTGTTGGACAAACCCAGCCGGCGCGAGGTCGACTTTCGTTCAGATTGGATCGGGTTCGAGATCCCAGACGAATTCGTCGTGGGCTACGGAATCGACTACGCGCAGCGCAATCGCAACTTGCCGTTCATCGGCAAGGTTCGATTTACCTGAACACGGCCTCAGCCCAGCACCTGCCGGATCGCCGCCAGAAAGACGCCTGTGCCAACTGGAATCAGCGCGTCTGGGAAATCATAGTCGGGATTGTGAAGTTGGGGGTGGTCTCTCCCGGCTCCCAACCAGAACATCGCCGACTTTGCGACTTTGCCGAACTGGCCAAAATCTTCCGAAAACCTCTGCGGTTCATTAGTCAACTTGCATGGAACGGCTTGATCCGCACAGGCCTCGGCCAGAATAGTCACCGCCTCAGCGTCGTTGGTGCAGGCCTCGAAGACATCCTCATAGGTGATCTCGGCACTCAGGTTCTCGGACTTGGCGACCTGCTGAACCAAGGCTTCAGCATCGGCAACGAGCTTTGCCATACGGTCGTCTGACACGGTGCGCAATGTCACCCACAGCTCAGCTTGACCGGGGGCCACGCCAAAGGTCCGCTCTCCGAGGCTGGCATGCGTGATCGTGGTCAGCGCATAGTCGGCGTTCAGGGCGCCTGCCGTGCCGAGCCGGGTTAGTTCCGGGATCATTGCGGATAAAGCGCCCGCCGGAGAAACCCCGTCCTGCGGCGCAGCGGCATGAGAGGTCTTTCCGGTCAATGCAATCCGCATACCGCGAGAGGCGCAGTTGGTTGGCTCCTGACACAGCTCAACCTCGCCCAGTTCCAGCCCCGGCAAGTTATGGAGAGAAAACACGTAATCCGGCGCAAGCTTAGCGAACTCAGGATCGTCTCGGAACGCCCTGGCCCCCTGCCCGGTTTCTTCAGCAGGCTGGAAAATCAGAACCACCCGTCCGCGAGTCGGGCGCTGTTCCTGCAACGCAAGCGCAACGCCGAGAACCATCGACATATGGCCGTCATGCCCGCAAAGATGCCCTTTACCCGGCAAGGTCGAGATATACGGCAGCTCCGAGAGTTCCTTGATCGGCAAGCCATCCAGTTCACACCGAATTGCGACGGTAGGACCAGTCGCACCGCTGTCGAAGACCGCGGCAACTCCGTGCCCGCCGAGGTCAGTCACTACGGTATCCGCCCCCGCACGACGCAGCTCATCGGCCATGCGCGCGGCGGTTTCACGTTCTTGCCCAGAAAGCTCGGGGTGTTGATGCAAACTGTGGCGCAGCGCTGTCAGCCGCGCCAATCTTTCAGGCGTCACGCTTGACCCAGCTTCGCCTGCCGCGCCGCGCGCAAACGCGCGAAATCGTCGCCCGCGTGGTAGGAGGAGCGTGTCAGAGGTGTAGCTGAGACCATCAGGAAGCCCTTGCCATAAGCCGCTTTTTCATAGGAGGCGAACTCTTCGGGCGTCACGAAACGGTCCACCGCGTGGTGCTTTGGCGTTGGCTGCAGATACTGACCAATGGTCAGGAAATCTATGTCGGCGGCGCGCATGTCATCCATAACCTGACCGACTTGCTGTTTATCCTCGCCCAGACCGACCATGATGCCGGATTTGGTGAAGATCGACGGGTCCAATTCCTTCACTCGCTGCAACAGGCGCAGCGAATGGAAATACCGCGCGCCGGGGCGAACCTCGGGATAGAGGCCCGGTACGGTTTCGAGATTGTGGTTGAACACATCCGGCTTGGCCTCGACTACGGTCTCAAGCACTTCGGGTTCACATTTCAGGAAGTCAGGTGTCAGAATCTCGATCGTCGTCTTCGGGGAACGGTGACGGACGGCGCGAATTGTCTGCGCAAAGTGATCCGCTCCGCCGTCTTTCAAATCGTCCCGATCAACCGAGGTGATCACAACGTGGTTCAGACCCAATTTTTGAACCGCATGCGCTACACGACCCGGCTCGAATGCATCCAGCGAGTCCGGACGTCCCGTGGCAATATTGCAGAAGGTGCAGCCGCGGGTACAAATCTCACCCATGATCATCATGGTGGCGTGACCCTGGCTCCAGCACTCGCCTACGTTGGGGCATCCGGCCTCTTCGCAAACCGTCACCAGATTGTTTTCTCGCATGATCTTATGCGTCTCGGCATAACCCTTGCCGCCTGGCGCCTTGACCCTGATCCATTTCGGCTTCTTAGGCTGGGCGTTGTCCGGGCGATGCGCCTTTTCGGGGTGACGTTGTTCTGGGATTTTCAGATCGCGCACGGGCAGTTTTCCTAACTTTGGGTCAACTTTGTGTACCCATAACATAAAACACTCACGCCTGTTACACCAGCGACGCATAGCCGCTATGCACATATCTGGCGAGCGTCAAATTAGTTTAAACTTAAACTATATTTTTCACACGAAAAATCAATAGACAAGCCAATCAAACCTATCTTGCAGATGCAGCATTTCATGGATTGCAGGCAATTTATAACTGATTTAAGTCGCCAGAACGTCACAACTGAATCACAGGAACTTGAACATGAAGACCGGAGCAAAACTGCCCGATGTGACCTTCCACACGCGCGTCCGCGACGAGGCCGTCGAAGGCCCCAACCCGTTCCGCTGGGAAGACAAGACAACCGCCGATTATTTCGCTGGCAAACGAGTGATCCTGTTCTCGCTGCCCGGCGCTTTCACCCCCACATGTTCGACCTACCAGCTGCCCGGATTTGAAAACGGTTACGCCGATTTCACCGCCAAGGGTATCGACGAGATCTACTGCATGTCCGTCAATGACAGCTTTGTCATGAACAAATGGGCACAGGATCAAGGCCTGAAAAACGTCAAGGTCATCCCTGATGGTTCGGGTGAGTTCACCCGCAAGATGGGCATGCTGGTCGACAAGGACAACCTGGGCTTTGGCATGCGCTCGTGGCGCTATGCGGCCATCATCAATGACGGCGTCGTCGAAGCCTGGTTCGAAGAGCCCGGCCTGATGGACAACTGCCCCGAAGACCCATATGGCGTGTCCTCGCCCGAGACTCTGATCCAGCATCTGGAAGCTGCCGCCGAACCCGCGTTGGCGTAAATCCGGTGCTTACGCGCTGATTTCAGGCCCGCTTCTAGCGGGCCTTTTCATATCCGCGTGGCCGAAACGATCTGCTCCCCCACGTCCCGGATTACCTGAGTCAAACGATCAACCCAACCGTCATCCGTTGTTGATGCACGCCGGACAAGCCCCACCGTGCGTGCCGGTTGCGGGGCACCGAAACGCAAGAGCTTCATGCCCGGTACCGCCTCTGATTCCGATTTCGCGGCGAGTTCGGGCATCAGCGTCAGGCCGAACCCCTCTGCAACCAGCCGGGAAAGCGTGGCAAGGGAGGAAGCGCCCATGTTGATCTGCCCACTGCCCCGGTCCTGCCCGCAGACCTCCAGCGCTTGATCCGTCAGGCAATGGCCATCTTCCAACAACATTAACTGCGCCGATTGCAAATCCAGAGGGCGCAGCATCTCGGGGCTGGTGTTCACACGTTGCAGCCGCGCGGCGCTGCCTGCCAGCAGGAAGTGATCCTGGAATAATGGCGTTTCGCGGAATTCTGAGCCACCGGCCGGCAAGGCCAGAACGGCGGCATCGATCTCACCTTCGCGGAGCAAAGACAGCAACCGTTCGGTCCTAGCTTCGCGGATCTGCACGCGCAGCGAGACATCTTCGGCGCGCAAACCACCCAGAACGCCGGGCAGAAGGTACGGTGCAATTGTCGGGATGATCCCGATCGACAGCGACCGATGGCCGCCGGAGTGATCCCGCGCGAACTGGTCCAGCCGCACAGCTGCCCCCAGCACCTGACGCGCATGTTCCAGAACGTCTCGCCCCAGCGGCGTCAGCAGGATATCACGCGCCTGACGCTCGAACAGTACACCGCCCAGTGTTTCTTCAAGCGATTTGATCTGAACAGACAGCGCAGGTTGCGAAACGTTGCAGACCTGCGCAGCGCGGCCGAAATTGCGTTGCTCGGCCACCGCTTGAAAGTACTGCAACTGTTTGAGTGTGAAATTCATAGCCCTTGATTATCACCAAGGGCAAAAACCACAAGGGAGACTTATACCTAGCCAATCATACGATCTTGACCCGAGAGATCCTCATAGTGTCGTTTCAAGCGCTGCAACGCGATGCGCAGAACGATCTTGCCTGAGCGCGCGGACCAGCCCATGCGTTTTTCGGCCAGCTCCAGCCCCTCAAGATAGCAACAACAGCGCAGCGCAACGTCGCTGAGCCCCGGACCAAGGTCCGACAACGCGCGCGCCACACGGTCTTTCGCGTCCGACGCCCCTAGCCCTCCGTGAGATTCACTGTCAAAATGGCCGCGCCCGCCCCCGGTCAGAAAGCGATCCCAGTTCTGCGCAACCTGCGGACCGATCTGCGCCAGCTCAAAGTCTTCGCGCAGACGTTCCCCGGCACGGACAAGCGTTTCATCGAGAAAGGGTTTGCCGTCCCGGTCCCGCCGCCGCGCCAACGCGATCAACGGGCTTTCCGTAGCACCGTAGCGCATGCGTCGGGAGCGTTCCGGTGCGTCTCTATTTAACTTCGGCTGGAACGCCGCCTGTGCCTCGGCCATGCCGAACTCATTTCGCGACCGAGCCTTGTTTTCTACCTTGGCCACCAAACGGTTCAGCGCCGCGCGCCCCGATGTTGAGATCCGGTATCGGGAAATACGGCCCGGATTGTCACAGGAAATCCAATCCTGCAAGGCAAGCGCCTGTGCGATCTTGCAGTCAACAACGGCCGTCCTAGTGGTTCCGGCCTCTCCGGTGTCACGCACGACCACGGCCTTCTCCAAATCCTCGGCCACCGCCAAAACCGATCCCGTCTCACATAGGCGTCTCAGCACACGCAGCGCTTCGCCCTCGAATGAGTCGTCTTCCTGGTTGTCCTGTCCGCCTGCGTCAAAGCGGCGCGTCCGATCAGAGACCGAGAAATGCGTCTCGGCCAGCGATTGCAGCGCCGCATCGACCAAAGGATCATCGCGGCGCATTTCGACCCGTCGGATTTGTCTGAGAATGGTCGAGGCATGGCACCCGGCTGATCTTGCGATATCCCGGATCGACTGACCGGTTTCCGTGTGCGCAAGGTAGCGCTGTGCCCCCTCGGGAACCCATGCCGGAATAGAGAATGCCACGTTGTTTTCCATGTTCATTTGCCCTCGTCGACAAAACAGACTGCCACTTTTGCCCCCGAAATTAAAGTTAACCAAATCTAACTAGAGGTGGTTTCGTTACTCGTTCGTTAACCCCGAAGCGCAGCAACCAGATTTGATTCAAAAAGATAAACAGTCGTGAAACCAACGTTCGGGGCGACCTTGAAGGACGCAACACCCGTCTAGGTTGTGTGACAAACAGGGCGTCAATTCCCCGAGCAAGAGGCACCAGAAATGCAAGACCTGATGACCATGATCACGACACTCCGCCGCCCCCGCTTATTGGCACGCGCCGCAAAATTCGGGGCGCAGGATTACAACCGTGACCGGCATCTTCAACGCATCCTGGGCTATGGACGACTGCCGGGCAACGGGGCCGCTCTAATGCGACTTATGGATATGGAGAGAGAGCAAAATACGCTTCGAAAAGAAGAGGATGCCGCCTATTCTCTGGTCAGGCATCTTGATCTTCTGATTGCGCTTTTGGGTGAGGCGCAGCTGTATCAAGCCAGCCGCGCCGCACAGTTCGAGTGATCAGGTAAATGCGTCCGGCATCGAGGCTTTCTTGTCGGCAATATAAGCCTCGAGCGCCTCTTTGGTGGCCGGGCCCATCTGCGGCTGCTGGTAGTTGGCCAGCAGATGCTCGACCCGGGCCGAGGCCAACTGACGCGTATCGCGCGAACCTTCGTCCTGCCAGGTCTCGAACGGTTTGTAGTCCAGCACCTCGGTTTTCCAGAAGGCTTCTTTGAAGTTGGCCTGCGTGTGCTCACAGCCAAGATAGTGACCGCCCGGTCCAACTTCGCGGATCGCACCCATCGCCTGCGCGTTCTCATCATAGGCGACACCTTTGGCCAGACCGTGCAGAACACCCAGTTGATCGGCATCCATCACGAACTTTTCAAAGTCGGCAACCAGACCACCTTCGAGCCAGCCGCACGAGTGCAGCATGAAATTCACGCCCGACATCAGCCCCATGTTCAGCGAGTTCGCGGTCTCATAAGCTGCCTGCGCATCAGGCAGTTTCGAGCCACAGAACGACCCCGCAGAGCGGTAAGGCAGGTTCAGACGACGTGCCAGCTGACCTGCACCATAGGTGATATGCGCGGCCTCGGGTGTACCAAAGGTCGGCGCGCCCGAATTCATGTCAATCGAAGTCACGAACGCACCAAAAATCACGGGTGCGCCCGGACGGATGATCTGGCTATAGGCGATACCCGCCAGCACCTCGGCCAGAACCTGCGTCAGCGTCCCTGCAACCGACACCGGCGCCATCGCACCACCGACGATGAAAGGCGAGACGATGCAAGCCTGATTGTTCTTCGCGTAAACCTCTAGCGACCCCATCATCACATCGTCAAAGGTCATCGGCGAGTTGATGTTGGTCAGCGAGGTCATCACGGTGTTGTTCTGAACGAATTCCTTGCCAAACAGAATCTCGCACATCTCAACCGAATCCTGTGCGCGGCTAGGGTCGGTCACGGAACCCATGAAGGGTTTGTCCGACAGTGTCATGTGCGCCATCAGCATATCGAGGTGGCGTTTGTTCACCGGAATATCGGTCGGTTCGCAAACGGTACCACCCGAGTGGTGCAGCCACTTGGACATGTAGGCCAGTTTCACAAACTTGTTGAAATCATCCATGGTCGCATAGCGACGACCACCCTGCGCATCACGCACGAACGGAGGGCCGTAGACAGGCGCCAGAACCATGTTGCGGCCGCCGATCACAACCGATTTCTCGGGGTTGCGGGCGTGCTGAGTGAACTGGCTCGGGGCCGTTTTGATCAGCTGGCGTGCCAGACCACGCGGGATGCGCACGCGTTCGCCATCAACATCCGCACCCGCATTGCGCCAACGCTCCAGCGCGGCGGGATTGTCGACAAAGTTGACGCCAACCTCTTCCAGAATCGTTTCGGCGTTGTACTCGATGATCTCCAACGCTTCTTCGTTGAGGACCTCAAAGTTCGGAATGTTCCGCTCAATGTACTTTGCGGTGTCGATCCGAACCGCAGTGCGTTCTGCCCGGCGGGCGGCTCCGCCACCACCGCGACCTCGACGACGTGCTGATGCTTCAGCCATTTTTCCTCACCATACTTTGGATGTGTTGATTGGGGTTCTATCTAGCCCGCCAACACTCGCTACTATTGGAAGATAACGGCTATTGGCACATAAAAGCGACATTACGCCGCGACGTGACCCTTTAAAATAACGGTTTCAGGTCTCGTTCGCGTCTTCCCACTCAACACTCAGAATCCCCGGTTCAAGAATAAGTGGCGCTGCGATTTTGTGTTGCACGTTTTCGGGATGATCTTCGGTGGAAACGAGAATTTCCAGTGTTTGCAAACCTTTGTCGTCTGCATCTCCCTTTTGAAACCCGACAATGCGCACCCCGTTTTGCGCCAAAGCCTGTAGTGCCGCCGCACGGACCTCCGCCTGAGCATCTGTCGCGCACTGCACGAGAATGCGGAACTCCTGCGTCAACGGAACCCCGGCGCGTGTCGTTTTTTTCAACCACTTCACCAGTGGCCGCAGCCCCAGATTCACGAAAATAACGAAACCCGTCATCATGATCGCAAAGATCCAAGCACCACTTCCGGCCATCATCCCCACAGCCGCCGAACACCACAAGGTCGCCGCCGTATTCAGTCCGTGAATGGTGAACCCATGCCGAAAGATGATGCCAGCGCCAAGAAACCCAATCCCCGAAACGACCTGCGCGGCCACACGAGTGGGACTCACCTCATCTGGATAGAGCGCAGAGAACACCACAAAAGCCGCGGCGCTTAAGGCCACCAGCGCATTTGTGCGCAAACCAGCCATACGTTGGCGTACTTGACGCTCGGACCCGATCAGCGCCCCACAGAACATGGCCAGAGCCAAATTCAAAGCGGCAAGTTCAACAGCTATGGGCAAACGCATCTCTCCTATTCGGGTGTCCGCTTCACACAGACGGAAAAATCGTCATATTTTTGTTACAAAACTTTTACAATAGCCGAAGCGCAGTTTCGCAGAAATGCGGGTATCTGCCCTTCAGCAAAGACCTTTCTCTTGCGAATTCGTCACGCTTGGCCTATGGCCCGCACATGAGTGATACATCCCACGACCGCCTTCTGATCATCGACTTCGGCAGCCAGGTGACGCAGTTGATTGCACGCCGACTACGCGAGCTGAATGTCTATTGCGAAATCCACCCCTACCAGAATGTCACCATGGAATTTGTGCGCGAAATGGCGCCCAAAGCGGTGATTTTTTCGGGTGGGCCGGACAGTGTCACGCGCGAGGGCTCTCCGCGCGCGCCGCAAGCGATTTTCGACTATGGCGTTCCGATCCTGGGCATCTGTTATGGCCAGCAGGTGATGATGCACCAACTGGGCGGCAAGGTCGAAAGCGGCCATGGTACTGCCGAGTTTGGCCGCGCCTTTGTCACTCCGAAAGGTCAGTTGGACATCCTGAAAGACTGGTTCGCGGATGGTGATGAACAGGTCTGGATGAGCCATGGCGACCATGTCAGCGAAATTGCTCCGGGGTTTGAGGTCTACGGCACCTCCCCCAACGCGCCGTTTGCCATCACCGCAGACAGAAAGCGCCATTTCTACGCTGTGCAGTTCCACCCCGAGGTGCATCACACCCCCAAGGGCGCCAAGCTATATGAGAATTTCGTAAAGCTCGCCGGGTTCAGCGGCGACTGGACGATGGGTGCCTATCGCGAACAGATGATCGAGAAGATCCGCGAGCAGGTTGGTGACAAGAAGGTCATTTGCGGCTTGTCTGGCGGCGTCGACAGCTCGGTCGCGGCGATCCTGATCCACGAGGCGATCGGCGATCAACTCACCTGCGTCTTTGTTGACCACGGCCTGCTGCGCAAGAACGAAGCGCAGGAAGTCGTCGGCATGTTCCGCGACAACTACAACATTCAGCTGATCCATGCGGATGAAAGCGATCTGTTCCTTGGTGAACTGGACGGTCAAAGCGACCCCGAGACCAAGCGCAAGATCATTGGCAAACTGTTCATCGACGTGTTCCAGAAACACGCCGATACCATCGACGGCGCCGAGTTCCTGGCCCAAGGCACGCTCTACCCTGACGTCATCGAATCCGTCTCGTTCAGCGGTGGTCCCTCAGTCACGATTAAGTCGCACCATAATGTCGGTGGACTGCCCGAGAAGATGGGCCTGAAACTGGTCGAACCTCTGCGTGAGCTGTTCAAGGATGAGGTCCGCGCGCTGGGTCGCGAGCTGGGCCTGCCCGACAGCTTTATCGGCCGCCACCCCTTCCCCGGACCGGGTCTGGCCATTCGCTGCCCGGGTGAGATCACCCGTGAGAAGCTCGAAATCCTGCGGGAAGCGGATGCAGTTTACATCGACCAGATTCGCAAACACGGGCTCTATGATGAAATCTGGCAGGCCTTTGTAGCGATTCTCCCCGTCCGAACCGTCGGTGTCATGGGCGATGGCCGTACATATGACTACGCCTGCGCACTGCGTGCCGTGACGTCAGTTGACGGAATGACAGCCGATTACTACCCCTTCAGCCACGAGTTCCTGGGCGAAACCGCCACGCGGATCATAAACGAGGTCAAAGGCATCAACCGATGCACCTACGATATCACCTCGAAACCTCCGGGAACGATCGAGTGGGAATAGTCCGATTGAGCGGATGCCCATGGGCTACGGATACGTAAACATATAAATCAAGTGGTCAGTCACGGGATTCGCGACACGCCGCTAGAACAATGAAATGGTTGCTAAAAATGTCAAATTCCGACTCCCAATATTCGCAGAGTTTTCGGATTACAACGCGCATGATCTCCTGGAATAAGCCTAGGATCGGCAAGACAATTGCATCTTGGAAGCAATGGCGGGCCTTAAAGCAACAAAAAGATATCAAACTGGAACTGGGTTCCGGAGAGAAAAACGGAACAAATGGTTGGACAACCGTAGACACCGCGCCCTGCGACTTTCGCTATGATTTGCGCAATGGCATCCCGCTTCCAGACAACTCAGTTTCTGCACTCTATGCGTCTCACTTCCTGGAACACCTGAGCTACAAAGATCTCTGCACGTTCATTCCCGAATGCCACCGCGTTCTGAAATCCGGTGGTACTTTCTCGGTCTGCGTTCCCAATTTCCGCCTCTTCATCGAGGCCTATATGGAGAACCGGGAGTTTGAGCCCAAAGAAGGTCAGTTTCAGCCTGCCGTCGTCTCAACAGGGTCGAACATGGATCAGATAAACTACATTGCTTACATGAACGACGAACATAAGTATATGTTTGATCAGGAAAACCTCTTGGCTATCCTCAAGAAAGGCGGTTTCGAAACTGTCGAAAAACGGGGGTTCGATCCAGAGCTTGATCTTGCCGAAAGGGACTATCAGTCCATCTACGCCCTCGCCACAAAAGCCTAAGATGTCCGTCGTAAATTGAAGGAAAGAGATTGAGGGAAGCGTCTGGCTCGATTGGGAAAGCCGCCCTGTGGATGACCGGCGCTATTGCCTCATTTTCCTCAATGGCCGTCGCCGGGCGAGAGCTGAGCCTGCATCACGATACGTTCGAGATCATGATGTATCGCAGTTTTGTCGGCGTGATCATCGTGGCGCTGGTACTGACGGCGACCCGCAAATGGCATCAGGTCACAACCGAGCGTCTTGGTTTGCACGCGATCCGCAACACGTTCCATTTCACTGGCCAAAACCTCTGGTTCTATGCGGTCGGAGTGGCTCCTCTGGCACAGGTTTTCGCGCTTGAATTCACCCAACCGATCTGGGTCATCCTGCTCTCTCCGCTGCTGCTGAAGGAACGCCTGACCGCGATCCGCATGACATCGGCACTGATTGCTTTTGCCGGTGTTCTGATGGTGACAAGACCCGGAACCTCAAGCCTGTCGCCGGGTATTCTCATGGCGGCTGGAAGCGCGATTTTCTTCGCGTTTACAACGATCACAACGAAACAGCTCACCCGACACGCCAGTATCGGATGTATCGTGTTCTGGCTGACAGTGATGCAGGCGGTTCTTGGCACGATTGCCGCAGGGATAGATCAGCAAATCTTCTTGCCAACCCTGCAGACTGCACCCTTTTTGTTGCTGGTTGGTCTGGCCGGTCTTTTGGCGCATTTCTGTATCACAAACGCGCTTGCAATCGCCCCTGCGACCGTGGTGGTGCCATTCGACTTTGCCCGCCTGCCGACCATCGCTGTTGTGGGTATGCTTCTTTATCATGAACCACTGGATCACTGGACGCTGCTCGGAGCAGCCGTGATCTTTTCAGGTATCTTTCTGAATGTTTGGTCCGAAAATCGTAACAGTTTAGCAACAGTTCGTGCCGACACTCATAAGAAGTAACGCACGGTCACTAGTTGACGATAAAATAGACACCGAGACAGTATCGGGCATTCAAATCGAGCAGGTCGGCATCCGTACACTCACAAGATGCCATGCAGGCCTTCAAGGGACAGTAAGGGAGGAATACATGAGAAAGGCGCTACTATCAGCGTGCGCGCTTTGCGTAGGGGCAACAGCTGGCCACGCAGGTGGCTTGGACCGCAGCGGTCAACCGATTACAATAATTTTCCAAGAAGGAAACTACGCCGAATTTTCGGTATCGCGCACCAATCCCGACGTTACAGGCAACGACCTGACGAACCAGAACCCGGCAGGAACACCCTCAGGGAACATCGCCCAAGACTTCAATCAAGTCGGAGCTGGAATAAAGTACGACTTCACTGACCAGCTCTCGGCCTCTTTTATCTACGATCAGCCGTTTGGGTCTGACGTCAGCTACCCGGCGGCATCGGGCGATCCGACGCAACCAGGTTCCATTCTTTTGGGCGGGACTGAAGCATTCGCAGACTCGGATAGCTACACGGCAATGTTGCGCTACAAGTTCAATGACAACTGGAGCGTTCACGGCGGCATCCGCTACCAGGAGCTCGATGGTAGAATTCGTTTGTCAGGCGCGGCATACGGCCCCTTTAACAACTACCAGATCGATGTCGGTCGCGATGGATCGTTTGGTTGGGTTGCGGGCGCTGCTTATGAAATCCCTGATATTGCTCTTCGCGTAGCACTTACCTACCAATCGGAAATCGAGCACAACTTCTCTACCACCGAAACTTCGCCTGTGTTCCCTACGACCATTACGAGCTCTCAGCGAGTGAAGACTCCTCAATCGGTCAACTTGGATTTCCAAACCGGCGTTGCCAAAGACACTTTGCTTTTCGGTAGTGTTCGCTGGGCAGATCACAATGTAACTCAGTTGAGCACCACAGCCGTTGGAGCTCTTCCCAGTGTAGAACTGATTGAGTTGACCAATTCCTTCACGTTCAATCTTGGTTTGGCGCATCGGTTCAATGAAAACTGGGCTGCTTCTGTAAATCTCGGATATGAGGAAGCAGACAGCGACGATCTGGTATCACCTCTTGCACCCACCAATGGCTTCACGAGCATCGGCGTTGGCGTTCAATATACCTACGAAAACATGATAATCAGCGGCGGTATCAGATATACTGATCTCGGGGATGCTTTTGCGGAGACTGGGACGCCGGATGTCGCTCGGGCTGAGTTCAACGACAACGATGCGGTAAGCTTCGGTCTTCGGGTCGGATATCGATTCTGAAACGCAGCGGATTTCACATCCAATAGCACTATCAGCCTGCTGACTTTTCAGCAGGCTTTTTTGTTTCCGCATCTTTCGGGTCGCCGCATGAACTCAAAGCTGCCACAACCTGTTCATGGAACAGCAAAAACACCTATCCCCCCGCGCATGGGCTGAGCTTTCGCTGCTGGGTATCATCTGGGGCGCTTCATTCGTTTCAATTCGGATTGCGCTGGACACGATACCAGTGATGACCTCGGTGCTGCATCGAACATTCTGGGCAATGCTTGCCCTGTGGTTGGTGGTTTGGCTTAGGGGTCTAAGCGTCCCGACCTCACCGCGCCTCTGGTTGGGTTTTCTGGTCATGGGACTGCTCAACAACGTGATTCCGTTCTCGCTGATGGCGTGGGGGCAGTTGTACATTGACACCGGCCTCACGGCGATTTTGAACGCGGCGACGGCTATCTTTGGCGTTCTCATTGCTGCCCTCTTCTTTTCCGACGAGAGGTTGACACCACCGCGCCTACTCGGCGCAGGGCTGGGCTTTTTTGGCGTCTCAATCGCGATCGGTATCGGTAACCTCACCAGCTTCAGCCTGCAAAACACAGCTCAACTTGCCATCCTCGCGGGCACTATCTCCTACGCTTTTGCCGGCGTTTGGGCGCGCAAACACCTAAGCTCTCTGCCCCCAATCGTCGCCGCCGCCGGGATGCTGACCGGCTCGACCCTCTTCATGATCCCGATTGCCCTTATGAATGACGGCATCCCAAGTCTCAGCCTACCTGCGGTCACATGGGCGGCAATCGCTTATTATTCCCTGATCGCGACGGCGGGTGCCTATCTTCTCTACTACCGGGTCCTTGCAATGGCTGGCAGTGGCAATTTGTTACTCGTGACCCTCATCATCCCCCCTGTCGCGATCGTTTTGGGCGCCTTGCTGCGCGACGAGGCACTGGATCCACGCGCCTATGTCGGCTTTGCCGTGCTGGCCGCGGGACTATTGATCCTCAACCGAGCCGTCCCACGCGATTGACGCCGCCGCCTGCCCGAATTAGCAAAGGCAAAAACAAGGGACAGCACAAGATGATCTACAGCTCGGCAAGAGATTGGCGTGTGGCTGCACGCAAGAAGGTGCTGTTTTTCGGCATGTCGGGGCTGGGCAAGACCTATGTATCCAACATCCTGCGAGACAGCGGTGGCTGGTTTCACTACTCGGTCGACTACCGGATCGGCACCCGCTACATGGGCGAATACATCGCCGATAACGCCAAGGCTGAGGCGATGAAAGTCCCATTCCTGAGGGACCTTCTGCTGTCGGATTCGATATATATCGGCTCGAACATCTCGTTCGAGAACCTGACCCCTGTCGCATCCTATCTTGGCAAACCCGGTAATCCGGCGCTTGGCGGATTGGAGATGTCCGAGTACCGCCGCCGACAGGAGCAATTCCGACTGGCCGAAATTCACGCCCTTCTCGACACCGAATACTTCGTGGATCGGGCAGAGCGTCTCTATGGCTATCCGCATTTCATCTGCGACACAGGCGGGTCGATTTGCGAGTGGGTCGACCCGAACGACCCAACAGATCAACTGATGTCCGAGTTGTCAAAACAGGCGCTGATGATCTGGCTGAAGGGTGACGACGACCACACGGCCGAACTGGTCCGACGCTTTGACAAGGCCCCCAAGCCGATGTCCTATCAGGCTGAATTCCTGACCCGCGTCTGGACCGAATATCTAGATCAACACGGCTGCTCCGAGTCTGACGTGGACCCGGACGCGTTCATCCGGTGGACCTACGCTCAGGCGCTTGCCCATCGTCAGCCCCGGTACGAGGCGATGGCGAAGAACTGGGGCGTTACGATAACGGCCAAAGACATCGGAAAAGTGCGCGATGCGGCTGATTTCGATGAGTTGATCGAACGCACCCTTGAGACCGGGCGCGATCGCGCCTAACTACCTCCTCCTAACCTACTCAAAAGTCTGACCCGATGCCGATCAAAATCCCATCCGAACTGCCCGCCTTTGACGTCCTGACCCAGGAAGGCGTCATGGTCATGGCTGCGGATCAGGCAATGCGGCAAGACATTCGCCCCCTGCGGATCGGACTGCTGAATCTGATGCCCAAAAAGATCCAGACCGAGAACCAGTTCGCGCGTTTGATCGGGGCCACTCCACTGCAGATTGACCTGTCACTGATCCGCATGACCGAGCATCGGACCAAGAACACCGCCGCCGCGCATATGGCCGAGTTCTATCAGCCGTTCAAGGATGTGAAGGACCAGAAGTTTGATGGCCTGATCATCACCGGTGCGCCGATCGAGCATCTGGAATTCGACGACGTCACCTATTGGGAAGAACTCCGCGAGGTATTTGAGTGGACCCAGACCAACGTCCATTCCACATTCGGGGTCTGCTGGGGCGGTATGGCGATGATCAACCATTTCCACGGCGTGAAAAAACACATGCTGGACGCCAAGGCCTTTGGCTGTTTCCGGCATCGGAACCTCCTCCCGTCCTCTCCGTTTTTGCGGGGATTCTCGGATGATTGCGTTATTCCTGTCAGCCGCTGGACCGAGATGAAACAGGCCGAGATCGACACCGCGGACGGTCTCGTCACGTTGCTTGGCAGCGATGAAGCAGGTCCTTGCCTTGTCGAGGACCCGGCGCATCGTGCGCTCTATATCTTCAACCATTTCGAATATGACAGCGATACGTTGAAGCAGGAATATGATCGGGACATCGCCAATGGCACACCGATCAACGTGCCGATGAACTACTATCCGGATGATGATCCGACGCAGGCGCCGCAGAACCGGTGGCGCAGCCATGCGCATCTGCTCTATGGTAACTGGATCAATGAAATATATCAGTCCACACCATTCGATATGAGTGAAATTGGCCGCTAAGATCTGGATACTCCTGACGCTGGGCCTGATCGGCTTCGCAGCGTTTACCCTGTGGCGCGCCGCCCAGAGCGAGGCACGCGCCGCGCAGGCGTTTCCGCCCGAGGGCCAGATACTGGACGTGGATGGGATTGCCGTGCACGCGGTTGTCATGGGGGATGGACCTGATGTCGTCTTGATCCATGGCTCCAGCGGCAATACCCGCGACATGACCTTCGCCTTGGCCCCTATTCTGGCCGAAAACTACCGCGTGATCGTGTTTGACCGTCCCGGCCTTGGCTATTCGGACAGTTTCAATCCCGAAGGTGAAACCATTCAGGAACAGGCGGATATCCTGCAACGCGCCGCTGCCCAACTTGGCGCAGAGAAACCCATTGTCGCCGGGCAAAGCCTTGGAGGGTCGGTGGCGTTGGCGTGGGCGGTGACCCGTCCCAACAATCTCTCGGGCCTTGTGCTGATCGCCCCGGCCGCCATCCCGTGGGAGACGCCGCTGGACAATTTCAACCGATTGGCGGCGACCAACCTAGGAAGCGCGCTCGCCCTACCCCTGATCACCTCCTACGTGCCGGAATCTTATGTCGAAACGGCCCTCGACAAAGTGTTTGCCCCCCAAACTGCGCCCGAAGGCTATGCCGAGCATTTCGGCCCCGCCCTGACAATGCGCCGCGCCTCGATGCACGCCAACGCAAAACAACGGGTCCGGCTGCTGGAAGAGGTTGAGCGTCTGCAGCCCCGATACGGTGAAATCTCTGTGCCTACCGAAATCATTCACGGCACGGCAGACACGACCGTCAAGCTGGATTGGCACTCAACCCGCTTGATCGAACAAATCCCCGGTGCCGAGCTGATCGAGCTGCCGGGCATCGGCCATATGCCCCAGGTCGTCGCAGCCGAAGAGGTCGCCGCCGCCATAGACCGCGCCGCACAACGGGCGGGTTTGCGTTAGGCCAGCACCTAATCCATAGTAAGATATGGATTTTATCGCGAGGTAGCTCATGGCCCGGTCAGAAAAAGGTGCAATCGAGAAGTATTACCGCAAGAAAGCGCCCGGCGACGTGCGCAAAATGATCGAAAAGGCTAACAAGGGCGACATCCTGAATCCGAGCTATCCTTACGCCGAAAAAATGAAGACCAAGGACTACGAGCAGCAGATCGAGGCGCTGCAAATCGAACTGGTCAAAATGCAATCCTGGGTCAAAGAAACCGGCCAACGCGTCGCGATTATCTTTGAAGGCAGAGATGCGGCGGGAAAAGGTGGCACCATCAAGCGGTTCCGTGAGAATTTGAACCCACGCGGGGCTCGGAATGTTGCGCTCAGCAAGCCCTCGGATTCCGAGCGCAGCCAATGGTATTTCCAACGCTATATCCAGCACCTGCCCTCGGCCGGTGAGATCGTATTTTTCGACCGCAGCTGGTACAACCGAGGTGTCGTGGAAAACGTCTTTGGGTTCTGCAATCAGGAGGAGCGCGAACGGTTCTTCCGTCAGGTGTTACCGCTGGAAACCGGGTTCGTGAACGACGGGATAAGCCTGTTCAAGTTCTGGCTGAACGTCGGCCGTGCTGAACAGCTGAACCGCTTCTTGGCGCGTGAAACGGATCCGCTGAAACAGTGGAAACTCAGCCCGATTGATATCGCCGGTTTGGAAAAATGGGATGAATATACTCAGTCGATCTCTGAAACTCTGACCCGATCACATTCGGAAAACTGCCCATGGACGATCGTGCGATCAGACGACAAAAAACGTGCGCGCCTTGCTGCCATCCGGACGGTGCTGCTGGCTTTGGACTACGATGAAAAAGACGAAAAAGCCATCGGCGAGAATGATCCGAATATCTGCGGCGGGCCGGATGTCTGGGAGTCCTGACGTTAATAAAGGGCTGGGCAAGAATTGATCGCTTGGGCGTTGGACCATTGGCTGAAATTGGACTATCTCTTGGCACCCGAACACGTGAAAAACCAATAACCTGAGGCCGGAATGACGAAGCGCGGGTATCACCACGGAAACCTGAAGCAGGCCCTGATTGAGGCCGCGCTGTCGTTGATTGAAGAGAAAGGCCCCACTGGTTTCACCCTGTCCGAGGCCGCCAAGACCGCCGGGGTCACTCCTGCTGCCGTCTACCGGCACTATCACGGGCGTGAGGACCTGATTGCCGAAGCCGCCCGGCAAGGGTTCGAGATGTTCGCCGACCTGATGCAATATGCCTATGACGAGGGCCAGCCATCCGCTCTGGCCGCGTTTGAGGCCACCGGGCGCGCCTATCTGGCCTTTGCCCGCAAACATCCCGGCCACTACATCGCCATGTTCGAAAGTGGGATTTCCCCGAACCGCACGCCCGAGCTGTCGTTAGCGTCAAACCGGGCCAAAACGGTTCTGGAGAAGGCCGCTGCGGACCTGTCGCAACATATCCCACCTGAAAAGCGGCCTCCCGCGTCCATGTTCTCGGCCCATATCTGGGCGATGAGTCACGGTGTGGTCGAACTCTATGCGCGCAACGCGACAGGTGCGACCTCCCCCTTTTCGCCCGAGGACCTTCTGGAAAGCGGGATTGGGATTTACCTGCGCGGGCTGGGTCTGGTGCCGCAGGACGACTGACCCTCAGAACAATCGGCTTCCTTGATTGGCACTGAGGCCCGATGAGACGTTGATCAGGTCCATCTCTCCCATCCCCTTGATCTCGACCCGCCCCAGATCTGAGACCTGAAACTCGTCGATCAACGCGTATTTCATCTCCTCTGGCGCGACGATATTCATCGGGTTTGCAAAGACCTGCAGGCGCGCGGCGATGTTCACGGCTGGGCCAAACACGTCATAGACATATTTCTGAATGCCCACGACCGACCCGACAGCAGGCCCCATACCCAGACCGATCCGGGCCTGCCATTTATGCGGATGGCTTTCGTTTCGACGTTCCAAATACCGCAAGAAGCGCACCGCGCAATGGGCGACAGCCGTGGCATGGTCGGGCGTCGCATCCGGCATGCCAGAGACGGCCAGATAGGCGTCCCCAATCGTTTTGATCCGCTCGCAACCGTATTGCTCGACAATCCGGTCGAAGGCCGTGAATATGTCGTTCAACTCGCTCAACGTGACCGTCGGGTCGGTTTTGGCAGCAAAATCCGTGAACCCGACGAAATCCAACATCACCACCGAGACTTGATCGAACAACTGAGGGGTCACAACGCCAAACGTCTTGAACTCTTCATAGACAGCGCGGGGCATCACGTTCAGCAAGAGGCGTTCAACCCTCTCCTTCTCGCGCTCCAATTCACGCGTGTTGCGCTCGACCATGGTCGAGTAACTGTCGATCATGCTCTCAAGCTCGCGAATGCGCGTGATGTTCTGGCATTCCACGATCAGCACCTGTTCCGATAACCCACTGGCCAGTGAGACAGTGACCGCGAAGATCAGCGTCCGGCGTTTCGGTTTGATCTGAAGTTCGACCGAATACCGGAGGCCGGATTGCTTGACGTCCTCCAGCTCTCTCACGTCGAGGTCGGGCAGGATATCCAAAAGAGATTGCTTTTTCTCGGGCTTGCCAAACCATTCGGCGAAAGGGCTGTTATGAAAGACGAATTTCAGATCCGAAGCCCGCACAACGGCAACACCAACGCCGATGGCACGCAGCAGCTGTTCATTGATGGCAAGGATGCTCATGCCGCGTCGCGGCTGACGATGATCGAGCGTTTGCCTTCAATCGCGCCAAGGGCCGTTTTGATATCGCGCTCGGACATACCATGCATCTCGAGCGCCTCGCCGAAAAGCTCTGCCATAACATCGAAGTGGTCATGTGAAATGCCAAGGTGCCGATGCACGGCCTCGATCCTGTCGTCGCTAAACGATGCAGGACCACCCACCAAGGACGAGACGAACTTGGTCTGATGGTCAATCAAGCGCGGCATGTCGATATCTTCGAAGAAATGCCCGATGTCGTCGGATTCCAGCGCTATTTCGTAGAAACTCATCACCACACGGCTGATGGTTTTGAAGCCGCCGTATTTCTCGTAAAGCGTTTGTGACACCCCAACACCCAGTCAAAAACCAGAAATAACGCCACAACATTATATCAAATTGGTATTTTTGTTAATGCTTTTGAAAAACGTGAGGTCTTCTGCGTCGGTTTGCCTCTGCGCAGGTCGAGACAGGCCTCAGACCTTAAGGTCTGTATCAACGGCAATGAACCCGACGAACCCACCCTGATCGAGCAGTTTTTTCTGCCCTCCAAAGCGCCAGCCAAACTTGCGTTTTGCCGCCAACAGCTCGCGCCGAGCGCGGAACCAGAACGGGCCTTTGTCCAAGCCTGTATTGGTGGATTGATCCCCTTCCCGCTCACTGGTCTTGACCTGTTCAAGATCCTGCTGCTGCTTCGACCAGATCATCTGCACACCCACAGCCGGGAAAACCTGGTACATCCGCCAGTCTGGCCGGGGGATCGATACGAAATCATCGAGATGGTCGGAATACTGCTGAGACCAGGCGAGCAGTTTGCGACACCCCTCCTGCGATAAGATATAGGCGGCAGCACTTGGGGCCATTTCCAGCAGAGGACGAACTGTGGCGCCGCCTATCTCCGTCTCGGCCCCAAAGCGCAGGCTGCGCGGCGAGTAGTCCATCTTTGCGAAATCGAACCTGTTCGCGTTCTCGACGAGGCTGTCGATCACCTGCCCCAGTCGGGACGACATCTCTACATCATCCTCGAAAATCGCAGCCGCCTTCAGGTCTTGATCCACCACTTGCTGCCAGACGGCGCGATGGCTTTCAAAACAGGCGATCTCGCTTTGCTTCAAACCCCAGCGAGAGCCGACACCCGGCACATACCCATTCCCCTCCAGAGCATCCGCCTGACGTGCATCAACTGCGCTAAAACGGATCGGGTCGGTCACGCCAGCTTTTGCGAACTGCGCCTCCATGAACGCGCGGCGTTCGGGAACCCGGTCAAGGTTTATGTAGAATACAGCTGTCTCCAGCTGCTTGTCCGCTTTCGTCACGCGTTGTCCTTTCGCTGCCTTTTATGTGCCATGCGACCGGTCATAAGCCGAGACACTGGGCCGAACATGTGACTGCCGCGCCGCCTCACCCGGATCAAAGACCTCGATCAGCAAAGGATAGCATGCAGCGGTGTCCGAGGAATGCTCAGAGGAACAATCCCCACCCGGACAGGCTGAGAGGCCGACGATCAGGTCGATCTCGGCGTGGAATTCAAGGTAGTCACCCGGACGCACTGGGCTGGCCTTCATAAAATACTGGCCGGTATCGCGCGTGAACCCAGTACACATGAAGACGTTCAGAACGTCATGCACATGGGTCTCCGCCTCGTGCAGAGGCAGATCGCAATGCTGCGCCAAGGCCCGGGTCAGGTTCGAATGACAGCAATAGTGGTAGTCATCCCCCGACAGCAACCGACCGGTATACGGGTCGCAGCGGGTGCCGATCACGTCATGAACGGAGCCCCCAAAAGCGTCAAAGCCGTACCAGTCCAGCGTATCAGCCGTGATGGTCGCCATGGGCCGCATATTTGGGAAACTCGACCACATGCGGTCTCCGGTCGAAAGATGCGTTCCGTGCAGCGCGCGGGTTTTACCGGAGTAGAACCGTTCGGTCAGATCGTGCTTGTTCCACAGGTTCAGATCGCCGACCTGCGCGCCTTCGACGGATGTGATGCGGAAAAAGGCACCGGCTGGAACGTCGATACAGGCAGCGTCTCGCGGCGCGGCGGTGACCTCGGCAGTTTTCTCGGATGTGTCCCGCAAGCGGGTCAGCCCATCTAGATCAGGGCTGGGCAGAGTTTCAGGCGGATAGCAGATGACAGGGCGGATGGCCTTGCGGTCCTCGGCGTCAGTTGGGGCCGGGAAATTTGGGGTTGAGAGTTTCACTTAGCACCTCCGCCAATTTGGGCTGTCTTGCACCTAACATCGCCAGACATAAAGCAAATACAGGACAGCGGCCAATGCTCAAATCGGTCCATTCTACCGTAACTAGCCCGCCATGCGTGCACGCCGCCGCGCCATGGATTTGCGAAACGCCCAATCGCTGAACAGTGTCAGAGGCAACAGGACCCTCTCGCCCAACCCGTCAATGACGACAAGTTTGCCACCACGCTCCTGCGCGCGCACAATGTTTCCGATCCCCATATCACCGACGATGATGCGTCCTCGCTCCAGATCGTCTAGCAACTCCATCAAGTCGGCCCGCAGCTTCTCAGCCACTTCCGGGTCACCATTTGCAGCCATCATCTCGGCATGCAGGGACGGGGCGAGAGCCCCATCCGGGCCGGTCATCTTTTCCACCACGATTGCAGGCCCCCGCGAGGTTGGCGCATAACCCATGAACTTCGCCAGACGCTCGATCTCGGGGCAGCCACGGTGCAGTGCGGCAAGGTATTCGTTCGCTTCGCGGTTCCACTGTCGCAAATTGCCGTAACGCCATTCCGCATAGCGCGGTATGAGGTGGTTTCGCTTAGGCTCATCCACGCGGACTTTCAACAGGGCGCCATCCATTTCGGGATGCTGGAAAATCTCATAATTCTGGCTTGTACGCAGAGGCACCCGCCCGGTCAGGTCAATCATGTTCGTCCGTCTGTCCTGTGCAGAAAATTCGCGTCGACCGGCACTATATGGCTGTCATGGAACTGATACAATGCAACCAGATCTCGCCACATAGAACGCTCGTATCTAGGTGCGGCATAAACTGATCAGGGGGATTGTGGCGGAGAGACAGGGATTCGAACCCTGGAGACGGTTTCCCGCCTACACACTTTCCAGGCGTGCGCCTTCGACCACTCGGCCACCTCTCCGTGAGCGCGATATGTGACGCAATGCAAAAGGATTTGCAAGGCCCCAATTCCGTGAATTCACACCCGTTTGCACATTAGTTTGCGGACCATTCCCAACGCGAGCAATGGTCAGACTTCGTCCCCTCCGTCGCCGTCCAGATCTCCCTCGGTCATGGCTGCGGGTTCGGTGCTGGGTGCTCGTTGCTCCGGGGCTGGCGAGGTTGGGTCTTGTGATTCAGTGCTCAGGGCTTCGGGGTTGCGAAGCCAAACGTCGCGTTGTGCGAATGGAATCTCGATCCCTTCTTCCACGAACCGGCGATTGATTTCGTGGTTCATGTCGGATTTGACCGACAGAACCCAATTCACGTCCCGCAGAATACCGCGGATTTCAAAGTCCAGCGAATCCGCGCCGAACCCCTGAAACACCACGCTGGGGGCTGGATTCGCCAAGACCATAGGATGAGAATTCGCGATCTCGCCCAGAATGGTCTCGACCTTGCGCGTGTCGGTCCCATAGGCCACGCCCACAGGCACGATCACCCGGCCAATCGTGTTGCCACGCGTATAGTTGGTGACCACGCCGCTGATCAGATCCGAGTTCGGAACAATGACATCCGTCCGGTCAAACGTCTCAATCCGCGTGGACCGGACCGAGATATCGCGGACATAGCCCATCATCCCGTTCACATCGATCCAATCCCCTTTCGAGATCGGCCGCTCAACCAGCAGGATGATCCCGGAAACGAAGTTCGAAACGATGGTCTGAAGACCAAAACCAATACCAACAGACAGTGCACCGGCTACAATCGCCAGCGATGAGAGATCAAAGCCAGCCACCGTGATTGCAACCAGCGAAGCGAGGAAAATTCCGACGTAGCCAGTGCCCGATACGATCGCATTTTGCCCGCCTGGATCAATACTTGTCTTGGGCAGCAGCGAATTGCGCAAGCCTCCCTGTAGCAGTCGTGTCAGGCCATATCCGATGGCAAACACGGCAACAAAAGTCAGGAAATTGGACGGAGAGATCGTAACCCCACCCAAGCTGAACCCTTGAAGGATCTGCGACCAGATCTCGCTCAGATCCGCTTCGCGCGCGCCCCAGAAAAGGGCCAGGATAGGGATCGAAATCAAGGCCAGGAAGAAACCCACCAGAACCGCGAACAGAGAATCGCGGGCGTTATCCCCCTGCCCAGTAAACCAGCCGTATAGCGAGCTGATAAAGCGCTGTACGATCACAAGAATGGCGATCAGGATCAGCGTATTGACTGCAGGAAACACAATCGCTTCGGCCGCGTTGGTATAGCCCAACAAGGCCAGAACAGGCGCGCTGACACCAAGCAAAAGCACGATGCGCCGGACAACCTCGACAACCTGCGAAAATCCACTGGCACGTGGGATCTCGCCGCCCTCGGTCGCTGGATCTGATTGTCTGATCTGACGAATGCGCAGCAGAAGAAGTGAGGTGACGACAATGACCGGAAAGACCACAACAGCGCGGGTGGACTCCGCTATGTTCTCAATCCTCTCGAACAGGCCAACCATGTCGTGCAGGATCAGCATCACTGCCAGAATATCGACATAGATACGTATTTCGGTGATCTGCCCCACCGAGAATCTTCGGAAATTCTGTGCCGCGGCCATCAGGTAGACCTGCCGTCCGACCCAGTCGAAAACAAGCACGATTGCCGCCCAATAAGGCACCTGCTGCAGCAAAAGCGTACCGCGCAGCCCAAGTACACCAGTCAGGTCAATCGCAGCCGTCAGAGCCACCACGCCAATCCAGGGAAGGATGATGCGCAACAAGGAAATCACAAAGGTCCACGCACCGGTTCCGCGCCCACCGAAACGACGCAGATAGTCGCCTCCGCGTTCAGACCAACGGCGTCCATAAACCAGTAAGATGACGGCCAGCGCGACCAAAGCCAGTATCGCAGGGGCCTGATTCTGTACACGTTCTTTAGTGACGTCCGAGGTCAGATTGGCCGACGTCTCGTTGAACAGTCCGAACAGAGCCTCGCGAATATCGGACCATGCGGCGGGCCATGTCGAAAGATTCAGCGGCGATGGACCACGTTCCAGAAACTGCTTTCTCTGTCGTTCTCGCAGAATACGGTCAATTTCGCTGATCAGACCGTTGGCGCGGCTAAAGGCTTCCTCGGAGATAATCCGCGGCACCCGCAAGGCGTTGAGCTGTTCATCCAAATGCTCGCGAAGTTGCGCGATATCCTCCGGCTCCGTGACCCCTTCTTCAGGTTTAGGACCCAGCGCATTTACCTGGCTTTCCAGTGTCTGGATGCGGTCGGCATTGGCATTGCGGGCCGTATTGAACGTATTGCGATAGCCATCGATCTCGGTTCGCAATTGCTCCATCGCCGCGTCCGACGCCCTGTCGGCTTCAACAACGCTTTCGGCACGGTCCGCAGTGCTGAGCCAGCCTTTGTAGAACTCGCTTTGCCGGTCGGTCAGTTGGGCCGAGGCCGCCCCCGCCAATCCGACAAAGATCAGCGCGGCGAGAGCCAGAAACAGGCGGACCTGTCGCAGCATCAGACGTCCTCGAACACGCCCGGTATCTTGCGCGGGGCGTCTGTCATCCAATCCGGTACCGGCAGTTCTTTTTCGCGCAGGAACTCGGGATTGAACAGTTTGGACTGATAGCGTGTGCCATAGTCACACAGTATGGTCACAATCGTATGCCCAGGCCCAAGGTCCTTGGCCAAACGCACCGCACCAGCCATGTTGATCGCGGTCGAACCGCCCATGACCAGACCTTCTTCGCGCAGCAATTCAAAGATGTAAGGCAAGGCCTCATTGTCGGTCGCCTGATAGGTGTAGTCCGGCTTGAACCCTTCGAGGTTCTTGGTGATCCGCACCTGTCCGATACCTTCCGCGATCGAACCGCCCTCCATCGCGATTTCGCCAGTTGTGTAATAGGAATACAGCCCCGCGCCCATCGGATCGACCAAGCCAATCTTCACACCCTTGGGCTGCAGCGCATCGGCCACGCCCGCAAGCGTTCCGCCCGAGCCGACCGCGCAGACAAAACCATCGACCTTGCCTCCGGTCTGTTCCCAGATCTCGGGGCCGGTAGTTTCCACATGGGCCTGACGGTTGGCAACATTGTCGAACTGGTTTGCCCAGATCGCACCATTGGGTTCAGTTTGCGCCAGTTCCTCGGCCAGACGGCGGGAGTAGTGAACGAAGTTGTTGGGGTTGCGATACGGTGCCGCCGGAACCTGAACCAACTGCGCGCCTGCAAGGCGCAGCATGTCTTTCTTCTCTTCTGACTGGGTTTCCGGGATCACGATCACCGTCTTGAACCCCATCGACGCGCCGACCAGAGCCAGCCCGATGCCGGTATTGCCTGCGGTGCCTTCCACAATGGTGCCACCGGGCTTCAACTCACCCCGCGCAACTGCATCGCGGATGATGTAGAGCGCAGCACGGTCCTTGACCGACTGACCGGGGTTCATGAATTCAGCCTTGCCGAGGATCTCGCACCCGGTTTCTTCACTGATGCGCTTTAACCGGATCAGCGGCGTTTTTCCGACTGCGTCGGCAAGATCTCGTGCAATGCGCATGGCACCCTCATTTCATTACGTAACACTGCAGATTTACAGCCGCTATGCGCCAACCACAAGCGCGATAGTCACCCACGCAGACGGTCGCGATGGCGCGCCAGCCAATGGGCCAGGTTCAACAGTTGCAAATCTTTGAAAACATGGCGATCCACCATGTCTATGAAGGTATCAAACGGAAGGATCTGAGAACGGATATCCTCGCCTTCGGTCTCCAACCCTCCGGCCATCGTCGTCTCGGTCAGTGAGGCCAGCCCCACATAGAAATACAGATAGCCCGTTGAGGAGCCGCTGGAAGAGTACCCCCCACCGGCATAGTGCAACGCGTCGAACGTAACCCTCGCTTCTTCCATCCCCTCGCGATGGGCTGCCTGCTCAGGGGTTTCGCCGGGGTCAATCATTCCGGCCACGGCCTCCCACAGCCAGGGTTCGGGGTCTTCCAGCAGAAAAACAGGCGGGCGGAATTGTTCGACCAGCAGAACCGTGTCTCGCACGGGATCGTAGGGCAGAATGGCGACGGCGCTGCCCTGCATAAGGCTGGCCCGGCGCAAAACCGGCCCCATGGTTCCGTCATGCTGCCGGTGCTGCAGGTCAATCTCTTCCATTGCGAAGTAGTTGACATATGCGCGGTGATGGCGATGCACGATCACGTCCTTGGACACATCGCGCGCATCGCCCGTGTGCCGCTGCCGCGCGAAGAGTTTTGCCCAGGCCCGCGTCTGAATCGCTGGCATGCTGCGCGCCATATCCGACGGCGCAACCCGCCCGAAATAACCCATCTCCTCTTCGGCGGCGAGCGCGGTGACGTCACCGAGGCGTTCAACCCACCCGTCCAGAGACCAAGGCCCATCCGGCACCCAGGCCGTAGGTTCGGGAAAAAACACCTGAGCCTGCGCCCAGGTTCCATCCTCTAGCGTCACTGTCAAAGGCCTCAGATCATAGTCGAACCCGCCCTCGTAATAAGCCAGTCGATCCAGATCCGCTTGCGTCAGACCTTGCACAAACAATCCCACACCCTGCTCACCGCTTGAGGGTTGAATCATTGGGAAGTCCTGCCCCTGAACCGCAGAAACCATGTGTTCTGGCAGAATGGCAGGTTTCAGCGACAGCTCAGACGACGAGCGCCCGAGAACCGCCTCCAACAGCGGCACATGCCGCAGGGTTCCATAGAAGAACAAATCGGACACGAGAGGCTAGACTTTCGCTAAGTGTTCACATTCAACGCCAGCGACGGCTTGCTATTTCAGTCAGCAAGCCGGTGGCAACGGCCCCAACACCCAAGGTGATCAGGATTTCCGGCGCGAGCAACTGTTCACCGAATTCGACGCCGATCTTGAAGATGGCAATCAGCGCCTCGAAAGGGCCGTCATAGCGGTGGCGCATGGCCAGTCGGAACATTTCATAGGTGCCCTGAACGAAAAGGCCCCAAAACACCAGTGAGGCCATGCCGGTCAGGCCGTTGTTGATTCCGGCCGTCCAGCCCCGGCCAGCGCGCTTGCCCATGATTTTCCAACCGCAAATCCAACCCAAGGCGATATTGACCACGGTAAAATACCCGTAGTCCTTCCCCTCTTCTCCGTTTGCGATAACCATGCTGGACACGATGAACGCCAACACCACAAGACAAGCGGCGGCGACAAGGCGACTGGCGGTGGGCATGTATGAATTCCGTTCGTTAACTAGGCTTTGCTATGGTGATCTGTGTCACATCGCAATTGCCCGTGTCAAAGGCTGCGCCGCAGGCCGTCAAATAATAATTCCACATGCGGCGGAAACGCTCATCAAATCCCATTTCCGAGATCTGGTCCCACTTGTCGTTGAACGTATCAAACCAACGACGCAGGGTCAGGTCATAGCTCTTGCCGAACTCCTTCGAGCGCACGACATTCAGCCCTGCCTGATCAATCTGCTGTCGCAAGATCGTAGGCGATGGCAGCATTCCCCCCGGAAAGATGTATTTCTGAATGAAATCAACGCCGTTCTTGTAGTAGTCCCAGCGATGATCGCCCACGGTGATGATCTGCAAGGTGGCTTGTGCACCCGGCTTCAACCGATCCCGCACAGTATCGAAATAGACCGGCCAGTATTTCTGACCCACGGCCTCAAACATCTCGATCGAGGCAATGCCGTCGTATTGCCCTTGTTCGTCGCGATAGTCTTGAAGTTTCAGATCAACCAGATCGGATACACCTGCCTTATCAATGCGTTGTTGTGCGAACTTCAACTGCTCTTGACTGATCGTCAGACCCGTCACACGCAGGCCACGCTCTTTCGCGGCATATTCGGCGAAGCCGCCCCAGCCACAGCCGATCTCAAGCACATGATCGCCTGGTTTGACGCCCATCTCATCGACCATGCTGGCGTATTTGGCGGTCTGCGCCTTCTCGAGGCTCTCCTGCCCTGTCTCGAAAATGGCGCTGGAATAAGTCATCGTATCGTCAAGCCAGAGCGCATAAAAATCGTTCCCCAGATCGTAGTGATACGAGATATTCTTCTTGGCCTGTTTGCGATTGTTCCGATGCAACCAAAACCTCAGACGCTCATAGGCCTGCACGAGAAACTTGCCAGTGAACCCATCGTAGGCCGTTTCACTGCCCATATGGACCAAATCCATAAAGGCGCGCAAATCAGGCGTGCTCCAATGGCCCTCCAGATAAGCGTCGGAAAAGCCAAGCTCACCTTCCCGGATCAGGCGGGCGAACACGTCGGGATCGTGAATTTCGACCTCGGCAACCGGTCCTGGCTTTGAGCCCTCAACACGGAAGGTCCGTCCGTCGGACAAAGTAATATCCAAGCGCCCGGCTTCCATTTTGCTCAGCATCTTGAAAACCTGCGCGAAATATCTGGGCAGACCTTTCTGGCCTTCGGTCGTTGTCAAGATCATCCGCTCTCCCCTCTGCGGTCGTTGATGCAGGCTAGGACGCAATTGTGTTTGTGGCAAGTTTTCAGTTCCTTACTGGTTTTTTCGGCGTTCATACGCGGCCAGCGCGCGGGCGCGACCTGTTGGCAGATCGACCACCGGTGGCGGGTAATCCGCCTTGGGGTTCAGTCCCCAGGAACGGGGCGTGGCTTCAAAGTAGGACAAGGCCGTCGCAGACGGGTTTGGCCTGCCTTCGGCGATCCATTGCTTTAGGTAGACACCCTTGGGGTCGAATTTTTCCTGTTGAGTATCGGGATTGAAAATGCGGAAGAACGGAGACGCATCCGGTCCGGACCCCGCGACCCATTGCCAGCCCATCGCATTGCAGGCCGGATCCCAGTCGATCAGGCAATCCTCGAACCACTCCATCCCGATTTTCCAATGGGTCATCAGATGCTTGGTCAGGTAACTTGCCACGATCATCCGGGCGCGGTTGTGCATCCGCCCGGTCACATACATCTGCCGCAGACCCGCATCCACAACCGGGATGCCGGTTCTGGCCTGCAGCCAAGCTTGCACCTCGGGCGCATCTCGCGCCTCGTTCCAAGGAAAACCGTCCCATTCTGGCTTCCAGTTGCCCGACACCAGCTGAGGCGTGTGGTACATCAGATGATAGGCGAACTCGCGCCAGATAAGCTGTCGTAGAAATGAACCCGTGCCTTGGGTCCCTTCGAAAACCGCACGTTGCACGCAATGCCAGGCGGTACGCGGACCGATTTCACCCAATGAGAGGTACTCGGACAGGTTCGAGGTCCCGTCCAGATCCAGCCTGTCACGGTCAGCGCCATAATTCGCGACCCGTTTCAGGAACCCCTCCAGATGATCAAGCGCCGCTTGCTCACCCGGTTGCACATAGGGTCTGACGACCGCAGCCCCTCGGTTCATCGCCGCGCCAAGGTGCCAGGTCGCCAGATCGTCAGAGGCAGGCCAGTGCGCGGGGGCGGTCAGCCTGGTCGGCGCGACCTCGGGTGGAGGGACTTCGCGCCCCTGCACAGCGCGCCACATTGGGGTGAAGACGCGAAACGGCTGACCGGCTTTGGTCGCAACCGTCCAAGGTTCGAACAGAAGATGTCCGGCAAAAGACTTTGCCTCGATCCCCTGCTCTTTCAGCGCCGATTTGATCTTCGTATCCCATACAATCGAGGCGGGATCGTAGGCGCGCGACCAATACACGTCCGTCGCGCCGGTTTCAGCGATCATCCGCTGCAACTGCTCCAACGCATCGCCCCGTCGCAGGATCAGACGGCTGCCAATGTCGTTTAGCGCGCGGGCAAAGACCTCAAGCCCCAGCTCAAGCCGCCATTTCGGGGCCGCGCCAAGGGTTTGCACCAGATCATCGCACAGAAAAACCGGCACCACAGGGCGACCGGTCGCAGCCGCCGCCGCAAGCGCCGGATGATCGCCTAGCCGCAGGTCGCGCCTGAACCACAAAATGATCGGAGGTTGCCCGTCTTCCATATTCGCCCCGCCGTTTTCTTTCCACTACGGAGCATATCGAAAACTGGATCACAAAACCCGGTCAAGTGCATTCAATAACTGATCAATTTCCTGTTGGGACGTGTAGTGCGTGAAACTGACCCGCAACACGCCTTGATCCGGATCGACCCCCATCGCCTGCAAGGCGCGTACAGCATAGAAGTCACCACCGCCGGCCATCACGCCATGCGCCGCCAGCTCAGCCGCCACAGCAGCGGCCGGTCGCCCCAAAGCCAAGGCAACGGTGGGCGCGCGCCGCGTTGCCTCGGAGGGGCCGAGCAGTCGTACTGTGTTTCGGTTTTTGACGGCATCCAGCACCGGTTGCAGCAGCGCGACCTCGTGATTGCGCATCAGGTCATGGGCGAAAGCGCCTTGCGCGGCGGCACCATCAGTTGGGCCGCCATGGTGAGTACTGAGCAGCGAGATGTAATCCGCCATCCCCGCGCTGGCCGCTATTTGCGCATGGTCCGGCCCTGCCGGGGTGAACCGTTTGTACAGAGTATCGCCGTTGAAATAATGCGCTTGATTGGGCAGCAACTCACCCAGAGCACGCCGGATGATCATGCAGCCCTGATGTGGACCGTAGGTTTTGTAGGCCGAGAAAAGATAGATATCCGGCCCCAGATCACCCACATTCGGAAACCCGTGCGGCGCGTAGGACACGCCATCGACGCATACGAAAGCGCCTGCAGCATGGGCAATGGCGGTGATCTCGGTTACCGGGTTGATCTCACCCACCACGTTCGAGCAATGCGGGAGGCAGACCAACCGTACTTTTTCATCCAGCAGGTTTTCCAGATCCTGCGGGTTCAGAGATCCCGTTTCGGGATCGATCTTCCACTCGCGCACCTCGATCCCGGCCTCGACAAGGCGTCTCCACGGGCCGGAATTGGCCTCATGATCCTGATTGGTGACGATGATTGCTTCGCCGGGGTTCATCCACTGACGGAAGGCCTGCGCCAGAACGTAGGTGTTCTGAGTGGTTGAGGGACCAAAACTCAGTTCGTCAGTTTCAACCCCCAGAATAGCGGCCATCCGGGCGCGGGCTTCATCCATTTCGGCACCCGCAAGACGGCTGGCCTCGTAGGGTGCATAGGGCTGCACCTTGCGTTGCGTGTAAAACCGCGTCAGCCGGTCGATCACTGGCTGGCAAGTATACGACCCACCCGCGTTCTCGAAAAAGGCCTGCCCCTGAAGGCTGGGTTCGGCAAAGGCCGGGAACTGAGCCCGAACGAAATCAATATCCAACGCTGACATGGACAGACCTTTCGATGAGTGAAGAGAACGGTAATAGCTGAGTGCGCGTCTTAGCCTTCAACCTTGGTATAGGTCCCCTCACCGGCCAGAATGCCCCGGAAACCGCCCGGTTCATCCAGACCGAACACGATCAGCGGCAGGTTGTTGTCACGCGCCAGCGCAATGGCCGAAGCATCCATGACCCGCAGCCGTTTTGCCAGTACGTCGTCATACGACACCGTGTCGTACCGCTTTGCATCGGCATGTTCTTTCGGGTCCTTGTCATACACCCCGTCCACGCCGTTTTTGCCCATGAAGATCGCCTGACAGGCCATCTCATTCGCGCGTAGGGTGGCGGCTGTATCAGTGGTGAAATACGGGTTGCCCGTCCCAGCGGCAAAGATACAAACCCGTTTCTTTTCAAGGTGGCGTACGGCGCGGCGGCGGATATACGGCTCGCAGACCTCATCCATGCGGATGGCCGAGATCACGCGGGTAAACACCCCGATCTCTTCCAGCGCCGACTGCATCCCCAGCGCGTTCATCACGGTCGCCAGCATCCCCATATAGTCCGCCGTGGTTCGCTCCATCCCTTGGGCCGAGCCGCTGAGGCCGCGGAAGATATTGCCGCCCCCAATCACCATGCAAATCTCGACGCCCAGATCGTGGACCGATTTCACCTCCTGCGCGATGCGCTGGACGGTGGGCGGATGCAGGCCGAATCCCTGATCACCCATCAGCGCCTCGCCGGAAATCTTCAGCATCACGCGATCATATTTGGTTTTTTGGGAGTTGGGGGACGAGGTCAGGCTCATATTGCGCTCCGGGCTGGCACGGGTTTATTTTCCGGCGCAAAATGAAGCAAAACGACCGCAGGTTCAATGCGGATACTGAGGGACCATGACCAATCACCCTACCGCGTCGATTTGGGACCGGATACCCGAGATACCGGATGACAAGCCGGTTCTGATCGCTGGCCCGACAGCCTCGGGCAAGTCCGAGCTGGCGCTGCGCATCGCTGAAAGGTTCGGAGGGGTGATCGTCAACGCCGACGCTAGTCAGGTTTACGACTGCTGGCAGGTGATTTCGGCCCGCCCCTCGCCGGACGAGGAAGCGCGCGCGTTGCATCGCCTTTATGGTCACGTCGCGTTTGATCAGGAGTATTCCACAGGCCACTGGCTGCGTGAGGTCACACCGCTGCTGACAGGCAGCCAGCGCCCGATTATCGTCGGTGGAACCGGGCTGTATTTCACCGCTTTGACGGAGGGAATGGCCGAGATACCGCCGACACCCCCGCATGTGCGTCAGGATGCCGATGAGATTGATCTGGCCCAGCTGATGGCGGGTGTGGATACCGAAACCCTGGCCCGGCTGGACACCAACAACCGCGCCCGCGTTCAGCGCGCGTGGGAGGTTCAGCAGGCAACCGGTCGCAGCCTTGCATCCTGGCAGGACGACACTCCGCCACCTGTGCTTGCCCTGCAGGACACAGTGCCGATCGTCTTTGACGTCGACAAATCATGGCTGCTGGACCGCATCACCCGTCGGTTCGATCACATGTTAGAGAGCGGTGCTTTGGACGAGGTTGCGGCCATGCGCGACCGCTATGATCCGTCGCTGCCGGCCTGCAAGGCCATTGGGGTGCCGGAACTCATGGCCTATCTGGAAGGCTCAATGACATTGGAGCAAGCACGCGAACGGGCCACGATCTCGACCCGTCAGTTTGCCAAACGCCAGCGCACATGGTTTCGCGCACGAATGAAGGCGTGGAATCACCTTGATTTATCAAACTGATACGAAACGCGGTTGATTCCCCGTATCCAATCTGGCTGCCAATCGGAATGAACCTATATTTCTAGTACTTACGGCGCTAAGCGTCCAAGAGTTGGCGTCATGCCCCGCGTCGGGAATGGGTAAGAAACACTGGGCAAGTGACTCGCAACAACCGCCCATACATGTCGTTTTTTTGCTCTTCATGCCGCATTCGAACATTGACGTCCTTCGGATTCTGTTGCCGAATACCGACATGGGGAATTCCAACGTTCAAAAAACCGAACCCTTCGACCTTCGCCTTGGCCTGAAAAACGCCGGCTAGGTTCGTTCATTCCATGCAAAAAAACAAATATGTCACAGGGAGAGACATTCATGACTAACCATACAACAAAGGGATCGTCGGTGCACTGGGCCGCAGAGATGCACGCCCAGGAATACCGCGACGGCAATCTGAGCCGCCGTGAGTTTCTGGCCCGCGTCACCGCACTGGGCGTTGCCGCTCCGGTCGCCTACGGCATGATCGGTCTGCAATCACCCGCAGCCGCAGCTGAGCCGCAACAAGGCGGTACCATCCGATATCAGATGGAAGTCCGCGCACTCAAAGACCCGCGAACTTATGACTGGACGCAGATTGCGACCTTCACTGCGGGCTGGCTGGAGTATCTTGTCGAGTACAACAACGACGGTACGTTCAAGCCCATGTTGCTGGAAAGCTGGGAAGCCAATGATGACGCCACCGAATACACGCTGAACGTCCGCAAAGGCGTTAAGTGGAACAACGGTGACGACTTCACGGCCGAAGACGTGGCACGCAACATCGAAGGCTGGTGCGATGCGTCGCTGGAAGGCAACTCGATGGCCTCGCGCATGGCGTCGCTGGTCGATGAGAGCACCCAGAAAGCCGCTGATGGGGCCATTACCGTGGTCGATTCGCACACCGTTAAACTGAAGTGCAACGCGCCGGACATCACCATCATCCCCGGCATGGCGGACTATCCGGGTGCTATCGTCCACAGCAGCTTTGACGCAAATGACATGCTGTCGAACCCGGTGGGCACAGGCTTCATGATCCCCGAAAGCCACGAGGTCGGCGTGAAGGGCGTTCTGGTCCGCAACGAGGGCTTCGACTGGTGGGGCTATGAAGCGGGCAAAGGCGGTTACATCGACCGTATCGAATTCATCGATTACGGCACCGACCCTGCCGCCTTCCTGGCCGCTTATGAGGCCGAAGAGATCGACATGAACTGGGAGTCGGTCGGTGAGTTCGTCGACATCTTCGACGGCATCGGTCTTGTTCGCTCGGAAATCCCGTCGGGCTTTACCATCGTCATCCGCCCGAACCAGCTGGCTGAAGATGCGGACGGCAACAAAATCTACGGCGACAAGCGAGTCCGTCAGGCCCTTGCCATGGCCGTGGACAACAATGTCTGCCTTGAACTTGGAATGTCCGGTTACGGCATCCCTGCCGAGAACTGCCATGTGGGCCCAATGCACCCCGAGTTTGACTCGGCTGTGACCCGTATACCCTACGATCCGGCCGGCGCGAAGGCGCTTATGGACGAAGCGGGCATGGGAGATTTCGAGCACGAAGTGCAGTCCATCGACGATGACTGGCGCCGGAATACCACTGCGGCGGTTGTCGCTCAGCTGAACGACGCGGGCATCAAGGCCAAGCACACGGTTCTACCGGGCTCGACCTTCTGGAATGACTGGACCAAGTACCCGTATTCCTCGACCAACTGGAACCACCGCCCGCTGGGCACTCAGGTTCTGGCGCTGGCTTACAAGTCGGGCGTTGCGTGGAACGAATCCGGCTTTGCCAACGAAGAGTTCGATAATCTGCTGGCCCAGGCAAACTCGCTCGCTGATGTCGACATGCGCCGCGAGGTAATGGCGAAACTGCAGGCGATCATGATCGATGAAGGTGTTGTCATTCAGCCTTATTGGCGGACTGCAATGCGCCACCATCGCGACAACATGGTCGGTGTCGAAAAGCACATCGCGGACCTGCCGCAGCTTTACAAGTTCGGCCTGACCTCCTGACCCAAAACACACAAGGGCCGCGCCACACTGGCGCGGCCCTTCGTCCTCAATACGGCGACCATAAGAATAGCAACGCGTGAGGCGGAATGCCGTCCACGCCAGCCGACCAACAGGGGCTAACATGGGACTTTTCATTTTAAGGCGTGTAGGGATTATGCTGCTGACAGCATTGTGCCTGACATTCCTGGTTTTTTTCCTCACCAATCTCTATCCGAACCTGGAAAAGCTAGCGAAAACGCAGGGCAATTTCCGGATGTCGGATGAGCAGGTCGAGAGCTTTTTAGAAAAAGGCGGATACCTTCAGTCGACGCCCATAAAATACGGTGAATGGCTAGGCGTTCTGCCCTCATACCGGCACACGAATGAGGACGGCACAGTTCAGGGCCGATGCATTCTACCGGGCAAAACCGCCGAAGAGTCTCCTAATTTCTGCGGAATCCTTCAGGGCTACTGGGGGTATTCGACAGTCTTCAAAGAAGAAGTCGGAACCGTCGTCGGCACCCGGCTCGCTTTGACCGGCAGGCTGATGTTCTGGGTGATGCTGCTGATGGTCCCCTCGGCCCTGATCCTTGGCATTCTGGCTGGGATGAAAGAAGGGTCGGCTACGGACCGGACGCTGTCGACCTTTGCCATAACCACCACCGCGACGCCGGAATACGTCTCGGGTGTGATCTTCATCGCGATCTTCACGTCATCCGCTGTGGGCCTGAAATGGTTCAAGGGCACGGCGACGCAAGCAATGGAGAACCCTACGTTCGAGAACTTCTTCTTACCGGTGCTGACAATCGCGCTTTATGGGATGGGCTATATCGCCCGCATGACCCGCGCCTCAATGACCGAGGTGATGACAGCGCAATATATCCGCACCGCGCGCCTCAAAGGTGTCTCGTTCCCGAACATCGTCATGAAACACGCGCTGCGGAACGCTCTGATCGCGCCGTTCACCGTTATCATGTTGCAGTTCCCATGGCTGCTGAATGGTGTGGTGATCGTCGAGACCCTGTTCAACTACAAGGGCTTTGGCTGGGCGCTGGTGCAGGCGGCGGGGAACAATGACATCCAGCTGTTGCTGGCGATCTCGGTCGTGTCGGTCTTCGTGGTGCTGGTAACGCAGCTGATCTCGGATATCGGCTATGTCTACCTCAACCCGCGCATTCGCATTTCTTAAGGGAGGGTCAGATCATGGAACCACTTACCTGGACTGGCTCTATCGCCTTCCTCAACCCGCTACTCGCGCTGGCACTGGGGGTCATGGCCCTGTCCATCGTCGTCTGGATGCTGGCCAGCATTGTGCTGCCCGAAGATCAGATGACGGTGAACCCGGACGGTACGTTAACCTCAAGCTCGGGCCTGCGGAACATGATACAGGCCGCGCTGCGCTATAGCTTCATGGCCAGCGTGGCGATCGCGGTCGCCTATGTCGTGTTGGGCATACTAATGGGCACCAGCGCCGGGATCATTGGTGCGATCTCGCAGCAATTCCTGCCCGTCTGGCTGTCACTGATCATACTTTATGCGATGTCAATCGCGTTCAAACGCAAGCTGGGCCTTTACGGCAAGCTTTTCGACAGCCCCATCGGCATGATCGGCTTTGGCCTTGTGATGTTCTGGGTCTTTACCGGCATCTTTGGCGCGCTTGATCTGATCGTGACCCATGACCCGCTGGCACAAATCTCGGGCATGAAGAACAAGGTGCCCGGCACGCCGCTGCCCAATCTGGAGGACGGCCAATACGCCTGGTACCTTTTGGGCGGAGACAACCTGGCCCGCGACGTATTCAGCCGCATGGTCAAGGGCGCGTGGATCGTGGTGCAGATCGCGCCGCTTGCCACTATGTTTGCCTTTATGGTTGGGATCACACTGGGCCTGCCCGCCGGGTACTACGGTGGTCGCCTCGATACGCTGTTGTCGTTCCTGGCAAACCTGATCCTCGCCTTCCCTGTGATCCTGCTGTTCTACCTGTTGGTGACACCCGAGATCGTGGCGACCGGTGTGCCGAACTATATGGCAGCGATCCTGTTTGTCTTCCCGATCATCTTCCTCGGTGTCCTGCTGAATTCGCGCTACTACACGCGTCCGAATTTTCGAACACCTCTGCTGATCGGGGTTCTGGGCGTGGCGCTGTGGTTCTATCTGTCGCTGATTTCGACCGGAGGCTACATCATCAGCACCGACAGCTACCGCGTCTGGGGTCTGCCGACCTATCTGGACTTGTTCGACATTCCGGGCGGTATTCTGGTGGTGTTCGTTTCGGTGGTCTTCGTGAACTCTCCCACGGTGTTCCGTATCGTGCGTGGGTTGGCGCTGGATATCAAAACCCGCGACTATGTGGCTGCGGCCCAGACGCGTGGTGAGGGCCCGTGGTACATCATGCTGTGGGAAATCCTGCCCAACGCGCGTGGTCCGCTGATCGTCGATTTCTGTCTTCGGATTGGCTATACCACCATCCTTCTGGGGACCTTGGGTTTCTTCGGGCTGGGCTTGCCGCCCGAAAGCCCGGACTGGGGCTCGACGATCAACGAAGGGCGCAAGCTGCTCTCGATCTATCTGCACCCTGCCCTTCCGCCTGCTTTGGCCCTGTTGTCACTGGTTCTGGGTTTGAACCTGCTGGCAGACGGTCTGCGCGAAGAAAGTCTGAAGGACTGATGTGATCAAGGCCGGGGGCTCTGCCCCCGGACCCCCGAGATATTTTTAGCCAGATGAAGGGGATCCCCCGGACTCTCGCGAGGAGTAACAAGATGAACAAACTGGCGGACTATGACGGGCCTATTCTTGAGATCGACAAGCTTTCGATTTCGTTTTTCACCCGGCTGAGGGAAATTCCCGCCGTTATGGATTTCTCGGTCAGCGTGCAGCCGGGTGAGGCTGTCGGGCTGGTGGGGGAATCCGGCTGCGGTAAGTCTACGGTGGCGCTGGGTGTCATGCAGGATCTGGGCAAGAACGGGCGCATCGTTGGCGGCTCGATCAAGTTCAAAGGGCGTGATCTGGGTGAAATGACCACCGAGGAATTGCGCGACATTCGTGGCAATGAGATCGCGATGATCTATCAGGAGCCGATGGCCTCCCTGAACCCGGCAATGAAGATCGGCAAACAGTTGATGGAAGTGCCGATGATCCATGAGGGCGTCGGTCAAGAAGAAGCTTATGCGCGTGCTTTGGAGGTCGTCACAGACGTCCGCCTGCCCGACCCTGAACGGATGCTGAACTCATTCCCGCACCAGCTATCAGGCGGCCAGCAGCAGCGGATCGTCATCGCGATGGCGTTGATGTCGAAGCCTGCCCTGTTGATTTTGGACGAACCCACAACAGCGCTGGACGTGACCGTTGAGGCTGCCGTGGTCGAGCTGGTCAAGGATCTGGGCAAGAAATACGGCACCTCGATGCTCTTCATCTCGCACAATCTGGGGCTGGTTTTGGAAACCTGCGACCGGCTGTGCGTGATGTATTCGGGCGAAGCGGTCGAGCGCGGCTCGATCCACGATGTGTTCGACGAGATGCAGCACCCTTACACACAGGCGCTGTTCCGGTCGATCCCTCTGCCCGGCGCCGACAAGAACGCTCGCCCACTGGTGGCTATTCCAGGGAACTTCCCTCTGCCGCATGAACGCCCGCCGGGATGTAACTTTGGCCCGCGTTGCGACTATTTCGAAGAAGGCCGTTGCGACGCCCAGAACATCCTGATGGAGGCTGTGCCGGGCAATGATCGCCACCATACGCGCTGCCTGAAGTTCCAAGAGATTGACTGGAACGCGCCGATCACAGTAGGTGAGCAGAAGGAAAAGGGCGAGATCGGGCGGACCGTTCTGAAGATGGACAACCTCAAGAAATACTATGAGGTGGCGGCCAACGCTCTGTTTGGAGGCGGTACGACCAAAGTGGTCAAAGCCAACGAGACGCTGAGTTTCGAAGCCCATGAGTCTGAGACACTGGCCATCGTGGGCGAATCCGGTTGCGGTAAATCCACTTTCGCCAAGGTTCTTATGGGGCTCGAAACGGCGACCGACGGGCAAATCCTGCTGGACAACCGCAATATCGAGGCCGTGCCGATCGAAGAACGCGACGCCAAGACCGTGGGAGAAGTTCAGATGGTGTTCCAGAACCCGTTTGACACGCTGAACCCGTCGATGACTGTCGGGCGTCAGATCATCCGCGCACTGGAGATCTTCGGGGTTGGCAATTCCGAGGCTGAGCGCAAAAAGCGCATGCTGGAACTGTTGGATCTGGTTAAACTGCCCCGCGCCTTTGCCGACAGGATGCCGAGACAGCTCTCGGGTGGTCAGAAACAGCGTGTCGGTATCGCCCGCGCCTTTGCGGGTGATGCACGGATCGTGGTGGCGGATGAACCGGTCTCGGCCTTGGATGTGTCGGTGCAGGCGGCAGTGACCGATCTGCTGATGGAGATCCAGCGCGAACACAAGACCACGCTGCTATTCATCAGCCATGATCTGTCGATCGTGCGCTATCTGAGCGACCGGGTGATGGTGATGTATCTCGGCCACGTGGTCGAACTGGGCACGACCGATCAGGTCTTCTCGCCCCCGTATCACCCTTACACCGAAGCGCTTCTGAGCGCGGTTCCGATTGCAGATACCTCGATCGAGAAGCAGCATATCGTGCTGGAGGGTGATATTCCGTCGGCCATGAACCCGCCGCCGGGTTGCCCGTTCCAGACGCGTTGTCGTTGGAAATCCGAGGTGCCGGACGGGCGTTGTGAATCAGATGTCCCGCCTGTGAAAACTCTGGCCGACGGCCATCAGGTCAAATGTCACCTGGCCGAAGATGTTCTGGCCCGTATGGAGCCTGTGATTAAAATCGCCGCAGAATAGGCGCTTGTACGAACTTGAAAGGCCGGTCACAGACCGGCCTTTTTCGTTGAATACTACTGTCAAATTTAACTGTTGTGCGCCTTAACCGCCCCAGATCACCTTCACGTAATTCTGGGTTTCCGCGTAAGGCGGAATTCCGCCGTGTTTCTCAACGGCCTTGGGACCTGCATTATAAGCTGCCAGCGCCAAGGGCCACGACTTGAACTTGCGGTATTGCCACGACAGATACCGCGCACCTCCTTCAAGATTCTGTTTAGGATCATGCGGGTTGACGCCCAACAACTGGGCCGTCTGCGGCATTAGCTGTGCCAGACCCAAAGCCCCTTTGTGAGATTTCGCTGTGGGGTTCCAGCCGCTTTCCTGCTGCACCAGGCGCAAAAACAACTCTTCGGGGATGTTGTGTTGGCGGGCTGCTTGGCGGGCAAGCTTCAGGTATTCTCCTCGATACTTCCCAGTATAGCGCTTGTCGAAACGCCCTTGAGCCACTTTCGGCTTAAGCCGCTCAGAACCGCGATACTGCGTCGCCGCGCGCGAGTCCAACACTTTGGATTGCTTGAGGAATAGGTCTCTTCTGTTCTTGGTAGACAATGTCTCGGCCTGCACCGGGGCCGAGGTCAGCAGCAGACACACACCGACAAAACCTAAAACCAAAGACCGCATAAATGCCTATCCTGCCCGATCCAAAAACAAGCGAAGTATATGGTCCCGCCGACTGAATTAAAAGCGTGCAGAAGGGGACAGGCAAATTCTTGTCCAACACTGTGTCATCAACTGTGTTTCAACCCTGATGCAGGCCGTATAGGGTCTCTGGCATATTCAGCGCCAGATTCGGCGCATTCAAGTGAGAACAAAGCGGGGAACTACATGGCGGGTTCAGTTAACAAGGTCATTCTGGTCGGAAATCTCGGCCGAGATCCCGAGGTTCGGTCGTTTCAGAACGGCGGTAAAGTGTGCAACCTACGGATTGCGACGTCAGAGAACTGGAAAGACCGCAACACGGGCGAACGCCGGGAGCGGACCGAGTGGCACTCGGTCGCGATCTTCTCGGAACCTCTGGCCCGCATTGCCGAGCAATACCTGCGCAAAGGCAGCAAGGTCTATATCGAAGGTCAGTTGGAAACTCGCAAGTGGCAGGACCAGTCCGGCCAAGATCGTTACTCGACCGAGGTTGTTTTGCGCCCCTATCGCGGTGAGCTGACCCTGCTGGACAGCCGCGGCGAAGGTGGCGGCGGCGGCGGTTATGGCGGTGGCCAATCGGGCGGCTACGGCGGCGGACAGGCTGGCGGCGGCTACGGTGATCCTTATGGCGCACCGTCCGGCTCACCTGCCCCGGCATCGGGCGGAATCGACGACGACGAGATTCCGTTCTAAACGAAACGGAGACACAACATGGCATGGTCCTTCGCTCTCGGTCGGCTTCTCGGGTCCGAACTGAGGGTCCATGTCACCTTTTTCCTGTTGTTGGCCTGGGTCGGATTTGCGGCCTATTCCAGCGGAGGTTGGCCCGCCGCGATCCAGAACCTGATTTTCGTTTTGGCGCTATTCGCCTGCGTTGTGGCGCATGAGTTCGGCCACGCGCTCATGGCGCGCCGCTTTGGCATCAAAACCCCTGACATCACCCTGTTGCCCATCGGCGGTCTGGCCCGGCTGGAGCGTATGCCGGAAAAACCGATGCAAGAGGTCTGGGTGGCCCTCGCCGGTCCGGCCGTCAATGTCGCGATCTGGTTGGTTCTGGTGGGATTTGGCGCCGGGATGCCCTTTGAGAGGATCAGCCAGATCGATTCCGCAAATATCGGGATGCTAGACCGTCTCGCCTATATCAATCTTCTGCTTGCCGCGTTCAACATGATCCCCGCCTTCCCGATGGATGGAGGTCGCGTTTTCCGGGCCCTCCTCTGCCTTCGTCTGGACCGCGTCACAGCCACGCGCATCGCGGCGCTGAGTGGTCAGATGCTTGCCGTTGGGCTCGGGTTTTACGGGCTCAGCTCGGGTAATCCGATCCTCGTTGTGATTGCTGTTTTCGTGTTCTTCGCAGCCAATGCAGAAAGTCAGGATGTGGCGCTGCGCTCGGCCACGCGGCACGTTTTAGCACGCGATGCGATGATTACAGAATTTCACGCGCTGTCACCTCAGGACACGTTGAATACTGCCGCGCAGGCCGTGATCCATACAACGCAACATGAGTTTCCGGTTCTGGACGACAAAGGCCACCTTCAGGGCTTCGTAACCCGAGATCACTTGTTCAAGGCGCTGGCAGGCGACCACCCACGCTCTGACCCCGCCGTTTCGATCATGGAGCGTAACATCCCGCAGGTCGGCTTGACCGCCGGGTTGGCAAAGGTTCTGGACGGGTTGCACAAAGGCGCGCCAGCGGTCGCCGTGATCAATCGCACCGGGCTTATGATCGGCTATATCACCCGTGAAAACATCGGTGAGTTGATGGTGATCCGAGGGCGCTAACCGCCCTCGTCAGACTGATGCCAACGCATCCTCTAGCACCGATAGGACGGCCTCACGCGGGACATCCGAAGTCACAAAAGCCTGACCGATCCCTCGCGCAAGAATGAAACGCAACTGACCGTCGATCACCTTTTTGTCCTGCGCCATCAGGTCCACCAAGGCCTCGGCTCCGGGAAGATCACCGGGAATATCAGCCAGATCGGTTTTCATCCCCATAGCCTTCAAATGCGCCCGCACTCGGCTTGGGTCTTCCTGCGAACACAGGCCCAGTCGTGCCGACAATTCAAAGGCCAGCGCGCAGCCGATGGCAACGCCTTCGCCATGCAGCAGCCGGTCGGAATAACCCGTCGCGGCCTCCAACGCGTGGCAGAACGTGTGCCCGAGGTTCAGAAGCGCGCGATCGCCCTGCTCGGTCTCGTCACGCGCTACGATATCTGCCTTCATCTGGACCGATCGCGTGACAGCACGCACCCGCGCGGCCATATCGCCTGAGGAGACCTTGGTGCCGTTGCCTTCAAGCCATTCGAAGAAATCGGCGTCGCCCAGCAGGCCGTATTTGACCACCTCTCCATAACCCGACAAGAAATCGCGCTGGGTCATGGTGCCCAGAACCGAGGTATCGGCCAGCACCAATGAGGGTTGATGAAACGCGCCGATCAGGTTTTTGCCCTGCGGCGCGTTGATCCCGGTTTTGCCACCAACCGAGCTGTCGACCTGTGCCAGCAAAGAGGTCGGGATTTGAACGAAGCGCACGCCACGGCGCAGCACAGCAGCGGCGAAACCTGCGAGGTCTCCGATCACACCTCCGCCAAGGGCGATGACGATGTCCCGACGTTCGACCTTTTCGGCCAGAAGCCATTCAACCGCGCGTTCAAAATGCGGCCAGCTTTTGGTCGCCTCACCTGCTGGCAAGGCCAGTGAGGACATCTCGATCCCCGAAGCCGCCAAACCGTCGCGCAGGGCCTCTAGATGAAGGGCGGCGACGTTCTCGTCAGTCAGAACCGCAACCTTCGGACGGTGCAGCAAAGGCGCGATCCGTACGCCGGATTGCGCCAGCAGGTCCGGGCCAATCTCGACATCATACGAGCGTTCGCCCAATTCCACATGTACGGTCTGATGCATTTATTTTCGTTCCAAAACATCGGGTCGCGCCAGAAGGGCGTCGACCACGCGGTCTACCATATTGTCGATCGAGGTCTCCCCATCCGAAGCCACCGTCAGATCGGCCTCGGCATAGACCGGCACACGCGCCTCGTACAGCGCCTTCAACGTCGCATAAGGGTCATCAGTCCTCAGTAACGGGCGCGTATCCTTGTGGCGTACCCGGTTCCACAACACGTCAAGATCCGCCCGCAACCAGACCGAGGCACCCCGTTCGGTGATCATATCGCGGTTGCCCTCGGACAGAAACGCGCCGCCACCGGTCGATAGAATACCCTTCTGCTCATCCAGCAAGCGACCGATAACCTGAGTTTCCTTGGCGCGGAAAAACGGCTCTCCGTCGCGCTGGAAAATCTCGGGGATGGTCATATTAGCGGCTGATTCGATCTCGGCGTCGCTATCGAGGAAAGGAACACCCAGCCGCGCGGCTAATGAGCGACCCACAGCGGTCTTTCCGGCCCCCATCATGCCCACAAGAACAACGGTTTTGTGCAGATCAAACCCGCCCTGTGTGCCTGCCGCGTGTGTGTTATGCTTAATTTCGCTCATTTAACCGTGAATGACGTGATCTTAAGAAAAATGCCAGTTATAACTTGGTCAAAACCAAAAATTGAGGCAGCGTGGCGCAATGGGCCGTCTGATCAAGTTCCTGATGTATATTGTTTGCCTAGCCTTCATCGGGCTGGTGGCCTACGCCTATGTGGGTCCTTATTTCGGTGCCGATTTCTCGGCCCCGCAAAGCGAAATCCGTGAACCGGTCACGTTGGATGTCGATTAAGCATGTGTTGGTTGCGCTGTCTCTGGCCGGAGCAGCGCAGGCGCAGCAGCCGCTGACTGCGATTGATTGGCTGAACGACCCGCCCGAGAACCTGCCGGGAACTGTACTGCTGGAACCTCCGGTCGCACAGAACGGAGGCCAGCCCGTGGTTGAGGTCACGCCACTGGACGCGCTGTCGCAACCGATCGGTCTGGTGTCATTGAGTGTAACCGGGCTACCCGTCGACCTCTGGCATGGCAGCGACCCCGAGCGGATTTCAGAACTGATCGCCCGCATCCCGGTCAAGCACAACCCGGCCATGCAGCGCCTGCTGTTCACCCTTCTACTGTCCGAGGCCCGCGCGCCCGGCGGTGCGTCTGGGGAAGAAACACTATTGCTGGCGCGTCTGGACCGACTGATGCAGCTCGGCGCGGCGGACCCGGCGCAGTCACTGGTACAACTCGCCGGTCCAACGGACACGCAGGCCCGGTTCGAACGCTGGTTTGATGCAACGCTTTTGACTGGAGACGAAGATCGCAGCTGCACGGCGCTGATTGCCCAGCCCAACCTATCCAAGGACTATGCGGCCCAGATCTTCTGCAAGGCCCGCCGGGGGGATTGGCCCTCTGCCGCTTTGACGCTTGAGGCCGCCCACGCGCTAGAGCTGTTGCCGCCTGAGGAGCTGGACCTCCTCGACCGTTTCCTCAACCCCGACATTTTTGAGGACGCGCCTTACCTGCCGCAGCCCGAGGACCCGGATCCGCTGAGCTTCAGGTTGTTTGAGGCCATTGGGGAGCGTTTGCCCTCAGCCCCTCTGCCGCGGGCCTTCGCCAATGCCGACCTGCGCGATGTGGCAGGCTGGAAGGCGCAGATCGAAGCCGCTGAACGCCTGACCCGCATTGGCGCGCTGACCCCGAACCAGTTGCTTGGTCTTTACACCGAACGTTCTCCGGCAGCTTCGGGTGCCGTTTGGGATCGGGTGGCCACTGTGCAGCAGTTCGAGACCGCCCTCGAAACCGGCAATGTCGAGGCGATCAGCAAGACCCTCCCCCTTGTCTGGAAACAGATGCGCAGCGCCGGGCTTGAAGTGCCCTTTGCCGATCTCTTCGCCGAACGCCTCTATGGGGTCGAATTGCAGGGGGCCGAAATGGAAGCCCTGCGCTGGCGTATCCTGATGCTCTCGGACTTCTATGAACGCGCCGCGATGCAAGCGCCGGACACAGCGGTTGAAACGCAGTTCCTGGCAGCTTTGGCGCAGGGTGATCCGGGCCGCGCTGTTTCGCCGTCGCCCTTGGCTGATGCGGTCGCTCAAGGGTTCGCCTGGGCCGCGCCTGTGCCGTCGGATATCGAGGCCTTACTGGACAATGGCCAACTCGGCGAGGCGATTTTGGAGGCGATGCAGCTGTTTGCCCACGGTGCCCGCGGCAATCTGGTGGACATGACCGCCGCTATCGCCGCCTTCCGCCGTGTCGGGCTCGAGGAAACCGCCCGCCGCGCCGCGCTGAACTTGCTGATCCTGAACGAGCGCGTCTGATGAGCGGCCCGGCATCAGATGAGCTGTGGATTTCAACCTTCCTGCAGGCGCAGGCCGCCGAATTGGGCGCGGCCACGAATACTCTGCTGGCCTATGGTCGCGACCTGAAGGATTTCGCTACTTGGCTGGAGCATCGCAAAACCAGTTTCGAGCAAGCAGATCGGGACCGGATCGAAGCCTATCTGATCGATTGCGATGCGCAGGGCCTGTCCCGCGCGACCCGCGCCCGGCGGTTGTCGGCGATCAAACAACTCTACCGGTTCGCGTTTGAAGAAAGCTGGCGCGAGGCCAACCCGGCCATTCAGATCAAAGGCCCGGGCCGCAAGAAGCAGCTGCCCAAAACGCTGGACGTCCCAGAGGTCGACCGCTTGTTGGAGGCCGCCCGCCAGACCGGACGCAGCCCGGCCGACCGTATCCGTAACACCTGCCTGATGGAGCTTCTGTACGCGACCGGTATGCGGGTGACGGAGCTGGTCTCCCTGCCCGTCTCATCCGCGCGCGGCGATCCCCGCATGTTGCTGGTTCTGGGCAAGGGTGGCAAAGAACGGATGGTTCCCCTGTCCCCACCGGCCCGCGATGCGTTGGCTGTTTGGCTTGAAGAACGGGACAAGGCCGAGGATGCAAGTGTTGGAAAAGGCGGCACCCGATCAAAATTCCTGTTCCCGTCACGGGGTAAATCAGGGCACCTGACCCGGCACAGGTTCTTTTTGCTGGTCAAAGAACTGGCGGTTCAGGGCAGTGTCTCGCCCGAAAAGGTCACGCCGCACACGTTGCGCCATGCCTTCGCCACCCATCTGCTTGCAAACGGGGCCGACCTGCGCTCTATCCAGACCTTATTGGGTCACGCAGACATCGCGACGACCGAGATCTACACCCACGTGCTGGATGAACGGCTGTCAGAACTGGTGCTGGAACATCACCCGCTGGCGAAAGACAAGGCTAGCAAGGGCTAACCCCTTGATTGCAAGGGTCCGCATCCCCATAACGGGTGCAGAGACACGAACAACCAAGGACCGATGGAACCCACATCCTCTCTGATCGACGGCGCATTCTGGTTTACCACTGGCGCTATCCTACTTTTGCTTGTCCTTTCGGGCTTTTTCTCAGGCTCAGAAACAGCGCTGACCGCATCGTCCCGAGGGAAGCTGAGGGCACAGGCCGACAAAGGCTCTCGCGGGGCGCAAAAGGCGCTCGATATCACCGATGACAATGAGAGGCTGATCGGCTCGGTTCTGCTGGGCAACAACCTGGTCAACATCCTCGCGGCCTCGTTGGCGACGGCCCTGTTCACCCGACTGTTCGGGGAAAGCGGGGTGGCGCTGGCGACGCTGGTCATGACCCTACTGGTTCTGATCTTTGCCGAGGTACTTCCCAAGACGTATGCCATCACTAATTCGGAAAAAGCCGCCTCTGCCGTGGCCCCGATCATCAGCGTTGTCGTCACCGTTTTCTCACCCATTGTGGCCGCGGTACGCCTGTTGGTGCGCGGCGTCCTGCGGATTTTCGGTGTCCAGATCGACCCCGATAGCAACATCCTCGCCGTGCGCGAAGAAATCGCCGGTGCTTTGCAGCTGGGCCATTCCGAAGGCGTGGTCGAAAAAGAAGACCGCGACCGCATTCTGGGCGCGCTTGATCTGGGGGATCGCGCGGTTGAAGAGATCATGCTCCACCGCTCGAACATCGAGATGATAGACGCCGATGCAGAGCCGGATGCCATTCTGGAGCAATGCCTGCAAAGCCGCCACACCCGCCTGCCGGTCTTCCGTGACGAGCCCGAGAACATCATCGGCGTGGTCCATGCCAAAGACCTGTTCCGTGCAATGTACGCGCAGGTCGGAGGATCCGAAAGCAACACGGACCGTTTGGCAGGGTTCGACATCACCAAAGTCGCCAACGATCCCTATTTCGTGCCGGAAACCACCACTCTGGACGACCAGATGCGAGAGTTCCTGCGCATTCGCAGCCACTTTGCCTTGGTGGTCGACGAATATGGATCGCTGCGCGGCCTGATCACGCTTGAGGATATTCTCGAAGAAATCGTTGGTGAAATCGCCGACGAGTTCGATATCGAGGAAGAGGTTCCCGTCACCCGCACCGAGGATGGTCAGTTCCTGGTCGAAGGGGCCATGACCATCCGCGACGTCAACCGTGCCCTTGACTGGTCCCTGCCGGATGAAGAGGCGAACACCGTCGCTGGCCTTGTGATACATGAGGCGCAGATGATCCCCGTGGTCGGTCAGGTGTTTTCCTTCCACGGGTTCCGGTTCGAGGTCACCGCGCGCGAGGGCAACCGGGTGACAGAGCTGAAGATCAGACCTCTCTAAGCGCGGGGCGACGTGCACGACATTTTTTGTCGTTTTTTTACTTGCGCGCCAGGAGCCTCCGGTCAGACTTCCAGAAAATCTGGGAGTCTTTCATGAAACTGCAAACCCGCGTGGCGGTCATTGGGGGCGGCGTTGTTGGCTGCTCGGTTCTGTATCACCTGACCAAACTGGGGTGGTCCGACGTCATGCTCTTGGAACGATCCGAGTTGACCTCGGGCTCGACCTGGCACGCGGCGGGTGGGTTTCACACGCTGAACGGCGACACCAACATGGCGGCGCTGCAAGGCTATACGATCCGTCTGTACAAAGAGCTGGAAGAGATCACCGGAATGTCCTGCGGGCTGCACCATGTGGGCGGCGTAACCCTGGCAGACAATCAGGACCGCTTTGACATGCTGCTGGCCGAGCGCGCTAAACATCGCTTCATGGGGCTTGAAACAGAAATCGTCGGCCCGGATGAGATCAAGAGGATTGCGCCTATCACCAACACCGACGGCATCATCGGCGCGCTTTATGACCCGCTGGATGGGCATCTGGACCCATCAGGCACCACCCATGCCTATGCCAAGGCGGCCCGAATGGGCGGCGCCACGATCGAGACCCATTGCATGGTGCGCGAAACCAACCAGCGGGCGGATGGCACCTGGGACGTGGTAACCGACAAGGGCACGATCCACGCCGAACATATCGTCAATGCAGGCGGCCTCTGGGCGCGTGAGGTCGGTGCAATGGCGGGCATCTATTTCCCTCTGCACCCGATGGAGCATCAATATCTGGTCACCGACTCGATCCCTCAGATCGAGGCCATCATCGACGCAGGCGGAGAGCATCCGCATGTGATGGACCCTGCTGGCGAAAGCTATCTGCGGCAAGAGGGGCGTGGTTTGTGCATCGGGTTCTACGAACAACCCTGCAAGCCTTGGGCTGTGGACGGAACGCCTTGGGAGTTCGGGCATGAACTGCTGCCCGACGACTATGACAAGATCACCGACAGTATTGAGTTTGCCTATCGCCGCTTCCCGGTTCTGGCCGAGGCCGGGGTGAAATCAGTGATCCACGGCCCGTTCACCTTTGCGCCCGACGGGAACCCTCTGGTCGGGCCAGTGCCCGGGATGCGCAACTATTGGTCTGCTTGCGGCGTCATGGCCGGGTTCAGCCAGGGCGGCGGCGTTGGCCTGACGCTTGCGCAATGGATGATCGAGGGCGAGCCGGAACGTGACGTCTTCGCCATGGACGTCGCCCGCTTTGGCGACTGGATCAGCCCCGGCTATACCCGGCCGAAGGTCATTGAGAACTATCAGAAACGGTTCAGCGTCGCCTACCCGAACGAGGAACTGCCCGCCGCGCGTCCCAACCGCACCACGCCGATGTATGACATCTTCAGCGATCTCGGCGCGGTTTGGGGCCAGCAATACGGGCTGGAGGTGCCGAACTACTTCGCGCAAGGCGACGAGCCGAGTTATGAGACGCCCTCGTTCCGGCGCTCGGACGCGTTTGACGCCACTGGGCGCGAGGTCCGCGCTGTCCGCGAAGGCGTAGGGATCAACGAGGTCCACAATTTCGGCAAGTATCGCATCTCGGGCCCGAATGCCCGCGCGTGGCTGGATCGGATCATGGCGGGGCGTATCCCCCAGCCGGGCCGCGTTTCCCTGACCCCAATGCTGTCACCCGAAGGCAAGCTGATCGGCGATTTTACCGTGTCTTGCCTGAGTGAGACTGACTTCCGCCTGACCGCCTCATACGGCAGCCAAGCCTACCACATGCGTTGGTTCCAGCAGAACGCCGCCGAGGGCGTCTCAATCAGCAATATCAGCGACCAGCTGAATGGCTTCCAAATTGCAGGCCCTAAGGCAACCGAGGTTCTGGCCGCTTGCACGCGCGAAGATGTCTCGACCCTCCGGTTCCTCGACGTGCGTCCAATGACGATCGGCATGACGGACTGCCTCGTGCAGCGGGTCAGCTACACCGGCGATCTGGGCTATGAGATCTATTGCGATCCGATGGCGCAACGACAGCTCTGGTGGAGTTTGTGGGAGGCCGGGCAGCCCCACGGGATGATGCCTTTCGGAATGCGCGCCATGATGTCCTTGCGTCTGGATAAGTTCTTTGGCTCGTGGATGCGAGAGTTCTCTCCTGACTACACAGCCGCAGAAACGGGGTTGGATCGTTTCATCTCTTTCGCCAAGAATACAGATTTCATTGGCCGCGAGACGGCCGAGGCCGAGCGGCATAGTGGTACGGCTCGCAAACTGGTCGCCTTCGAGGTCGAGGCTGAAGATGCGGATGTGAACGCGTATGAGCCGATCTGGCTGGACGGAGAGGTCGTCGGTTTTTGCACTTCGGGCGGCTATTCCCACTATGCCCAAACCTCCGTCGCGATGGGGTTCCTTCCGACCGACCGTATCAAGGACGGGCTGCAGGTTCAGATCGAAATCCTTGGCCAGATGCGCACCGCACGGGTGATCTCGACCCCGCTGTTTGATCCTGAGGGCGACCGAATGAGGGGCTGACAACACAGCAACCGAACGGCATGTTGCCCCTATGACAGACATACCCATCATACTGCTTGCGGCAGGGCAATCGCGACGCATGCGCGGTGCAGATAAGCTGCTACAGGCTGTCGACGGCATACCCCTTTTGCGGCGATCTACTTTGACGGCCTTGGAGGTCGGGCCGGTGATCGTGGCACTTCCTCGCCGCCCTCATGCTCGCTACGACGCGCTGGGTGGGTTAGATGTGCGGAAGGTCCCTATTGCGGATGCGGCAGAAGGCATGAACGCCAGCCTACGCGGTGCGTTGGCCCGGGTGGATGACTCTGCGCCGGCTGTCATGGTGCTTCTGGCGGATTTACCTGAGCTAACCTCGAACGACCTAAGAGCTGTGAAGAACGCGAGACACGCCAATCCCGATAATCTGATCTGGCGCGGGGCCACGTCGGCTGGCAAACCCGGTCATCCAGTGATTTTTGATCGCCAGCTTTTTCCAGAACTTCGGAAGCTGACTGGAGATCAAGGTGCCCAATCCGTCATTCGCGCGCACAAGGACAAGGCTCACCTCACACGTCTTCCCGGCGACAATGCCCTGTTAGACCTCGACACACCCGAGGCATGGGCGGACTGGCTCAGAAAACGAGGGTCGTAAACGAACACGACCCGGTCGTTAAAGACCGGGTCGTGTGCCCAAAACAGGACTACCACTTTCAGCAATCAATAAAGCTAAACCAAATCACCTATACAGGTGGTCGGGCGTACAGCAGCTAAAACCTAAACAAGACCCCCTCGTTAACATGCCACCAGCGCTTTAAGACTGAGCAAGCCACGGGCACCCCCTAGTGCCTTTGGCTCCCCCTCACTTGGGCATGTTTATATTTGCTGATCCGATCCTTCGAAACAACGTAAAATTGGAAGAAACGGATAACTAGGGGCGTCTCAGTTTGGTTTTTAGGCAACATCCCGTCGCGTCAAGATCAACCTTAAGGGGATTTCCGTTGGCCAAGGCATTAAAAACCGCCCCGTTAAACATGGTCTTATTCGATAATAACCATGCAATTGCAAGAATATAGTTTACATCGTCAGAATATTTTTCGGCCATCTTCTACTTTAGGTAGAGTGCCTAAAAACACCGCCAAACGACCCGCCGTTTGTTCATGTTCAATATTCAATTCAACCAAATTCAAAGTTTGACAGCCAATTCAGCAACAATCCTCCGATTCGCAGTGTGTCAGAAGGCCTAAATCCGCGAATCCCAACAGTGCTCCGCCGACACGGAACAATTGCTTTGTGGCAAAATTAAGTTTTCTTAATTCATCAGTCAGGAAAGACACAGATTGAAGGTTCATTTGCTGTTTCAACGCGCGCCTCAATTCGCGCGACGTGAACAGGAGACAAAAAATGAGCATCCGTAAATCCTCACTACTTTTTCCGCGCAAATCCAGCTGGGTTGGCGCCAGTGCCTTAGGCGCAGCCCTTCTGGCCACAACGGCCCTGCCCTCAATGGCTGATGAAGCGCTGGCCGATCTGGTCGAGACGGTCTCGCCTTCGGTCGTGACTATCATTGCCGAACAGGACGCCGTCGCGACGCCCGCTCGCGGCCAGGACTTTGATCTGGAAAACCACCCCTTTGGTGAGTTCTTCAAAAGGTTCGGTGCGCCCGAAGGCTTCGACATGCCGCAGCGCGGTCCGTCCCAGGGTCTGGGCTCCGGCTTTGTACTGGATGCCGATGGCTACATCGTCACCAATCATCACGTGGTCGACAATGCCTCGACCATCACAGTCCGTATGAGCGACGACCGCACTTATGACGCCGAGGTCGTCGGCACCGACCCGTTGACCGATATCGCCGTCCTGAAGATCGAGCCTGAGGCTGAGCTGCAAGCGGTGACTCTGGGTGACAGCGACGTGATCCGCGTCGGTGAAGACGTCGTGGCCATCGGCAACCCCTTCGGTCTGAGTTCCACCGTCACCACCGGCATCGTGTCCGCCAAAGGGCGCAATATTTCGCAAGGACCTTACGCCGAATTCATCCAAACCGATGCCGCCATCAACAAAGGCAATTCGGGCGGCCCTCTGTTCAACATGGAGGGCGAAGTTATCGGTGTGAACTCAGCCATTTACTCGCCAAGCGGCGGTTCGGTCGGGTTGGGTTTCGCCGTTACATCTAACATCGTGGACTACATCACGGCAGACCTGCGCGATGATGGAGAGATCAGCCGCGGATGGCTGGGTGTTTCGATCCAGAATGTCAGCCCTGAATTGGCAGCTGCGTTGGGCATCGACGCTTCAACCGGCGCGCTGGTGTCCGATGTCGTGACCGACAGCCCGGCAGATGGTGTGTTGCAGCAAGGCGATGTGATCCTGAGCTTCAACAATGAACCCGTGGACAACAGCAGCGACCTGCCGATCCTTGTGGGCACCACCAAAGTGGGCACCGACAGCGTTCTAACCGTCCTTCGGGATGGCACCGAGCAGCAGCTGGAGCTGACCATCGGCCAACACCAGACGGCGTCTGCCCAGACGGACGCGCCGGTCGAAGCCGAGGTCTCGGGCACATCGCTCGGTGTTGCCGTTGCCCCTCTGACTGAAACTGCACGTGCCGAAATGGGCGTTGGCGAAGGGATCGACGGGGTCGTCGTGACTGATCTGAAGCCCGACAGCCCTGCCGCCAAGGCCGGTTTGCAGCGGGGCGATGTGATCGTCAAGCTGGGCAGCCAGGAAACCGCTTCGCCGGATGCCCTCAAGGCGGCTTTGGACAGCGAGAAGACGGACCCTGCCCTCGTGTTGATCAACCGCGGTGGCAACCAGATCTTCGTGGCGGTTGAAATCGTCTGACCTCAGGCCCGCGCGCGCCACATGATGGGGAGATCTGGTGCGCGCCTCCTGGCGGATTGGTTTGTCCGCAATTCGCCGGGCGTGCCGGGTGCGCAAGGACGCACCCGGCTCGTGTTTTCCTCAGGCCATGTGCTTTGGCCAAAAATTGTGTTTAAATTCGAATAGAAAGGAGCCTCCATCATGAGCAGACGCCTGCTGATCGTCGAAGATGACGCAGATACACGGGACTTCATCGCGAAAGGATTCAGCGAAGAAGGCTATGTGGTCGAGGTTGCCGCAGATGGCCGCGAAGGGCTGTATCACGCCACTGACGGAGGATTTGACGCTATAGTTCTGGACCGGATGCTGCCCGGATTGGACGGCCTGTCCCTGATCAAATCCATGCGCGCTGCCGGGTTAAAGACACCTGTCCTGATGCTGACCGCGATGAGCGCCGTTGATGAGCGTGTCAAAGGTCTACGTTCGGGTGCGGATGATTACCTGGTCAAGCCGTTCTCGTTCCAGGAACTGCATGCGCGAATCGAGGCGCTGCTGCGCCGCCCGCAGGACGCCGAAGAAACACCGACCCTGACCTGCAAAGACCTTGAGATGGATTTGCTGACCCGCAAGGTCACACGCGACGGGCACGAGATCTCGTTGACACCGCGCGAGTTCCAGATCCTTGAATTCTTCCTGCGTCGTAAGAACCGAGTTGTGTCGCGCACCATGCTGCTTGAGGGCGTTTGGGACTATCACTTCGACCCGAACACCAATGTCGTGGACGTCCACATCTCGAAGCTGCGACGTCAACTGGACGAAGGCGGAGATGTACCGCTGATTGAAACCGTCCGGGGCGCGGGTTACATGATGTCTGATGGATAACCTTCGACTTTCGGTAAATAATTCCAGAACAAGACTTGTCGTCGCCAGCATGGTTCTCAGCACCATTCTGACGGCGACGGTGCTGGCTTTGGTCTATGTGACGGCCAATCGCAGCATCGAATCCGAAACACGCTCGGTCGTCTCGGCGGAACTGACCGGGCTTGCCGATGAATATGAGCGGCGCGGTCTTATTGGCCTCATCACCGCAATCGAGCGCCGCCTGCCCAGTGCCTCGGAACGCGACGCGCTTTATCTTTTGACCGACCGGTTCGGCAACAAACTGGCGGGCAATCTCAAGCATTGGCCCGAGGACATCACGGCGGGCAGTGGCTGGGTCGATCTTGAGGTCCGCCGCGCCGATAATGACGAGCTGGTGCCCGTTTCTGCCGCCTCAATCCGCCTGCCCGGTGGCGAGCGCCTTATCGTTGGGCGTGATGCCGTTGCCCGTCAGCAATTTGACCGCGTCCTGCTACGCTCGGTCGCGCTGGCGCTCGGGATTGCCCTGCTCCTCAGCCTGCTGACCGGATGGCTGTTCACCCGACTGGTGTTTTCGCGCCTGTCCGACATTGCTAGCACGGCGGAGAATATCGTTTCGGGTGATCTGTCCCGTCGGATGCCGATACGCGGCACCGGAGATGAATTCGATCAGGTCGCCGGGACCTTGAACACCATGCTCGACCGGATTGAAGAGCTGATCAGCAACCTGCGCACGACCTCGAACTCGATCGCGCATGACCTTCGCTCGCCCCTTTCCCGGTTGAAACAACGGGTTGAGGCGCTGTCCGACCCGGACAAAAGCGACATGGACCGCGAGATCGACATCGCTCGGGCCACCACCGAGGTTGATCATGTCTTGCGTGTGCTCGGGCAACTGACCGAAATCTCACGCGCCGAGGCCGGGCTGGGGCGCGAACAGTTTGAGGATGTTGATCTACACCAACTAGTTGCGGATGTTGTGGACCTTTATGAGCCGGTTGCGGCGGATCAGAATGTCCGACTTGAGGTGACAGGAAAGGCCAGCCCCATCCAAGGTCACCGCCCCCTTCTGTCGCAAGCCTTGTCCAACCTTATGGACAACGCGTTGCGCTATGCGCCAGAGGATTCGACCATCACCGTATCCCTTGCAGAGGACACCGCCTGCACCCGCGTCAGCGTGCGCGATGAAGGGCCCGGTGTTCCGGAACAGGACCTGCCTCGCCTGCAACAGCCTTTCGTAACGCTCGACCCCGCGCGGACTGAGCGCAATGCCGGGCTGGGCCTTGCCTTGGTGGCTGCAATCTCACGGATGCATGGCGGCGCGTTCGAGGCGCGCAACTGCGATCCCGGCCTCGAAACTACGCTGAAACTGGCGCGCTAACTCGGGAGTCCGTTGATCGCCATGCTCTTGTTTTTATAGCGCTTATCCTCGGTCACATCAGCACCGAACCACGCAGGTGGCGTGTAGTCTTTCGCATCTTGCTCTGAGGTGAATTCGACCTCAACCAGACACAGCGGCGCCAGATCACCTTCAAACACGTCCAGTTCAAACACATGCCCATCCGGCAGCGTGCCTGTATATCGCACCTTCTCAACCCGCCGACCCTCGGTCTCGGGCCAGAAGGTTTCGAACTGATCGGCTGAAATCTCAGCCTCCCGTTCGACCCGAACCAGTCCGCCCGCGCCCTTGAGGGTTAGGAAATAACTGTCATTCTTTTGCCGCAACCGCATCTCCACTGTGTCCTCAGTGGCCGTAAGATACCCCTGCCGCACCACGGCCTTTTTGGTTCCACTCATATCGGGCAGTTCAGCGACCAGAAATTTGCGTTCGATTTCGATGCTCATTTCGATGCAACCACTCCGTTTTCCAATTCATCATAGAGCGCCTGATAGGCTTCACTGGCCGCACTGCGTGCAGCATAGGTGCTGACCGGAGCGCGGTGCTGGCCCATTTTCTCGATATCCGCGGTGAAGGGAATCGAGGTCTGCAGAAACCTTTTGCGGTATAGCCCCCGCATCTTCTCCATCGTCTCCTGATGCAAAATCTTGCGCTTCTGCACCATTGAGAAGAACGCCCTCAGCTTCTTTTTCCGTAGCTTGTGCTCGTCGAAAAAGCCGACCAGTTGATCGAAAGTACGTTCCGAGAGCGTCGTCGGGATCACCGGCACGACAATCTCATCAGCAGCGCGGAAGATGTTCTCTGACAGGGTCGAGAAGTTCGGCGGGCAATCCAGAATGATCACGTCATAGTCGCTGCCTGCCGCGACCAAAGCCTTCTTCAAACGCGAGCGCTTGTTGCGCATCCGGGATAGGAACACGTCGAAGTCACGGAATGTCAGGTTGGCTGGCAAAACGTCCAGACCTTCAAAATCGCTAGCCCGGATGGCCTTGGTAAACCTTTCAACGTCTTCAAAAAAACGCGCGTCTGTCAGCTTTTTCGAAGGTTTAACCCGAAAATAAAACCCCGAGGCCCCCTGCGGATCAAGATCGCACAAAAGCACCTGCTGACCCGCCTGCGCATAGGCGTAGGCGAGGTTCACCGAGGTCGCGGTCTTCCCGACCCCGCCCTTGTTACTGTAGCAGGCAATGATCTTCATTCCTTACTCCTTTGTGTGGTGAAACAGGCTGCGGAAAAGATGCCGAATCTCCGGGCTGTCGAAATGCTGAAAGTTTGAAATCACGCGCGCACGCTCGGCCTTTTGGCGTTGGTCGAGAACAGCGATCAGCCCTCCTGCGGCTAAACCAAGCTGCGCGTCCACGCGGCCTTGGGCGGTGCTTTGGTCGGAAACAAACGCCAGCAGCGCCTCTTGCTGGACGGAGTAATCGTTGAACAGACCCAGATTATCTTGCAGCTTTTTCAGAGGCTTGAGGATCGTTTTGAAATCCTTCGCGTCAAACAGAGGCCCGAAGAACTCCATCAGATAGCGCAGTTTCTTGCAGTCGATCCGCAGGTCGTGAACGGTTTGGTCCGGCGTCTCTTCGCTGATGCTGCGGGCGAGTTTGCAAGTCTTGCGATAGCGTTTCCAGATCAGCGCGCAGGCATAGCTATAGGCACCTCGCTCCGCACTTGGGCCGGGCATCAGGGTTTCAGGGCTTGAGAATTTCTGCGCCAGATCGGTCATCGCAGTTTCATAGGTCGCGTTGCGTAAATGGCGGGACAGACGGGACAGTTCCTTGGCACGCTCTTGTTCGAACCGGTCGAACATGGCCTGAACACCAGCATGAAGATTTTCCGGTATGAGACTGAGATACATATCTTTTTCCAAAAGATAGACATCCAGATCCCGTAAACGACCGGTTGGGGCCATCAGGTCCGAAAAGACCCGTTTCAACTCTGCCGTCTGCTGGTCTGAAAACACCCCTTTGAACAAGCTCACGACTGAGCGGATACGCCGAAAAGACACTCGGTAGTCATGCAGAAACTCGGTATCAATATCCGCCACTATGCCAGCCTCATTCTGACGCGCGACGCTGAGATAGGTCCGGATCAGATCAGTCGCGACCTCCAAGGATGGTTCTTGCGTGCCAAGCGCAATCTCCGGTTTTGCGCGGTAACGCGCCATGTCTGGGAACAAAGCGTCGAACAAGTCGTCAATGCCGCGCGAAGTCATCCCGTCAAGACTGTCACAGGCCGCGGCAAAAGCGCGATCATAGCCGCGCAGTTTTTGCAGCCAGACAAGCGCCACCTGCCCGCGATCCGTGCGCAACGTCAGGATATGCCCCCGAACCTGCGTCTTTTGCAGATCGTCGAGGATCGCGAGCGTGCCTTCCCCAACCTCACCCGCGCCAATCGGCGTCAGGGCGCGCAAAGTAGGAAAGCCGCTCAGCGCCGCCTTCACCGGACCTTCAGGGAGGTTCTGTACGAATTGCCCCTTGCCGTTGGCGTGCTGCTCTGAGACCTGCCCCTGCATTGAGACAAGCCGCAGCCCCTCTCTGCTCTCGAACAGGACCCGGCCCGAACTGCGCAGCGATTGATCGTGACAATCGAGCACAAGGACCGGCGCGGCGCTGCCCATCTCGATATCGACAGTGTGGTTGGGCAAAGCGCGCTCGAACGCGGCCTGATCAAGCCCGCCGGGGAGGATGAAGAACCCGTTTGTTCCCTGCGACACGTCTGACCCCTGCCCGATCCTTCTACATATCGTCATGAGACCGTGAATCACGCTCTGCATCAAGAACAAGATCAACCAAACCGGGGATTTGTGCGGGTGACAGGTCAAAACCGTCCGGCTAAAACCAAGGCATGTCTGATCCGGTCTCCTCCATCCGCAACCTCGGCCCCGCCTTCGAACAGGCCTGCACCCGCGCGGGCATCCATTCGGCGCAGGAGCTGCGGGAACTGGGCGCCGACGCTGCCTATGCCAAGCTGTTGGCAGCAGGCACGAGGCCGCATTTCATCGGCTACTATGTGTTGGTGATGGGGCTGCAGGGCCGCCCTTGGAACGACTGCAAAGGCGAGGAGAAAAAGGCCTTAAGACAACGGTTTGACACGATCAAATCCGGCACCAAGGCGGCCCCGGAAAGCCAAATGGTCTCGGACCTGGATGCCATCGGGGTGAGGGTTGCAGCCAACGATCTAAAGCAGATCTGAAACGAAAAAGGCCGCCCCCTTCAGGAGCGGCCCAATCTGTTCACCAAAGTGGTGGCTTAGCCTACCAGTTCGATGCCCGAGAAGAAATAGGCAATCTCCACGGCGGCGGTTTCCGGAGCGTCCGAACCGTGGACCGAGTTTTCGCCAACCGACTCAGCGAACTCAGCGCGGATGGTGCCGGCTGCTGCGTCTGCAGGGTTGGTTGCGCCCATGACTTCACGGTTCTTCGCAATGGCGCCTTCGCCTTCCAGAACCTGAACAACGACCGGAGCCGACGACATGAATTCGCACAGTTCGTCATAGAACGGACGCTCGGCATGCACTTCGTAGAACTTGCCGGCTTGTTCTTTGGTCATGTGGATGCGTTTCTGCGCAACAATGCGCAGGCCAGCTTCTTCGAACTTGGCGTTGATTTTGCCAGTCAGGTTGCGGCGGGTTGCGTCAGGTTTGATGATCGAGAATGTGCGTTCCAGTGCCATGTCGGCCTCTCCTTACAATGTGGCGCGAGATGTGCGCCGAAATCCATCGCGCGCCGCCTAACATGGTCTGTGGCTCATGAAAAGTCTTATGATGCCTTGCCCTGCGCTTTGCGGTTCAGATTGTGTCAGGCAAAGGCTCCAAACGGTCGACACGGCGGACATAGAGCACCGCAAGCAGGCCGATGAAACTGCTGCCACTCATCATGCCCAGAACCAGATATGGGCCGTTTTCGGCGTTGACGAATGCTCCGGTCATTGAGGTCAGTACAGCCCCCAACGCCACGATCATCGCGCCCGAAAGACCTGCGGCGCTGCCTGCCAGTTTCGGGCGCACCGACATGACGCCAGCCGAAGCATTGGCGTTGGTCAACCCGTTGCCAAACCCCACGCAGATGGCAGAGCCGAAAAACACCCAGACCGAGCCGATCTCGCCCAGAAACAAAAGCAACCCAAGGAAGGGGCCAGTCGAGGCTACGATCCGCCCAATCAGGATCATCGTGGTCAGCCGGGTCCGAGCAGCGATGCGTCCAGTGATGAAATTGCCCACCATAAAGCCGCCGGTGATGATGCCAATGCCTAGGCCCAGCATCGCAGGGCTCAGATCGAACCACGCTGCAGCCACTAAGGGCGCACCGGTGATAAAGCTGTAGAACCCCCCAATTGAGAACGCCGCACAAAGGGCATAACCCCAGAACCTGCGGGCGCGGAACAAGTGCGGGTATTCTCTCAGCTGTGCAGCAAAAGTTGAGGAACGATTGATGTTGGTCTCGCCCATGTCGAACCAAAGCAAGGTCAACAGTCCCGCCCCCAACAGCGAATACAAAACGAAGCCTGCCCGCCACCCGAAAAGCATATCGAGCGCCCCGCCTAGCATCGGCCCGAGCATCGGCGCCAAGGCCATCGCCATAGCGACATAGCCAAGTTTGCTGGCGGCCTCATTCGGCGGGTATTGATCCCGGATCGACGCGCTGGACAAGACTGAGCCCGCCACCACAGCGGCTTGCAACAGGCGGAAGCCAAGGAATAGCCAGATCGACTCGGCGAGGGCGCAACCGATTGAAGCGCAAACAAAGATCGTCATGCAGATCAACAGGACAGGTCTGCGTCCGTAGCGATCCGACAATGGCCCCATGATCAGCTGAAGTATGGCCGAAACCGCCAGGTACCCCGCGACTGACAGATTCACGAGGCCATAGTCGACCGCGAAATCCTCACTCATATGCGCCAGCGAAGGTAGGAACATATTCAGCGAAAGAACCGACAGCGCCGTAGCAAAGATCAGCGTGATCAAATTTGGAGGCGTCTGGGCGGCGCGCATAGTCTAAACCGTTTCAAATTGGCAAACGAGACAGCGCTAACACATCGTTGGTCAGTTGAACATGGTTAGCCGCTGGCGGCGGCATCACGGCTCTGCTAATAGCGCGTCATGTTACGGATCGAAGACATCACTTACGCCGTTGAAGGCCGTCCCCTGTTCGACGGGGCCAGCGCAACCATTCCAGATGGCCACAAGGTTGGCCTTGTGGGCCGCAATGGCACCGGGAAAACCACCCTCTTCCGCCTGATCCGGGGGGAGCTGGCACTGGAATCGGGCAATATCTCGATCCCGAAACGCGCCCGGATTGGCGGTGTTGCGCAAGAGGTGCCCTCGTCCGACGTGTCGCTGATCAATACTGTTCTGGCCGCCGACACCGAACGCAGCGCGCTGATGGTTGAGGCTGAAAGCGCCGAAGACCCCGCTCGCATCGCCGAGATCCAGACCCGACTGGCGGATATCGACGCCTGGTCGGCCGAGGCGCGCGCGGCCTCGATCCTCAAAGGTCTGGGCTTTGATGATGACGACCAGTTGCGCCCGTGTTCCGATTTCTCGGGCGGTTGGCGGATGCGCGTCGCTCTGGCGGCGGTGCTGTTCTCGCAGCCCGATCTGCTGCTGCTGGACGAACCGACCAACTATCTGGACCTCGAAGGCGCGCTGTGGCTGGAGAGCTATCTGGCGAAATATCCTCACACGGTCATCATCATCAGCCACGACCGCGGGTTGCTGAACCGCGCCGTGGGGTCGATCCTGCATTTGGAAGATCGCAAACTCACCTATTACGCGGTTCCATATGACAAGTTCGCTGAACGCCGCGCCGAGCGTCTGGCGCAAGCGGAATCCGAGAATGCCAAAGCCAAGGCCCGCATCGCGCATCTTCAAAGCTTCGTGGACCGCTTTCGTTACAAGGCGTCCAAGGCCGTGCAGGCCCAATCGCGCCTGAAGATGATTGAACGCATTCAGATGGTTTCGACCCCGCAAGAGGCCGCTTTGCGCGCGTTTTCCTTCCCCGAGCCCGAGGAACTGTCGCCGCCCATCATCCAGATCGAAGGTGGTGTAACCGGCTATGGCGAGACTGAGGTTTTGCGTCGCCTGAACCTGCGGATTGATCAGGACGACCGGATCGCGCTGCTGGGCAAGAATGGTCAGGGTAAATCGACCCTGTCCAAACTCTTGTCAGACCGCCTGCCCCTGATGGCGGGTAAGATGAGCCGCAGCAACAAGCTACGTATCGGGTATTTCGCGCAGCATCAGGTGGATGAACTGTATGTGGATGAGACCCCTCTGGACCACCTACGCCGTCTGCGCCCGGATGAGGCGCCGGGCAAATGGCGCTCGCGTCTGGCCGGGTTTGGCCTGAACTCCGATCAGGCCGAGACAGAGGTTGGTCGCCTGTCCGGCGGGCAAAAAGCCCGCCTGTCTCTGCTGCTCGCCACAATCGACGCGCCGCATATGCTGATCCTCGACGAGCCGACCAACCACCTCGATATCGAAAGCCGCGAGGCGCTGGTTGAGGCGCTGACCACCTATTCCGGTGCGGTTGTGCTGGTCAGCCACGACATGCACCTGCTGTCTCTGGTAGCCGATCGATTGTGGCTGGTCTCGGACGGGACGGTCAAGCCGTTCGACGACGACCTTGAGGCCTATCGCACCATGCTGCTGGCGCGGGACAAGCCAGTCAAAACAAAGCCGCAGGCTGCAAAGCCCAAACGCCAGTCTCGCGAGGCGATGCTCGCCCTGCGCGCCGATCTACGTAAATGCGAGGACCGGATTGAAAAGCTGACGGATATGCACGAGAAACTCTCGGCCAAGCTGGCGGATCCAGCGCTGTACGAGGATGACAGGATCAACGATCTGGAGACCTGGAACCGCAAATTCGCCGAGGTCTCGGAAGCCATGCAAAAAGCCGAGGCCCTATGGGTGGCCGCAGCGGAACGCCTTGAACAAGCCGAGAATGCCGCATGATGGATCTGGCCTTTTTCATTACAGCCTTCACCACCTTGTTCGTGGTGATCGACCCGTTTGGCACCACGCCGATTTTCGTAGCGCTGACGCAGGACATGGATGCGAAGACTCGGCGCAAGACTGCCTTTCGTAGCTGCCTGACCGCCGTCTTCATCCTGATCGCCTTTGCCGCTTTTGGCGAGGCACTGCTGGGCTTTGTCGGGATCTCGATGGCCGCCTTTCGCGTTGCAGGCGGAGCTTTGCTGTTCCTCACCGCGCTGGACATGCTGTTCGACCGCCGTACCAAACGCCGCGAAGACCGAGCCGAAGAAGAGGAACATCCCGACCCGTCCGTGTTCCCTCTGGCCATTCCGCTGATCGCGGGGCCGGGTTCGATCGCGACGATAATCCTGCTGGCCGGCCAGCATCCCGGCGTACTGGGTATTGTAGAGGCCTGCATCGTCATGCTGGCGGTTATGTCTGTTGTCCTGATCTTCTTCCTGGCTGGCGGGTTGATCGGCCGCATTCTGGGCAAGACCGGGCTGAACGTTCTGACCCGGTTGCTGGGTATGTTGCTGGCGGCTTTGTCGGTTCAGTTCATTCTGGATGGCCTCAAGGCCTTTGGATTCGCGTCCTGACCCCCCATATACTGCTGTGTAGCGAGTAAGGATTTCGGCATGGACACCGACAATGTAATGCGTTTGGTCTACCTCAGCGTGCTGGGCACAGCTGTTGTGTTCTGGTTCCTGGCACAGAACCGCCAATCGCTGAACAAAACCCTGCAGCAGGTCATGGCCTGGGTGTTCATCTTCGTGGGTGTCGTGGCCGTGGTTGGCCTGTGGGAGGATATCCGCACGACGGTCGGCCCTGCTCCGCAGATGACGGTGACAGGTGAGTCGATCGAGGTCCCCCGCTCGGCGGACGGGCATTACTATCTGCCGGTTCAGGTGAACGGAGAACCGATCACCTTTCTGGTCGATACCGGTGCCAGCCAAATTGTTCTCAGCGACAAAGACGCCAGACGCGCGGGAATCGACCCGAACCAGTTGAACTACTTTGGCCGCGCCCTGACCGCCAATGGAGAGGTCCGGACCGCTCCGGTGCGGCTGGACACGCTGACGGTGGGGCCAATCACCGACCAGAATGTCTCGGCCTGGATCAACGAAGGTGATTTACACAAGTCGCTTCTGGGCATGGACTACCTGCATCGTTTTTCGAACATCCAGTTCACCGACGGACGTATGATCCTGTCCCGCTAGGCGCGTGTGACACTTGAGAACAAAGAAAGAACATGATATGAGTTGCTCATGTCTGTTCAGCTTCTTGGTCAAAAGCCCGCGCGCGCCGCGCCGGGGGTTACGCTACAGGATGGGATCACCCTGCAACTGGGGCGCGTGCATGAAGGCTGCGGCCCCGCGCGGCACAGCTTTGCCATGTGGCTGGCCGGTCAGATGCAGGGGCCGGTCCTATGGATTTCCCCTGCGTGGGAGCCCGGCCAGTTGAACCCCGACGGGATGATGCCCTTTGCCGATCCCGCCCGGTTCATCTTTGTCCGTCCCACCCGCGCCGAGGACCTGTTGTGGTGCATGGAGGAAGCGCTGCGCAGCGGGGCCATCCCGCTGATCGTCGGGGATCTGCCTGGCGCGCCGGGGCTGACGCCCGTGCGCCGGATGCATCTGGCCGCCGAACAGGGCGGCTCTATGGGGCGGGCCCCGCTGGGCCTGCTGCTGACGCCCGGTGATGGAGGTGCGCAAGGAATCGAGACCCGCTGGCACATGGCCGCCGCGCATCAGGGCGAGGCGCGCCGCTGGACTCTGACCCGCCGCCGCGCCCGTGCCTTGCCTCCGGTCAGTTGGACGGCCACGCAGATCAAACCGCGCGCCGGGCTGCAGCTTGACCAGATCGCTGCCGTGGACTGAGCGCACCTGATCACGCATTTTTTTGTTGGTCCAAAGGGCCGCGCGCCCTAGCGTCCGGCCATGAGAGATTTGAACCGACGTGCCGTTCTTGCGGGGCTGGCGACCCTACCCTTCGCCCAAACGCTGCATGCAGCGCTCAGCCCCTATGCCCTGTCGGAAAGCGATACGAAGGTTGGCTTCAGCTTCGATCTGTCCGGCGTCGCGCAAAGCGGTACCATGCCGATCCGAACAGCGGATGTTCAAGTGGATACGACCCGCCTGCAGAACAGCCGGGTGCAGGTGGCATTGGACGTGAGCAAAGCCAAAACCCGCCTGCCCTTCGCGCGCGCGCCCATGCTCAGTCCCAGTGTACTGGACGCCGAAAGCCATCCGACCATCACCTTCGTCTCAACCGAGATCGAACTTGGGCAGGATGGGCGCATCTCGGGCGGGGCCCGTATCACCGGGGACCTGACAGTTCGGGGAGTGACGCGTCCGATCACGTTGCAAGCCAGCCTCTACCGGCCCCCGGGCACAGCGGCGGGTGATCTGGATCGCCTGTCGATCAGCCTGAAGGGGGCGCTGAACCGGCACGACTTCGGCGCCTCGGGCTATCCTGACCTGGTGAATGACACTGTCACTTTGGACATTCGCGCCGAGATAAGCCGTCTCTGACCAAAGGCGAAAGTTCAAAAACGACTCCTTGACGTCGAATAGCTGCGCGCATTGTCTGAAAGCCTCGCCAAGGTGGACCCATCATGCGCACGATCATATCCTTCGCCGCCCTGTTCCTTTCTGTCATTCTGCTGCAACTGTCCACCGGCGGCGTTGGACCGCTCGATGCCATTTCCGGCATCACGCTGAATTTCACGACCGAGCAAATCGGTCTGCTAGGATCGGCGCATTTCATCGGTTTCTTTGTCGGCTGCTGGTGGGCTCCGCGTCTGATGGGCAGCGTCGGGCATTCCCGCGCCTTTGCTGTCTGCACCGCGCTGGGCGCGATGGGCCTGATTGGCCATACACTGACCGAAAACCCCTATGTCTGGGCGTTCCTCAGGATCGCGTCCGGCACCTGTGTCGCCGGGTGTTACACGGTGATAGAGGCTTGGCTGAACGCGAAAGTCACCAATGAGACCCGGGGGCGCGCCATGGGCACCTATCGCATCGCCGATATGGGTGCATCGCTGTGCGCGCAGTTGATCATCGCGGTGCTGCCGCCCGCCTCTTACGTCTCGTACAATCTGCTGGCGATCCTGTGTTGTGCCTCCTTGCTACCGCTGACCCTGACACGCGCCAGTCAGCCTGCAACCCCCGACGCGCCGCGCCTGCGCCCCAAACTGGCCTGGCGCAGCTCTCCTCTGGCGGTTGCAGGCGTGATTGTTGCGGCGCTCAGCTCTGCCTCATTCCGTATGGTCGGCCCCGTCTATGGGCAAGAGGTCGGGCTGGGCATTGATCAGATCGCCTTCTTCCTCGCCTCATTTGTTCTGGGTGGTGCAATGGCGCAATATCCGATGGGATGGCTTGCGGACAAATACGACCGGCGCTGGGTATTGATCTGGCTGTCTGCCGCTGCAGTCCTGAGTTGTGGGATAACCATGATGGCCAGCAACACGGGGACGCTCGGGGTGATGCTGGCGGCATGGGTGTTCGGCTTCACTACCTTCCCGATCTTCTCAGTCTCCTCGGCTCATGCCAACGACTTTGCCACCACTGAACAACGGGTCGAGCTGTCTGCAGCCCTGATGTTCTGGTACGCGCTGGGCGCGATTGCCTCGCCCTACATCTCCTCCACTCTGATCGAGAAATTCGGCCCGGGCGCGCTGTTTGCCTTTGTCGCCGTTGGTCATTTGGGTCTGATCGCCTTCGGTCTGGCCCGAATGCGTTCTCGCCCCACCCCAGAGGAGCGGACGAACTATGTCTATGCCCCCAGAACATCCTTCACGATTGGGCGTTTGTTGAAACGCTCGCGCGAGGAATAGAGAAAGGGCCGGGAAATCCCCGGCCCTTCGGTTTTTACGACTGGTTCGCTGGCGTTTCGTCTTCAACCAGAACCTCGACTTCCGGCTCCGGCGTCGCCTCAAGCGCACCATTTACGACGCCACCAACACCGTTTTCCATAGACAGACCCAGCTCTTCGCCCAGCTTTTTCAAGGCCGGCATCTGAACCGCCATTCCCATGATCGAATCCAGTGCCTGATTGACAACGGGCTTGTCGCTGTTGGCCGCCCCACTTGTGGAACCCGCACCGATCCCGCCAACCTGATGGATCTTAATCGAGTCGATCTTTTCAGCAGGCTTGACCATTTCCGAGATGATCGACGGCATGGTCTCGATCCGTGCCATATCGACTTTCATGCGAATTTGCGCTGCGGACAGAGCATTGTCGGCCTCAACAATCGCGCGTTTACCTTCCGCTTCGGCCAGCATGTCGTTCTTCTTGGCCTCGGCACGGATGTTCAGCGCATCCGCTTCGGCCTGAGCCTCTTCACGACGGGCTTCCGCACGGTCGGCGGCGGCCTCTTTCTCGGCCTGGGCAGCCAGTCGGATCGCGGTCGCCTGACGTTCGGCCTCACGCGTGGCTTCGATCAAAGCGATTTGCTTGTGACGCTCGGCCTCGGCCACTTCGCGAGCAGTTGCCACGGCTTCGGTCGCTTTGGTCGCTTCGGCCCGGGCCAGATCGGCAGACGCACGCGCGCGGCTTTCTTCCTCGGATTTCTGCGCAATGATGATCTGACGCTCTTGCTCGGCCACTTCGATCTCACGCTCTTTGGCGATCTCTGCATCGCGGATCTTGCGCTCACGCTCAATCTCAGCGGCACGAATGGCCTCTTCGCGGGCAATCCGGGCGCGTTCGGTTTCACGTACCGAGTCTTCGGTTCGAGCCGCGATCTCCGCCTCTTGCGCCACACGCAGGGTTTCAACCTTTTGCGTCTGCTCAATACGGGCCTGCGCCTCGTCCTGCTCGATCAGTAGCTTCTGACGCTCGGCTTCCATCGCTGCGCGGCGCACTTCAACCTCAGCTTCCGCATCAATCTGTGCGCGTTCTTTCTTGGACACGGCGATAACCTCAGCCAGCTTGCGCATACCGACGGCGTTGAAGGCGTTGTTCTCGTCCAGAGCTTCAAACGGAGTTTGGTCCAACGCGGTCAGCGAGACCGACTCTAGCGAAAGACCGTTCTTCAACAGGTCCTCAGACACTGCGTTCTGAACCTCCTGCACAAAGTCAGCGCGGTTTTCGTGTAGGCCATCCATGGTCATCTGAGCAGCGACCGCGCGCAGACCGTCAATCAGCTTACCTTCGATCATCTCGCGCAGTTGCTCGACGTCAAAGGTGCGGTCACCCAGAGTTTGCGCTGCACGGGCGATGCCCTCTTCGGTTGCCATGACCGAGACGTAGAACTCAACACCAACGTCGACGCGCATCCGGTCTTTGGTGATCAGAGCAGCCTCGCCGCTGCGCTGCACCTCAAGGCGCAGGGTCTTCATGTTGACAGGGCTGACCTCGTGCAACAGCGGCACGATGATGACACCGCCATCCATGATGACTTTCTTTCCACCCGCCCCGGTTTTCACAAGGCTGATTTCGCGGGTTGCGCGTCGATAAAGGCGGCCAAGCACAAGGCCAATAAACAAGAGTACCGCTAAAATAGTCACAACTGTGACGGCCAGGAATGGAAGTTCCATGCAATATCCTCCGGATTGGGGTTGAAAATTGGATTAGTTAGACAAGCCGACCAGAACGAACCGGTCGCGCCGTCGATCACGTAGAACAAGCACTTCGGTACCTTGCTCCAACGAATCTTGGTCCTGCAAAGGTTCTGCGCGCAGGTAGTGCGAGTTGCCGAACCGGTCCATGACGCGCACCTCTGCCGGGCGTCCGCGTGAGGCCGTTCCTTGAGTGATCACACCACGACGACGGGCCAGCATCCGTTCAGACATCGCCTCAGTCTCGGTTTTTGGAAGTAGCCGGACAAAGACGCCACCAAAGCCACGCGCAAACCACAGACCAAATGCGCCTGCAGGGATGGCAGCGATCCAACTGGGCAAATCGAAGCCCAACAGATCGCGCAGCGCCAGTTGCAGGCCCATACCACTGAGGCCGAACCCAGCCAGCAGAACCACAAGCCAGATCATGAACGGCATCTTGCCGATACCCAGCCAGCCAAACGGGCCAGTAGAGGCAATCTCGGGCATTTCGGTTTCGATCTCGGCCAGTTCCAGGTCGCCCAGATCGATATCGGCATCTATATCCAGATCGACCTCGCCATCGCCTGCCAGCAGACTTCCACCCAGAACCAATGCGATCAGTTCCAGCGCCAGAAGGCCGAACAGAAGCGCAAGCGCCAGGGTAAAGGGCACAAATGCGCCCTCAAGTAAAAAGTCAAACATCAGCAAGTTGCCCTCGTTATTGTATACCTTTGTATACAACTGAGATGGGAAGTCATTGATTGAATTTCAAGAAGTTGTGATTCCAAATTTCAACCTATGGGTAGTGCAGCTCTTGACGGATATGCAACTCGCCCTAGCCACCTTTCGTATTATTCCCTCAAATACGCGCTCAAAATGACATGGCAGCGCAAGCCGGGCTTTTGCTGAGCGATGACATAAGGTAGACGGGCGCGCAGACAGTTACGTGGACACGCAAAATGGCTCGGATTCTCATCACCTCGGCGATCCCCTACATCAACGGGATCAAGCACCTCGGCAACCTGATCGGCTCGCAATTGCCGGCCGACCTGTACGCACGTTACCAGCGTGGCCGGGGGAACGAGGTCATGTTCCTGTGCGCCACCGATGAACACGGCACCCCGGCCGAGCTGGCCGCAGCCAAGGCCGGCAAGCCGGTGGCCGAGTACTGCGCCGATATGTATGCGGTGCAGGCCGATATCGCCAAACGCTTTGGTCTGAGCTTCGATCACTTTGGTCGTTCCTCCAGTGAACAGAACCGCCACTTGACGCAGCACTTCGCAGGCAAGCTGGATGAGGCGGGTCTGATCCGTGAGGTCCGCGAAAAACAGGTCTACTCGAACGCCGATGGCCGGTTCCTGCCGGATCGCTATATCGAGGGCACCTGCCCCAATTGTGGCTATGATCGCGCGCGTGGCGACCAGTGCGAGAACTGTACCAAGCAGCTGGATCCGACCGATCTGATCGAGCCTCGCAGCGCGATCAGCGGCTCGACTGATCTTGAGGTGCGCGAAACCAAGCACCTGTATCTGCGCCAGTCCGCGATGAAGGATCAGCTGGATGCCTGGATCGACAGCAAGACCGACTGGCCGATCCTGACTACATCCATTGCCAAGAAATGGTTGCATGACGGAGACGGCCTGCAGGATCGCGGCATCACCCGCGATCTGGACTGGGGTGTTCCGGTCAAGAAAGGCGATCAGGACTGGCCCGGTATGGAGGGCAAAGTCTTCTATGTCTGGTTCGACGCACCGATCGAATACATCGCCTGCGCCAAGGAATGGGCCGACGCGAATGGCAAGACGGATGCGGATTGGGAACGCTGGTGGCGCACCGACAAAGGTGCGGACGACGTGCGTTACGTGCAGTTCATGGGCAAGGACAACGTCCCCTTCCACACGCTCAGCTTCCCGGCCACCATTCTGGGTTCGGGCGAGCCGTGGAAGATGGTCGACCACCTGAAATCATTCAACTACCTGAACTATGACGGCGGCCAGTTCTCGACCTCTCAGGGCCGCGGCGTCTTCATGGATCAGGCGCTGGCCATTCTGCCCGCCGACTACTGGCGCTGGTGGCTGCTGAGCCATGCGCCGGAAAGCAGCGACAGTGAGTTCACCTGGGAGAATTTCCAGCAATCGGTGAACAAAGACCTTGCCGACGTACTGGGCAACTTCGTCAGCCGGATCACCAAGTTCTGCCGCTCGAAATTCGGCGAAGCTGTGCCGGAAGGCGGTACATTTGGCGCGCGCGAACAAGAACTGATCGCCGACATCACCCGCCGCGTCCGCGCATACGAAGGCCACATGGAGGCCATGGAAGTCCGCAAATCCGCGCAAGAGCTTCGGGCGATCTGGGTGGCCGGTAACGAATATCTGCAATCCGCAGCCCCGTGGTCGACCTTTAAGGAAGACCCCGAACAGGCGGCAGCACAGGTGCGCCTTGGCCTCAACCTGATCCGCCTCTATGCGGTTCTGAGCGCGCCCTTTATTCCCGACGCTTCAGCCAAGATGCTGAGTGCAATGAATACGCTGGATACAAGCTGGCCCGAAGATGTCGAGGCCGCGCTGAACGCCCTGCCCGCAGGTCATGCGTTCTCGGTACCTGATGTCCTGTTCGCCAAGATCGCCGACGAGGACCGTGAAGAGTGGCAGGAGAAATTTGCGGGTACGCGCGACTGACACAAGCGGCTTGAAGTTCTGAAACGGGGGCCTCGACGGCCATCCCCACCAACAATATGTGGTGGTAAAACTTGTGTGGATGTTGAAACAAGTCTTAGCGCAACCCATATCCCGCTCAAGGGCTTGGAAACATGTGTTTTCGCCCAAAGGAATAGTCGGAGCTGGCCACGAGCGACAAGACTAAACGGCATCGTGGCAAGCTGGCCTTATGCGTGGAGCCGCCTACACTAAGGGACCCCCATGCAATTGAGATAGGAGGATTGCCATGTCGGCATCCCTGCTTCTCGAAGCCAGTGGTCATAAAGGCGGAAGCATTCGCCTCAAGGTCTCGATCAACCTTTCTTGGTTGAACTGGCTTTGGGGAAATTGACTTAAGCGTTGACCGAGAGGGGGAGAGTCGACCGACGCTCCCCTTTTTCTTTTGTGCTCCTTGGCCTAAACTCCCCGTAAACCGGCCCAGTTGCAGGGGATTTTCGCACCCCAGCAATCCTCCCAAGCCTTCAATCAACTTGAGATATGTTTCCAAAACGGCCATCCTGCCCTCAAGTTCTGCCGACTCGTCGCTTTTTAACGCTGCGTATTGGCTCAGTTTTTTGAAATGTATGAGGCTTTTGACATGTCCGTCGCTCTGAAGCAGCCCCGCAACCGGTCTCGTGGTGCTGTCACCGCACTGTGCCGCCCTCTGATCATTCTGTCATGCATCGGTTTTGGCTATCCGGCACTTGCGCAAGACGAAAGTGAAGCGCCCGCCGCGAAAGTGTCAATCGCCGCAGCCTACACCGAAGAGATCACCGACGAGGCAAGCTTTATCGGCCGTGCAGAAGCCATCAATAAGGTCGACATCGTCGCGCGCGTCAGCGGATTTCTTGATAGCAAGGAGGTCGAAGATGGCGCCCTGGTGACCGAGGGCGATCTGCTGTTCAAGATCGAACCGGACCTCTATGAGGCGACGCTTGAGGCGCGGAAAGCAGATCTTGACCGCGCCGAAGCCAATTTGGAGCTGGCCAAGGTCGATCTCGCGCGGAAAGAGGAACTCTTTAGACGCGACGCAACCCCAGAGTCAGAACGTGACATCGCGCGTGCCAACGAACTGGTCGCCGAGGCCGAGGTCAAAGCCGCAAACGCCGCTATTCAGCAAGCTGAGCTGGACCTCAGCTATACCGAGATCCACGCGCCCTTTACCGGTCGCCTCGGTCGGGTCACCACGAGTGTAGGCGATGTTGTTGGCCCCACGAACCCACCGCTGGTTAACTTGGTCAGCGAAGCGCCAATCTACGTGAATTTCTCCTTGAACGAGAAACAGTTTACCTCGGTTCTTCAACAGGTTGGTGAAAGTGCTGCCTCTCTGGCGGAAAGCAACAAAAGCCCCAATGTGCATGTCATTCTGCCGAACGGAACCGAGCTGGATGAAACCGGTGAAATCGTCTTTGTCGACAACCGTATCGACCCGCTGACCGGCGCCATTACGGTGCGGGCCGAGTTTGACAACGCAGATCGCCTGATCATCGACGGCGCGTTCGTGAATGTACAGATCGAGGCACTGGAGCCGACCCTTCAGGTCCTGATCCCTCAGGCAGCATTGCAGCGTGACCAGCGCGGCGAGTTCGTACTGGTTGTCAATGACCAGCAGATGGTCGAACAGCGCTATATCACGACCGGCGACTCCGTGGGCACGGCCATAATCGTCTCGGAAGGTCTGCGCGAAGGTGAAAGCGTGATTGTCGAGGGCCTGCAACGCGTGCGCCCCGGCGTGGCGGTGGACGCGGTTGTCGCGTCCGAGCAGCCGGGAGAATAAGGCATGTTCTCAGCCCTGTTCATCAGCCGGCCCAAGCTGGCGCTTGTCATTTCTCTCGTCCTGACGATCATGGGCAGTATCGGTTATATGGTTCTGCCGGTCGCCCAGTTCCCGGACATTACACCTCCGGTGGTCAGCGTCTCGACCACCTATACCGGCGCCAATGCCGAGACCGTAGAAAACACCGTCGCCGCGCCAATCGAGGCGCAGGTCAATGGTGTGGACGACATGATCTATATGACGTCGACCTCTTCCGACAACGGCTCCTATTCGTTGAACGTTACCTTTGAGGTCGGCACTGACCCCGATATCGCCTCGGTCAACGTGCAGAACCGCGTTGCCCAGGCCATGTCATCACTTCCGTCCGAGGTAACCTCATCCGGCGTGGTGACGCAGAAGGCATCGACCAACATGCTGTTGCTGGTCACTCTGACCTCGCCCAATGGCACTTATGACAGCGTGTTTCTGTCCAACTATGCCTCGATCAACCTGAAAGACGCTCTGGCGCGGGTTCAAGGTGTGGGTAAAGCGGATGTTCTGACCAATCTGGAATACGCCATGCGGATCTGGATGGATCCCGACCAGATGGCTGCTCTGTCGATCACGCCCGGCGATGTGATCAATGCCATTCGCGAACAGAATATCGAAGTCTCCGCAGGCTCCATCGGTGCCCCTCCGGTGCCCGAGGGACAGACCTTTCAATACACGATCAAAACCAAAGGGCGCCTGACATCGGCAGAAGAATTTGGTGACATCGTAATTCGAACGGGTGACGCCGGTTCCATTGTGCGCGTACGTGACATTGGACGCGTTGAATTGGGTGCCGAATACTATGCGGCGTCAGGCTATTTCGATGCGGTGCCTGCGACCGTGATCGGCATTTACCAGGCTCCCGGCGCTAACGCGCTTGCTGTATCCGAGCGTGTGCAGGCCGAGCTTGACCGCCTGTCCCGGTCCTTCCCCACAGACGTGGAATACAGTGTTCCCTTCAACACCACCGACTTCGTTGAAGCTTCGCTGAACGATGTGGTCTCGACCCTGATCCTGACGTTCATTCTGGTGATCTCGGTCGTGTTCGTTTTCCTAGGCAGTTGGCGAGCGACGATCATTCCAGCGGTGGCGATCCCGGTCTCGTTGATCGGGACATTCGCCTTCCTACTGGCCTTCGGAATGTCACTGAACACGATTTCGCTTTTCGCCTTGGTTCTGGCCATCGGGATCGTGGTGGATGACGCCATCGTGGTTGTAGAAAACGTCGAGCGGATCATTGCGGATGAGGGGCTGCCCCCAGCCGAAGCGACCCGAAAAGCGATGGGCCAGATCACTGGCCCTGTTATCGCGACGACGCTAGTTCTGCTGGCCGTTTTCGTACCGGTAACCTTTATGCCCGGCATCTCTGGCAGGCTCTATTCGCAGTTTGCCGTGACCATTTCGACAGCGGTTGTGATCTCGTCCATCAACGCTCTGACCCTGTCGCCTGCCCTGTGTGGCTTGGTTCTGCGCGCACGCTCTGGCCCGCCCAAAGGGTTGCTGGCACTATTCGAAGGTCTGATCGGGACCGTCCGAAACGGCTATGTCGCCATCGTGCGCAAATTGCTGATCCTGCCGATTGTCGCGCTGGGTGTGATTGTCGCCTTGGGGATGGGAACCGGGACGATCATGTCCAATACCTCAAGCGGGTTTATCCCACTTGAGGACAATGGCTATCTGTTCGTGGATATCCAACTGCCCGATGCGGCAACGCTGGAACGGACCGAGACGATCTCGGCCCGTGTGGACGACCAGATCCGCGAAATTCCGGGCGTTTCCAGCACCGTTCTCATCAATGGCTTCTCGCTGCTGAACGGCACCACGACCAACGGCGCGGCTATCTTCGTCAACCTCGAAAACTGGGCCGACCGGCAGGAAGAAGACCTGAGTGCCGACGCCATCCTCGCCAAGGTGCTTGCGATTGCGAACGGGGAATCCGCGGCTTCGATCGTGGCCTTCAACCCGCCGCCCATTCAGGGCCTCGGCATGTCGGCCGGAGTCGAGATGGAGGTGCAACAGACAGGTGGTGGCTCGCCTCAGGATCTAGCATCGGCTGTTGGCTCATTCGTTTACGCGGCGAACCAGCGGCCCGAGATCGGCCAATCATACACCACCTTCCGCGCAAACGTTCCGCAGCTTTTTGTTGATCTGGATCGGGAAAAGGCCAAGACCCTGCAGGTCTCGGTCGCCGAGATTTTCCAGACGATGCAGGCGCAACTGGGATCTTACTACGTGAACGACTTCAACCTGTTCGGTCGTGTCTACCGCGTGATGATTCAGGCTGATGGTACCTATCGCGATAATGTCGAGGATATCTCGAACCTTTATGTCCGCTCGCAACAGGGTGAGATGGTGCCTCTGGGTACATTGATTGATGTGGAAAACGTGTTGGGGCCGGTCTTGCTGAAGCGGCACAACCTGTTCCGTTCGGCCACGGTGACGGCGGTGCCCGCTCCGGGCCTGTCCACCGGTGACGCGATCAACGTCATGACCGAAGAATCCGCAACCGCCCTACCCCCCGGATATGCGTTCGAATGGACCGGCACGGCACAACAGCAGCTGGCCTCGGGCGGTCTTGTCATCGTGATCCTTGGGCTGGCGATCCTGTTTGGCTACCTGTTCCTGGTGGGCCAATATGAAAGCTGGACCTTACCGGTGTCGATCCTGCTGTCGGTGATTGTCGCCCTGTTCGGTGCGGTCGCGGCCGTAGCGATCGTGGGCAGTGACATCAACCTCTATACGCAGATCGGGATGATCATGCTGGTGGGGCTTGCCTCAAAGAACGGCATTCTGATCGTCGAGTTCGCGATGGAGCAACGCGCCAAAGGCCTGTCGATCAAGGACGCCGCAGCCGAGGCCGCCTATCAGCGTTTCCGAGCTGTGATGATGACGGCGCTGTCCTTCCTATTGGGGGTTGTCCCGCTATTGGCCGCCAATGGCGCGGGGGCGGCAAGCCAGAAGGCCATCGGTGTCGCCGTGTTCGGCGGCATGCTGGCCGCCACATTGGTCGGCGTGATCCTTGTGCCGGTCCTCTACGCCCTGATGCAGGGGCTGCGAGAATGGATCAAGGGTAGCAAGAATGATCCCGGCCCGTCCGAGGAAACCGCCTAAGAAAAAGCCCCGCCAACTCGGCGGGGCATTTGTTTTCAAGCTGCGTCGTCCTTTTTCAACCGCTCTGACATCCACTGATCAATGCGCGCGATCTGGGCGGCACTCAAACGCAGCCCAAGTTTGTTGCGACGCCAGACCACGTCCTCGGCGCTGCGGGCGTATTCTTTGTCCATCAGCCATTCGAGTTCTCGCGCGGTGAGGGTTGCACCGAAGTCTTCACCCAACTCAGCGACGTCTTTTGCTTCCCCCAACACGGCACGCGCCTCTGTCCCGTATGCACGGATCAGACGAGCCGCCCATTTTTCAGTGAGGAACGGATAGTCCTGGATCAACGTCTGCTTGAGGTCCTGCACGCCATGGACGGGAAAGTCTCCACCAGGCAAAGACACGCCCGCTGTCCAAGGGCCCGGCAGGTTTGGGAAATGCTCCGCGACTTTCTCAAGCGCGCTTTCTGCCAGACGACGGTAGGTCGTGATCTTGCCTCCGAACACGTTCAAAACAGGCGCCCCACCTTGCGCATCAACCTTCAAAGTATAATCTCTCGTCGCCGCCGTCGCGCTGCTGGCCCCATCATCATAGAGCGGGCGCACACCGGAATAGGTCCAGACGATATCGTCCTGTGTCACCGGTTTCTTGAAATACTTGGTTGCGAACTGGCAGAGGTAGGTCTGCTCGGCCTCGGTGCAGACCGGAGGCTCAGAGGGATCGGAATGGTCCTGATCCGTCGTTCCGATCAGGGTAAAATCCCGCTCATAAGGAATGGCAAAGATGATACGGCCATCCTCGCCTTGGAAGAAGTAACACTTGTCGTGATCGTACAGCTTCTTTGTCACGATATGACTGCCGCGCACCAGACGAACCCCCTCGCGTGAGTTCACCCGGATCTTGGTTTGGATGATGTCCCCTACCCACGGGCCGCCCGCATTGATCAGCATTCTCGCTCGGACCACTTGGCTTTCCCCGGTCGCCCGATCGCGGATGGTGACATGCCACAGGTCATCAACACGCTCGGCCGAGACAACTTCGGTCCGCACCATGATCCGCGCACCGCGGGATTCGGCGTCGCGCGCATTGAGCACCACCAGCCGCGCATCTTCAATCCAGCAGTCCGAGTATTCATAGGCTGTTTCGAACTTGCCCTGCAAAGGACCGCCTTCCGGCGCGCTGCGCAGATCCAGCGACTGCGTTCCCGGCAGAATTTTGCGCCCTCCAAGGTTATCATACATGAACAGACCCAGACGGATCAGCCACGCGGGGCGACGCCCGCGCATCCAGGGCATGACGGTGCTGAGCAGCTTCGATGTTGGCGTCTCGGAGTCAAAGCGCATGTCTTTGTGATAGGGCAGCACAAAGCGCATCGGCCAACTGATATGAGGCATTGCGCGCAACAGCGTCTCGCGCTCGATCAGCGCCTCGCGCACCAGCCGGATCTCAAAATACTCCAGATAGCGCAGTCCGCCATGAAACAGTTTGGTCGAGGCTGATGACGTTGCCGAAGCAAGATCATTCATCTCGGCCAAGGTAACAGACAGTCCCCGCCCCGCCGCATCCCGCGCGATTCCGCATCCGTTGATCCCGCCGCCGATGATGAACAGGTCGCTGATCTGATCGTCCGTCGCTTGCATGGCTTGTGATTCCCTATCCAATCTGGTTGCGCGCATTAATCAGCACTGCATTCGCACAATCAACGTTTATGTTCGTTTTTTTTCGTTTTGCAACACACCTATGAAAAATTTGCATGGCGGCTTGCTAATTTCGACCAAAAGAAGAAAAACGAAAGCACATCATCTGCATGGGACCACACATGTCGCTCTCTTTCCGCCAATCCGACATTCTTGAGATCGCCAGCACCGAGGGCCGCGTTACTGTTGACGGTCTGGCCGAGCGGTTTGGCGTGACGGTCCAGACAATCCGCCGGGACCTGTCCGAGCTGGCCGATGCTGGCAAGCTGGACCGCGTTCACGGCGGGGCTGTCCTTCGCTCCGGCGTCTCCAACATCGGGTATGAGGACCGCCGTACCCTGAATGCAGACGCCAAGACCCGAATGGCGAAGGCCTGCGCCAATGACATTCCAGACGGCGCGTCGGTCTTCATGAATATCGGCACCTCGACCGAGGCCGTGGCGCGGCAGATGCTGAACCACAGGGACCTGATGGTGGTGACTAACAACACAAACGTCGCCAATATTCTCGTCGAAAACCCCGATTGCGAGATTGTTGTGGCGGGCGGTGTCTTGCGCCGCTCGGACGGAGGGCTGGTGGGCAATCTCACCGTCTCGACCATCCGTCAATTCAAGTTCGACTATGCGGTGATCGGTTGTTCCGCGCTGGATCCCGATGGTGATCTGCTGGATTTCGACTTTCAGGAAGTCCATGTCAGCCAGACGATCATCGCGCAGGCCCGGCGCACTCTGCTGGTGGCCGACCATTCAAAATTCCAGCGACTTGCCCCTGCCCGCATTACCTCGCTGGCCGAGATTGATGGCTTCTACACCGATGAGCCGCTTACCCCCGACCTCGCGGCGAAATGTGCCGAATGGGACACTGGTCTGATCGTCTGTCCTGACTGATCCGCACTGCCTCGGGTTCGGAAACGCTAGGTCCCAGCACAAAGTCATTGACGAGACAGGGGCCTACGTCTGAGGATGAGACAACCTTCCCTACAGGAGGCATCGAGCATGGGACTTTTGGGGCAGCCGCTAGGCTACTACGACTATCTGACATTCGTGGCACTGATCCTGCTGTTGGCAGCGGTGATGGCACTGTTTCTTTTCCTTATGGGGCTGCCCGGACGGATCGCGATCAAACGCAATCATCCACATGCCGAGGCGGTCAAGATCATGGGATGGATGGGTTTTTTGGCTGTTGTACCATGGGTTCATGCCTTCATGTGGGCGTTCCACGATGGTGTGACGGTCGACATGCGCCGCGGTCCGGACGAGGAAAAAGACGCCATCCGCAAGGATATCGAACGCCTCGGTGGTACGGTTAAAGAAGAATACCAGGCTGCGCCTGAAGAGACGCCGAAAAGCTAAGGCCAAAGGAAACACTCAGACATGTTCGTCGCCCTCGGCATTACGCTGTTCTACATCATTTTCGTCTGGTTCATCTTCTTCAAGATGGAGTGGCTCAAGTTCAACATCGCCTGGGGGATTGTTTCGTTCTGGGTCGGTGCGCATTTGCTGCTGATCTTCCTCGTCGCGCTGCGCTTCTTTCAGCCCTTCTCGGTCGACAGCCATGTGGTGCGCTCAACAATTCAGATCGTGCCAAAACTGACCCAGCCGACGATTCTGACCGAGGTTCTAGTCGAGCCGAACACTCAGATCACCAAGGGCGACCCGCTCTATCGTTTTGACGACACCGTGTTTTCGCTGGCCGTCGACAATGCCAAGGCGCAACTGGTCGCCGCCGAGCAGAACGCCAAAATTCTGGAACAGGATGTCATTGCCAAAACCGAAGCCGTCGAGCGCGCCAATGCGCAACTGGCCTACGCGTTGACCGAACAGGCGCGGTACGAAAATCTGGTGCCCGCAGGCGGTGCTCGTCAGGATGAGCTGGATCGCTGGAACGAACAGGTATCCGAGGACACCGCCTCGGTCAAACAGGCCGAAGCCAATCTTGAGAAGGCAAATCTGGCACTGGCCTCGCAGATCGATGGCGTAAACACGGGCATCCTGCAAGCACAGGCGCAGCTGTCCGAGGCCCAGTACTTTCTGGATAACACCACGATCTATGCCCCGGAAAACGGCATGATCGTCTCGCAACAGGCCCGTCCGGGTTTGGTGGTGGGTGACATTCGTCTGGGTGCGATTGCCAGTTTCGTCACCGAAGACAGCCCCTATCTTTTGGCCACCTTCCGCCAGCAGAACCTGAAATTTGTTGAAGTAGGCCAAGAGGTTGAAGTCGCCTTGGACCTCTATCCCGGTGAAATCCTAACCGGCAAGGTCGAAGCGATCTGGTGGGCCACCCGTCAGGGTCAGTACCTGCCCTCAGGCCGCCTGCCCGGCTTTGAGCTGCCCAAGCTGCCCGGACGAATTGCGGTACAGATCACGGTCGATCTGCCAGAGGAGCACATCCTGCCCGCTGGCGGCCACGCCGCCGTGGCGATCTACACCGGTCAGGGCAAAAGTTTCGAGTTTCTGCGGCGCATCAATATCCGCCTGTATTCCTTCGCCAATTTCATTCGACCGCTAGACATTTGAGGACGCGCATCATGACACGGGCCACCCCCTTTCGACACTTGATGGGAACAGCCCTGTGCGCCGCGTTTCTGGTAGCCTGCGCGCCAGTTGGTCCTGATTTCGTGCGCCCGAACTCTCCGGTCGTGAAACAGTGGATCGAGGTGAACAGTCCCAGCACCGGGCAAAGCGGCCTTACCTCACGCAGCGCGCCGGTCGTGAAATGGTGGGAGACGTTCAATGACCCCACTCTCAACAAACTGATCGCCGAGGCCTATGCCCAGAACCTGTCACTACAGGTCGCTGGCGCGCGGGTCCTGCAAGCGCGGGCACAGTTGGGCATCGCCTTTGGCGAGTTGTATCCGCAATCGCAGGTCCTCGGGGCCTCGACCGAACGGCGACAGATCAGCGACAATCTCGGGCCCATTGCCGATATCAACCGGATCATTCCGCTGGATACCGAATTCTCGACCTCTCAGGCCGGGTTTGATGCGCAGTGGGAATTGGACGTCTGGGGGGCGCAGCGGCGTGGTGTTCAGGCGGCGCGATCGAATTTAGCGTTGCAGGTGGCGAACTATGACGACGCGCTGGTGACGCTGACGGGTGATGTCGCCGCGCTTTATGTCAATATCCGCGCTTTGCAGGAGTCGCTGGGCGTCGCGCGTGAGAACATCAAGTTACAGCAGGAATCGGCAGACCTGACTCAATTGCGGTTCAACAACGGGATCACCACCGAGTTAGACGTGCAGGAATCGACGGCTCTGCTGAACAACACCAAGGCCCTCGTGCCCGAGCTTGAGAGCGATCTTCAGCAAACCAAGAACGCTCTGGCCGTGTTGCTGGGGGCCACCCCGTCACGCATGTCCAGCCTTCTGGGCAATTCCGGTCGCATCCCCTCGGCCCGGTCCAACGTCGCCGTTGGCGTCCCGGCTGAGTTGCTGCGCCGCCGTCCGGACGTGAGGGCCGCGGAACTGGCCGCAGCCACGCAATCGGCCGAGGTCGGCATTGCCATGGCGGACCTCTATCCGCAGTTCATTCTGTCCGGCTCGGTCGGGTTGCAGGCCTCGGGCGGGCGGAACCTGTTCAGCTCGAACAGCACAACGGGCCTTGCCAGCGCGGGCGTCGTTTGGAACGTCCTGAACTATGGCCGCATCAAGAACAACGTCCGGGCGCAGGATGCCGCCTATCAGGCGCTGATCGCCAACTACCAGAACACCGTTCTGACCGCCTATTCCGAGGTCGAAAGCGCCATGGTCGCCTATGCGCAGGCGCGAAAGCAGGTCGGGTTCTATCAACAGAGCGTCGATGCCTCGCGCAAGGCGGCAGAGATCGCCGTCAATCAGTACACCGACGGGATCGCCGACTACTCCCGCATATTGAACACGCAGACGGCCCTGCTGCGGTCTCAGGCCAATCTGATCGAGGCGCGCCAACAGGTCTCCAGCAATCTCGTCGCCGTTTACAAAGGTCTCGGAGGCGGTTGGCAGATTCGCGAGAACAGAGAGTTCCTGCCTGATACCGTTCTGGCCGAGATGGCTTATCGCACCGATTGGGGCGACCTGCTGCAGGAAACGCCAACCCGCGCTAGCCTGAACTAGAGCGTTTCGGGTTTCACTTTAATCAATGGGCGACGCCAATGTCCCGAGAATGCCGGAGGCATGGCAGGGTATTGGCGTCTCAAGCTAAACCCGAAACGCTCGCGCTACTTAGTTAGGCCCCGCAGACCGCCCGAGATCAGGATGTTCACCTCATACAGGATACGCGGCGCAGCAAGCCCTCCGGGGCTGGCGAGATAGTTCGGGCTCCATTCCGGATCGAACTTCTGTTTGAACGCGCGCAGCCCTTCGAAGTGATAGAATTGCTCACCATGTTCATAGACGAACCCGCCGATCCGGTTCCAAAGGGAGGCAAGCTGACGGTTCTCAATCCCTGAAAACGGCGCTGCACCCAGTGAGAACCAATGGAACCCTTGCTCGGCCCCCCAGGACATCATCTCGGCAAACAAGGCATCCATGACGAAGCTGGGGCTGTCCGGTTCGTAGCGCATCAGGTCCAGAGAAAGCTCGGACTTTTGGCCACCTTGAAACAGGTTGGCGAAAGCCATGATCTGACCGGTTTCTTCGTTCCGCAACACGGCGTGGTCGAAGTAGGACAGGTAGTCATCGTCAAAACCACCTAAGGCGAAACCTTTCTCGGCCCCTGCTTTTTGCTCCAGCCAGTGATCGGAAATCGCCCTCAGCTCCGGTAGACTGGGCGCAAGGTCTTCTTTTGGAATGATCTCGAACACATAACCTTCCCGCTCGGCCCGGTTCTTGGCCTGACGGAAACGCTTGCGGGATTTGCCGTCCAGCGAGAAGTCTTTCAGCGGTACGCGCGCGACCTCTCCGATCTTGAGGATCGACAAGCCCAGGTCCAGAAACGTTGGTAAATACTTAGTCGAGACGCTGTAAAAGGCGCAGAGCTTACCTTCTCGATCCGCCATTTCGCGCAGTTGCCAGACTAGTTGCTTGCCAGCCTTTTCATCGCCCACAGGCTCACCTTTCGAGATGATGGCGTTGCCCGTGTCGGCATAGGCGATGAACGCAGACTCATCAGGTGCAATCAGGAATTGCTTGTCGCCGGTTAGGGAAATCTGGGCCTCGGTATCTTCGCTCTCCATCACCAGCTTTTCGACGCATTCCGGGATTTCGGTGCGTATTGGCACCGGGATTTCACGTCCGAACAAGGACGTAACGGCCACAATCCCAAGGATGACCGCCACCACGAGGCTAGAGCGCAGGAAGCGGGAGGCATCGCCATTCCACGCGAACTCCCACCACAAGGCATTCTGGTATTGCACGTGGGAATAGGCGAACAGGCCAATCCAGAAGATAACAGCGAGCAGCGCCACAACACTGACAAGCCAAGGGATATTCAACCGAAAGATCGACGCACCGCTGACGCGGTAGAACGCACCACGGAACAGCGCCAAAACGGCGATCGTGGCCAACATGCCCAACGCCTCATGCGTATCCAAACCCTTGGCCAGAGACGCGGCGAAGCCCGCGACCATCAGCAACATCGCGACCACCCAAGCGCGGTAGAGCTTGCGGAAAAGCCCCCGCGACACAAGCAGCAGCAGAACACCCACCGCGCTGCCTGCCAGATGCGAGGCCTCGACAAAGGACAAGGGCAAAATCTCGCGCAACGCACCGAGGCTCTTGCTGTCCGTCGGCAACGCGCCCGAGACCAGCAGGATGATCCCAGCAACAGCCGTCACCCCGGCTGCAACCATCGGCACAATGGGGCGAATGGCCCGGTACACCCATGTCCCCGCCCCGATGATCCGATGGCGCTGCGTCAGCGCCGAGGCAACGGCGATGGACAGGCTGGCGATGGCGAAGGGCAGGAACGTGTAAACGACGCGGTAAAGCAGCAGTGCGGCGATGACATCTGATCGACCCGAGGCGCCCAGCCCTGCGATCAGCGTCGCCTCAAACACGCCAATACCGCCCGGCGCATGGCTGACAATCCCAACGGCAATCGCGGCGATGAAGATGGTGAAGAAATACGGATACCCAACCCCAAGGTCGTCCGGCATCAGCACGTAAAGAACCATGGAGGCCCCGGCAAGATCGCCAATCGCCGCTAGCGTCAGGCAAGAGGCCAGCTTGCCGCCCGGCAGTTGGAAGCCAATCCCCAGAACCTCTAACCGACGCCCACCGGTGGAGAGCCAGACAAAAACGGCGATCAACGCGCCAAGCAGACCCAACCCGATAGCGGTCTCAAACGTCGCGCTGATCGGCAGAGCGTTTGAAATACCGTCAGGGTGAAAGGTCAAAAGCAGGCCAAGGACCAAAACCAGCCCCGTCCAGAACGCCACCCAAGACGTGGCGATGACCCCGGCAACGCGGCTCAGATCAAGGCCCAGAGACGCATATATCCGATATCGGATGGCCGTTCCGGTGATGTAGGAAAAGCCCAAACAGTTGGACACCGCATAGCCACTGGCTCCGGCCATTCCTGCAACCGGCAGAGGGACCTCTCCGTCTGCCACGCTTTGAACTGCGAAGACATCGTATAGAGACAGCGAAAAGAAACTGACCACCGTCCAACACAGAGCATAAAACATCACGCGCCAAGGTGTTTCCGAGATATCCGCCTGAACGTCTGCCCATTTCACATGAGAAGACAGCTCATGCAGAACCGTCAATGCAATCAGGGTGACGAAGATCGGGATGGCAATGCGGACCCATGGCTTCTCAAGGAATGCGGTGATCTTTTCGGCCAATTGCACGGCCCGTGGTTCGTGCTGCTGAGTGGTCATCTTCGATCAATCCTGCCTGTATCTCCGCCGACTGTGGCACAATTTCCGTGGCCGACAAAGCGTTACGGCCCGTTTCACGCAGCGTTTTCAGAACCTTCCCTTGCGCGTGGACAGCAGAAGGTTCGTCTCAGACCGAGTGATCCCTTCCATACGGCGGATCTGGAACAAGACCTCGTCGAGTTCGGCCAGCGTATCCGTACCGATCTCAGCGATCAGGTCCCAGCTTCCATTTGTGGAATGCACGGCGCGCACCTGCCGTAGCGCTCCGATCCGGGCCATTGTGCGTTCGGTCCCGCGCCCCTCGATCTCAAGCATCATCAGGCCCCGGACCGGGCTTTGCGCCACATCGCGCCTGGTCTGAACGGTAAAGCCCACGATCTCGCCCGATTGTTTGAGGCGCTGCAACCGGCTGCGCACGGTCGTGCGCGTGACGCCAAGCGTCTCGGCCAGCTCAGACAGCGACGCCCTTGCGTCCCGATGTAGCGCGCTGAGCAGCCTGTTATCCAAATCGTCCATGAATAGCTTCCCTTTCGGATACTCATCTTTCTTATTGAGCAATTTGCTCTCTTCACGCAAGACAGACTGCCACGTTACATGAAGCATATGGATACGAAGAACATAATTTTAGTTGGCGCCCCCATGGACGCTGGTAAGCGTCGGCAGGGTTGCCGAATGGGCCCCGATGCCTACCGTGTGGCCGGGCTGGATCGCGCGCTTGCGGATCTTGGTCATACGGTTATCGACTACGGAGATGTCGCCCCGGATGCGGTCGAGACCTCGGACCACCCGCACCTTTTTGCCCTGCCCGAGTGCATCGGGTGGACGCAGGCTTTGGCCCGAGTCGCCGCCGAAGTCTCGCCCCAAGGTGTGCCAATCTTCATGGGCGGCGATCATGCCTTGTCGATGGGAACCGTGGCCGGAATGGCGGATCATGCACAGCGCATCGACCGGCCTCTGTTCGTTCTGTGGCTGGACGCCCATAGCGATTTTCACACCCCCGGAAGTACCGACAGCGGCAACCTGCATGGAACACCTGTCGCCTACTTCACTGGCCAGCCCGGCTTCGAGGATTTTCCGCCGCTGCCTGCCGTGGTTCCAACCAATCGCGTTGGAATGATCGGGTTGCGTTCGGTCGATCCCGCTGAACGCGCCTCGCTTGAGAAGAACCACGCCATGCTGGCCGATATGCGCAGCATTGACGAACATGGGATCAAAGCCCCGCTCATGGCCTTTCTGGACCGCGTGAGGGCTGAGAACGGCATCCTTCACGTGTCACTGGATGTCGACTTCCTCGACCCCGCAATCGCGCCGGCTGTCGGAACCACTGTGCCCGGAGGCGCCACAGAACGCGAAGCCCATCTGGTCATGGAGCTTCTGCATGAAAGCGGGCTGGTCTGCTCCCTCGATCTGGTCGAGTTGAACCCCTTTCTGGATGAACGCGGACGCACCGCAAAACTCATGGTCGATCTGGCTGCATCCCTGATGGGACGCAGGATCTTTGACCGCCCCACTCGGAGTTTCTGATGACTGTACCCTCAGACAAGGCCCTGGTGCCCTTTGTTTCCGTCGACAACATGATGCGGCTGGTTCACCATGTCGGCGTCGAAAAGATGATCGTAAGGATCGCCGAACAGATTGAGGCCGATTTCAAACGCTGGGAAAGCTTCGACAAGACCCCTCGGATTCCGGCGCATTCCCCGCATGGGGTGATCGAACTCATGCCGACATCGGATGGTGAGGCCTACGGGTTCAAATACGTCAACGGTCATCCAAAGAACACTTCTGAAGGGCTGCAAACAGTAACGGCCTTTGGACTGCTCGCGGATGTCTACACAGGCTACCCGACGCTTCTGACCGAGATGACCATCCTGACCGCCCTACGGACGGCGGCGACATCGGCTTTGGTCGGTCGATATCTGGCCCCCATGGGTGCAACCACCATGGCCATGATCGGCAATGGCGCGCAGTCTGAATTCCAATGCCTGGCCTTCAAAGCCATGTGCGGCATCGACACCGTGCGGCTTTATGATACGGACCCGAACGCCACCGCCAAATGCGCGGCTAACCTGCAAGGCAAAGGCCTGAACGTAGTGCCCTGCAAAACCGCCGAAGAGGCGATTGAAGGCGCGCAAATCATCACCACCTGCACCGCTGACAAGAAATACGCCACGATTCTGACCGACAACATGGTCGGCCCCGGCGTCCATATCAACGCGATTGGCGGCGACTGCCCCGGCAAAACCGAACTGCATCGCGACATTCTTCTGCGCTCGGAGATATTCGTGGAATACCCCGAGCAAACCCGGATCGAGGGCGAAATTCAGGCTTTGGAGGATGACCATCCTGTCACTGAACTGTGGCAGGTTATGACCGGTCAGGCACGCGGTCGGACAGACGATAAGCAGATCACGCTGTTCGACAGTGTCGGCTTCGCCATCGAGGACTTCTCGGCTCTGCGTGTCATCAAGAGTGCGGTCGCGGAAACCGAATTCTTCGAACCGCTGGATATGTTGGCCGACCCTGACGATCCCCGCGATTTGTTTGGGATGCTAATGCGCGCGGGCTAACTTCCTTCCGATCCCGCACCGAGCCAATGTCGAATTGGGGGCTCTGCCCCCGCCGCCCGTTCCGGGCGACTCCCCCGGGATATTTTCAGCCAGATGAAGAAACGGATCGTTAACCTAGGCTCGGTACTCTTGTTTTTGCGGTACAGGCGGGGACGCCGATGACCGCGCCAGGTGAAGCTCTCCGACGTTGATGTTGGAGAGCGGATCCCTGCTTCATCTGGCAAAAAATATCCCGGAGCGCGAAGCAGAGCCTCGCAAACTCCTAGCCTGCCAAAGACGGCAAGTAGAGAACGATGCCCGGAAATGCCACAAGAAGCGCAATGGTGGCCGCGTCTGCCAGGAAGAACGGGGTGACCCCCTTAAAGACATCCTGAACACTCAGGTCTGGCCGGACCCCTGCAACCACAAAGCAGTTCAGACCAATGGGTGGCGTGATCAGACAGAATTCAGCCATTTTCACCACCAATATCCCAAACCAGATCGCACACATCGGTCCAGACATGCCAAAAGCGCTGTCTGCAGCGCTGACAGTTTCGCCTCCGTTCAGGGCCATGACGGCGGGGTAGACGACGGGTAAGGTCAACAATAACATCCCGATGGCATCCATGAACATACCCAACACGGCATAGGCCAGAAGGATACAGATCAGGATCAGCATCGGCGACATCTCAAGCGAGGTGATCCAATCCGAGAATGCGCCCGGAAGGTCTGCAAAGCCCAGGAACCGCACATAGATCAGTACGCCCCAAATGATCGAGAAGATCATGGCCGTCAGCTTGGCTGTCTCTAACAGAGCCGATTTGAACTCGGGCCAGCGCATGCCATGAACCAGGGCGAAACAGAAGACGATGAACGCGCCTATGGCCCCGCCTTCGGTTGGGGTGCCCCACGCCTGTTCGCCGAATGGGTTGTAAACGAAACAGATGATGATCAGGATGACGGCAACAATCGGGATCGCCCCGGGAAGTGCTTGGAACCGTTGTTTCCAAGTGAAACCGGTGACCGGAGGGCCAACGGATTTGAACACAACCGCGATTCCAACAATGAGCAAGCCATAGATCACGGCAGAAAACGCTCCGGGAATGAAGCCGGCCAGCAGTAGTTTGCCGACGTCCTGTTCGACGATGATGGCATAGATCACAAGGATGGCTGACGGCGGGATCAGGGAGGCCAGCGTACCTCCAGCGGCAACGACGCCCGCGGCGAAGCGCTTGTTGTAGCCAACGCTCAACATCTCGGGAATCGCGATCCGGGCAAACACAGCCGAGGTGGCGACCGAAGCGCCAGAGACGGCCGCAAACCCTGCCGTAGCGAATATGGTAGAGACCGCGAGGCCTCCGGGAACCCAAGCGATCCAGCGTTTGGCCGCTTCGAACAGCGCGCGCGTCAGGCCCGCATAGTAGGCAAGGTAGCCGATCAGGATGAAGGTAGGGATCAGGCTGAGCGTATGGGCGGCAACCTTAGAATGCGGCACCTGCCCCGCCGTTTTGACGGCGACGGTGAGAGCCTTGCCAAACCTGTCGGGATCGTAACCGAACTTGGCCCAGAAAATCCAAACCAAGCCGAACAAACCGGCCAGACCTGCCGCAAAAGCCACTCGCATGCCTGTGACCACAAGGACCAGCAGGCCCGCAGTCACCCAAAGGCCGATGTCAATCGTGTCCATCTGTTAGTCCTGCCCTTCGAACTGCTCTGCCTCTGCGGCAGCCTGTGCGGCGGCGTCTTGGATCAAGGGCACCGCCACGGGTGCCTCAAGCCCCAGAACGAACGCGCGGCCATAGCCCCAGATCTGCAAAACCAGCCGGAGTGACAAGACCGAGAACGCCACCGGGGCCAGCAGTTTCGCGGGCCAAAGCGGAATGCCTATGTCAATTGAGCTGTCGCGGCTCCACATCGGCGCGCCGAAATCAAAGGATCGGTCGAAATGGGACCAGCTGCCCCAGACCAATGCCAGCATCAGGACAAGGATCAGGATTACCGAGATCAGCTCGAACAACCACAGCGCCCGTCCGTGCAGACGCGAGATCACAATGTCCATCCGGATATGGCCGCCATCGCGCTGCACGTAAGAGATGCCGAGAAAGGCGATCAGTGGCATCGCCTGTTCGATCCAGTCCACATAGCCCGGCAACGGCGCGTTTATCGCGTTGCGGCCGCTGACCGAGACGACGGCCAGGACCATCAGTCCAAAGACGGCTATTCCGCTGATCAAGGCGAGAGCCCGCTCTAACTTCAGCAAGTGCTGATCGATCTGGCTGAGGCGACTGCCATCCTCCAGCACCGTGGCCTGTCCCGCCATTCCGGTGATCCCCTTTGTCAAGAAAGGCCGGGCGCTAGGACGCGCCCGGCGTATGCGATCAGTTGCCGCCGCGCTGTTGCGTCAGCGTAGTCTGAACTAAATCGTAGAGGTCCTGCGCTGGTAGGCCCTGCGCGCTCATATCTGCAATCCACTGTTCGCGGATCGGATCGGCGGCCTTGGCGCGGAACTCTTCAATGACCGCGTCGTCGATCATTACCTTCTGCACACCCTTTTCTTCCAGGACGCTATCCCATTGCTCCAGAAGCCCAGCATAGTTAGCCAGATAATGCTCAATGGCCTCATCAATCGAGCTATCAAGCGCTTCGCGGTGCTCAGGCGACAGCGCTTCATACGCGTCGATATTCGCAACCACCGGGCAATTCACGGTGCCGGGGTTGAGGTTCGCAGTCCACCAGTCCGCCTCATTGATCGTACCGAAGGACAGGTGCGCGTGCTGCGCGAAGGCGACCGTATCGACCACACCGGATTCCATGGCGTTAAACGCCTCAGTCGCAGGGACAGAGGTTGGGACACCGCCCACGGCCTCAAACGCTTTGCCCAGACCACCTGTTGCGCGAACACGCATGCCCTCGAACGCCGCCAGGTTATCGCGCGGATCGCCGGTGCCAACCAGATTGTACTGCGGCATCGGCGAGGTCATCAGAATGCGCGCATTCCATTGCGCCATCTCATCAGCCACCGCTGGGTGATCATAGACTGCATGGCTGACGGCAACCTCTTCTTCCAGATTGTTCACACCCAGAAACGGCAGCTCCAGTACGGTAATCGCGCGGTTTTTGTCGCGGTGATAACCGGCACAGAACTGCGCAATCTCGAATGCGCCGATCTCGATGCCATCCAGGTTCTCGCGCGGCTTCGACAGGCCGCCATAGCTGACATTGATCGTGAACTCTCCACCGGTTTTTTCCGAAACCAACTCGGCCAGTTTTTCGACATGTTCGGTAAAGGCGCGGCGCTTGCCCCAGACCGAGGCGTTCCATTCGGTGGCTGCGGCCTCGGACACGAAGGCAACGCCAAGGGCGGCGACGGCGGCACCGCTCAGCATCTTTTTCATAATATCTTCTCCCTTTGATGCGCCCCCTCCCGAGGCGCTTGGAAAGATGCTAGCGCCAACATGTATATGTGCCAACCCCTGCTTCCCGATAGGTGATTTTCAAGCACATCTTTTGACTCTTGTTGTTCGACGACATAGCTGCGGATCACCACGGAAACGCCCCTCATGTGTCGATCAAAAAAATTACATCTTTAGTATTGTTTTTTCACGTTTTTTTTTCGCGTATCGAATTTTTTTGACTAACTTACTTCGTTCGAAAAAATTTCTTTACAAACAAATCCAAGGAATACGGCAATTTATTTCATTATTTTCTGAACCCGGCCATACTTCGATTGGGGAGGAACGGGATCGACAATGCTCAAATAACGGGCAAGAGACGTCCCATAGTTATCCAGCCTAGAGGGAGGAGCCTCAACATGACCACCGCTGCCCAGGCAGATGCCAAGACCTATCCGCCAACCGCAGAGACCGTTGAGCGGGCGCATGTCGATGCCGCGAAATATGAAGAGATGTACGCCGCATCGGTTAGCGACCCGGACGAGTTCTGGGGCGAACACGGCAAGCGGATCGACTGGATCAAGCCCTTTACGCAGGTCAAGGATGTCAACTACGATTTCGGCTCGGTCAAGATCAACTGGTATGCCGATGGTACTCTGAACGTCTCGGCCAACTGCCTGGATCGCCATCTGGAAACTCGCGGTGATCAAACCGCAATCATTTGGGAACCGGATGATCCAAATGATGCGGCCCAGCACATCACCTATGCCGAGTTGCACCGCCGCACCTGCCGCATGGCCAATATTTTGGAAACCATGGGCGTGCGCAAAGGTGATCGCGTCATCATCTACCTTCCGATGATCCCCGAGGCCGCCTATGCCATGCTGGCCTGCGCGCGCATCGGTGCGATTCACTCGATCGTTTTTGCAGGCTTCTCGCCTGACGCTCTGGCGGCCCGTGTCAACGGTTGCGACGCCAAAGTCGTCATCACCGCAGATGAAGCCCCGCGCGGCGGCCGCAAAACGCCGCTGAAATCGAACGCTGACGCGGCGTTGCTGCACTGCAAGGACAGCGTAAAATGCCTGGTCGTCAAACGCACAGGTGGTCAGACCACTTGGATCGATGGGCGTGACTACGACTACAACGAAATGGCGCTTGAGGCTGATGACTATTGCGCCCCAGCCGAGATGAGCGCGGAAGACCCATTGTTTATTCTGTACACGTCGGGTTCGACCGGCCAGCCCAAAGGTGTGGTTCACACTACCGGCGGCTATCTGGTCTATGCCGCGATGACTCATGAGATCACCTTCGACTATCACGAAGGCGATGTGTACTGGTGTACGGCAGACGTGGGTTGGGTCACTGGCCACAGCTATATCGTTTATGGTCCGCTGGCCAATGGTGCCACAACCCTGATGTTCGAAGGCGTGCCGACCTACCCGGATGCAGGTCGTTTCTGGGAAGTATGTGCCAAGCACAAGGTCAACCAGTTCTATACGGCTCCAACCGCGATCCGCGCCCTGATGGGACAAGGAAGTGAGTGGGTCGAAAAGCACGATCTCAGCGACCTCAAAGTTTTGGGTACCGTGGGTGAGCCAATCAATCCCGAAGCCTGGAACTGGTACAATGAGGTTGTCGGCAAAGGTAAATGCCCGATCGTTGATACGTGGTGGCAGACCGAAACCGGCGGTCACTTGATGACCCCGCTGCCCGGCGCACATGCGATGAAGCCCGGCTCGGCGATGAAACCGTTCTTTGGCATCGAACCAGTGGTTTTGGACCCGCAATCCGGCGTCGAGATCGAAGGCAACGGTGTCGAAGGTGTACTGTGCATCAAGGACAGCTGGCCTGGTCAAATGCGCACCGTCTGGGGCGATCATGAGCGGTTCGAGAAGACCTACTTCTCGGACTACAAAGGCTACTACTTCACCGGCGACGGCTGCCGTCGCGACGAAGGTGGTGACTACTGGATCACTGGCCGCGTCGATGACGTGATCAACGTCTCGGGCCACCGTATGGGTACTGCTGAAGTCGAAAGCGCGCTCGTGGCGCATGCCGCAGTGGCCGAGGCCGCTGTAGTGGGCTATCCCCATGAAATCAAAGGACAAGGCATCTATTGCTATGTCACTTTGATGAATGATCGCGAACCTTCGGATGAGCTACTCAAAGAGCTGCGCACCTGGGTCCGGACCGAGATCGGCCCGATCGCCTCGCCTGACGTCATTCAGTGGTCCCCAGGCCTGCCCAAAACACGCTCGGGCAAAATCATGCGCCGCATCCTGCGCAAGATCGCCGAGAACGACTTTGGCTCGCTGGGCGATACGTCCACTCTGGCCGATCCGTCAGTTGTCGACGACCTGATTGCAAACCGAGCGAATAAATGAGGGCATGATGGACGCTGCGACCATGACAACTCCTGCTGTTCTCATCCTTCTCGGCCCTCCGGGCGCCGGGAAGGGCACTCAGGCGCGCATGCTGGAAGACAAGTTCGGGCTGGTGCAACTCAGCACCGGTGACCTTCTGCGTGCGGCTGTTGCCGCAGGTACGGATGCCGGAAAGGCCGCGAAAGCGGTGATGGAGGCCGGTGAACTGGTCAGCGACCAGATCGTCATCGACATCCTGCGTGACCGTATGGCTGAACCCGACTGTGCCAAGGGGGTCATCCTCGATGGCTTCCCCCGCACCACTGTTCAGGCCGAGGCACTGGATGGTCTTCTGGCGGAAAAGGACCAGAAGATCAGCGCCGCGATCAGCCTTGAGGTTGAGGATGCGGAAATGGTGATCCGGATCTCGGGCCGCTACACCTGCGCCGGTTGCGGTGAAGGCTACCATGACACGTTCAAGAAACCGTCGGTCGACGGCACTTGCGACAATTGCGGTGGGACCGAGTTCAAGCGCCGGGCGGATGACAACGCGGAAACCGTTGCCTCACGCCTGAGTGCCTATCACGCACAGACAGCCCCACTGATCACCTATTACGACGGTCAGAGCGTTCTGAAGCGGACGAACGCCATGGGCAAGATTGAAGACATCGCGCGCGACCTGGAGGACATCGTCGCCAGCGCGGTGAACTAAGGGAGGAAGACAGGCCGTAAGGCCTTGATCCTTAAACGGAATACTTCGATGCACCGCCTTGGCGGAACAGAGGAGTTTTGTCAGATGCCACGGGGTATCTGTCACATTCGAGAAGCGGTCCGGCGCGCTGGAGGAACGAAGCAAAGGACCGCCCAACGAGGAAGCGAAGGAGGAACCCGCAATGGCGGATCAATCTACCAACTCCGCGCAGACTGCCGAAGCCGATAAGGGCTATTGGCAGGCCAACCTGCGCCTCATCTACATCAGCCTCGCGATCTGGGCGCTGGTGTCGTTTGGATTCGGCATCCTGCTGCGTCCGCTGCTGTCCGGCATTTCTGTTGGCGGTACCGATCTGGGCTTTTGGTTCGCTCAGCAGGGATCAATCTTGGTCTTTCTGGTGCTGATCTTCAACTACGCCTGGCGCATGAACAAGCTAGACGCCGAACACGGCGTAGACGAAGAGTAAGGGAGAGCGGGGACAATGGATCAGTTTACCATCAACCTGCTGTTTGTTGGCGCATCCTTCGCGCTATACATCGGCATCGCGATCTGGGCCCGTGCGGGTTCCACATCTGAATTCTACGCTGCTGGTCGCGGCGTTCACCCGGTCACCAACGGTATGGCGACAGCGGCGGACTGGATGTCTGCGGCCTCGTTCATCTCGATGGCGGGCCTCATCGCCTTTACCGGCTATGACAACTCGACCTTCCTGATGGGTTGGACCGGTGGCTACGTGCTGCTGGCTCTGCTGCTTGCGCCTTACCTGCGTAAGTTCGGCAAATACACCGTCTCGGAATTTATCGGCGACCGTTTCTACAGCCAGACTGCACGCGTCGTTGCCGTGATCTGTCTGATCGTTGCGTCGGTGACCTACGTGATCGGTCAGATGACCGGCGTTGGCGTGGCCTTTGGCCGCTTCCTTGAGGTTTCGAACACATCCGGTCTGCTGATCGGTGCTTGTGTCGTGTTTGCATACGCGGTGTTTGGCGGGATGAAGGGTGTGACCTACACCCAGGTTGCTCAGTACTGCGTGCTGATCACAGCCTACACCATCCCGGCGATCTTCATCTCGCTACAGCTGACCGGCACTCCGATCCCTGCACTTGGTCTGTTCGGCGACACTGCAAGCGGTGAGCCTCTGCTGACCAAGCTGGACGCCATCGTGACCGAGCTGGGCTTCAACGAATACACGGCTCACCACTCGAACACGCTGAACATGGTTCTGTTCACGCTGTCGCTGATGATCGGTACTGCGGGTCTGCCGCACGTCATCATGCGCTTCTTCACCGTTCCCAAAGTGTCTGACGCACGTTGGTCGGCTGGTTGGACGCTGGTCTTCATCGCGCTGCTGTACCTGACCGCCCCCGCGGTTGGCGCAATGGCCCGTCTGAACATCACCGACATGATGTGGCCCAACGGTGGCATCGAAGGTGGCGCTGTCTCGGTTGAGGAAATCGACAACGATCCGCGCTATGACTGGATGCAGACTTGGCAGAAAACCGGTCTTCTGGATTGGGAAGACAAGAACGGCGACGGCAAGATCCAGTATTACAACGACAAGTCCGAAGCGATGACCGCTATCGCGGAAGAAAAAGGCTGGGTCGGAAACGAGCTGACCAAGTTCAACCGTGACATCCTGGTTCTGGCCAACCCCGAAATCGCCAACCTGCCGGGTTGGGTGATCGGTCTGGTCGCTGCCGGTGGTCTTGCGGCTGCTCTGTCGACCGCTGCGGGCCTGTTGCTGGCGATCTCGTCGGCGGTGTCCCACGACCTTGTCAAAGGTGCGATCAATCCGCAGATCTCGGAAAAAGGTGAACTGCTGGCTGCGCGTATCGCAATGGCCGTAGCCATCCTGGTTGCAACCTATCTGGGTCTGAACCCACCGGGCTTTGCGGCACAAACCGTGGCCTTGGCCTTTGGTCTGGCGGCTGCCTCGATCTTCCCGGCGCTGATGATGGGGATCTTCTCGACCCGCATCAACAACACCGGCGCGGTTGCTGGTATGCTGGCTGGTCTGGTTGTCACTCTGGTCTATATCTTCCTGCACAAGGGCTGGTTGTTCATTCCGGGCACCAACTCATTCACCGATGCTGATCCGCTTCTGGGTCCGATCAAGTCGACTTCGTTCGGCGCCATCGGTGCAATGATCAACTTCGCAGTTGCGTATGTTGTTGCCGGCATGACCAAAGAGACTCCGCAGGAGATCAAAGATCTGGTCGAAAGCGTACGCATTCCCCGTGGTGCGGGCGCAGCTCAGAACAAATGAGCCTGATGCGGCCTGAGGTTCTTGCCAATGGCCGCGTCTTTCGATCCACTACTCCCGTCCGGCACACCACCGGGCGGGATTTTTGTTCCACGGAGTATTTAGATGCCCCTGTCCCATGACCAGATCACCCGGTTTCTGGAATCCGTACATCCCTATGACGCCCTGCCCGCCGACGTGTTGGATGAGGTCGCAAAACAGATCGAGGTCTGGGAGGTTGACGAGGATTACCCACTTTACGATCTGGGCCACAAACTGCCCGGCGTATTCGTGATCTATGAAGGACAGGTTGAAATCACTGATGAGAACGATGAGGTCGTTTCGCATCTGGGTTTGCGCAATTCCTTTGGTGAACGCGGGCTGCTGAAAGACGGGAAAGCCGCGACCAAGGCACGCGCCCATACCCCATCTGTGCTGATCGTACTGCCACCTGAACTGGTGCGAGAGTTGATCGACAACCATGATGTGGTCTCGAAGTTCTTCGATCGCTCACGCGGGGGCCGCAGCGGTCCGCAGAGTTTGGCGACCAGCGCCATTGATGTCCTGATGGCACACAATCCGGCCACCTGCCCGCCTGCGACTCCGGTTCGCGACGCCGCGCGCCTGATGCGCGACAAAGGGATTTCATCGCTATGCGTGACAGAGGCCAACGATCTGGTAGGCATCACCACCTTGCGTGATATCTCGGGCAAGTTTGTGGCGGATGCGATGCCCACGGATACTCCGATCTCACAGATCATGACGCCGAACCCAACCACCCTATCGCCATCGGATATCGGCTCGGATGTGCTACACGTGATGATGGAGCGAGGGATCGGCCACATCCCGATTTGCGAGGGCGGCCGTCTAGTCGGGGTCGTTACGCAGACAGACCTGACCCACTATCAGGCCGTGAACTCGGCAGAGCTTGTTCGCCGAATTGCCCATGCCGACACTGCCGAGGAAATGGCCAAGGTTACGGCAGAAATACCTCAGCTGCTGGTGCAGCTGGTCGCCGGCGGCAACCGGCACGAGATCGTGACCCGCTTGATCACGGATATCGCCGATACGGCCACACGTCGGCTGCTGAGCCTCGCCGAAGCCAAACTGGGGCCCCCGCCGGTGCCATACCTGTGGCTGGCGTGCGGATCGCAAGGACGACAGGAGCAGACAGGTGTGTCCGATCAGGACAACTGCCTGATACTCGACGATGCGGTGACCGAAGATGACATGGCCTATTTCACGCAACTGGCCAAACATGTCTCGGACGGGCTGGATACCTGCGGCTATTTCTACTGCCCTGGTGACATGATGGCGACCAATCCGCGCTGGTGTCAGCCGCTGCATGTCTGGCGCGACTATTTCAAGGGGTGGATTGCCAAACCGAATCCCGAAGCGCAGATGTTGGCCTCGGTCATGTTTGACCTGCGTCCTATCGGCGGTTCGTTCGAGCTGTTCGCCGATCTTCAGGCCGACACGCTGAATGCCGCCAATGCGAATTCGATTTTTGTCGCGCATATGATTTCGAACTCGCTGAAACACACGCCGCCTTTGGGTCTGTTGCGGGGGTTTGCCACCATCCGCTCGGGCGAGCATCGCAATACGCTGGATCTTAAACACAACGGCGTAGTGCCAGTGGTCGATCTGGCGCGGATCTACAGCCTGCAGGGCAAACTGCCTGAGGCCAACACCCGCGCCCGCCTGAAAGCCGCCGAGGCCGCAGGTGTCCTCAGCCCATCCGGTGCGCGTGATTTGCTGGATGCCTATGATCTGATAGCGGAAACCCGGCTGGAACATCAGGTCGCACTGGTCAAATCCGGGGAAAAACCAGACAATTACCTGCCACCTACAAACCTGTCGGACTTTGAGCGCAGCCACCTGAGGGACGCGTTTGTGGTGGTGAAAACCATGCAATCCGCCGTCGGTCACGGCAAAGGAATGCTGGGTTAAAAACGAGAGATCAATATCGCCGTGGGCGACCGAAATTGAATTGAAAAGAATGGGCGAGCTACGCCCAAAGGCTGGAGAAGACCAATGTTCCTGGAATTGATCGGTACGATATTTGCGGGCTTTGCCTTTGCCGGGATCGTGCTGGTGCTGAACAAGCTGACCGGCGGAAGGTTGCCCCGGTGGGCCACGCCGGTCGCTGCGGGGCTGGGCATGATCGGAATGACGATCGCCAGCGAATACTCGTGGTACGACCGCACCCGCGAAACGCTGCCCGACAGTGTAAGCATTATCCAAGAGGTCGAAAGCCGCGCGATTTACCGTCCCTGGACCTATGCCGTGCCTTTCGTCGACAGGTTCGCCGCGATCGACACCGACTCGGTGCGCAAGAACGAACAGGTGCCGGATGAAAGGCTGGTCGAGCTCTATTTCTTTGGTCGCTGGGCACCGGTCTCGAAGGTTCCAGTTGTCGTAAACTGCGCCGAAAACTTGCGGGCCAATCTGGCCGACGGGGCCGAGTTTGGCGACGATGGCCGCGTTCTGAATGCCGACTGGATCAAAGCCGGGACCGGCGATCCGATCATCGAGGCCACCTGCGGAGTCTGATCATGCTGACCAAGTTGAGCCTTCGTCTGAGAATCTTTCTGTTCTTTTGCCTTTTAGCGGCGGGTGGGCTGGTGGTCAGCGCTCTGGCGCTTTGGTTCAGCTACGCCCGAGCGGGCGACCCTGCCCTGTTCGACCCGTTCCTTTTTGCCGGGATCGTGATTGCCTTTGGGCTGTTGGCCCTGACCGCGGGTGTCTGGTTGCTGTTTGACGATAACGTGGCAAAACCGATCGAGCGTCTGTCTGCCGAATTACGCGCGCGCGCCCATGCCGGGGTTAGCAGCAATATGGATGTGCAGACAGCAAAATACCTGGGCGACCTTGCCCCGGCCGCCGCTGGGCTAGCGGATCAGCTATCGCACAAGACGCTCAGCGTGGCCGAGGCTGTCGCATCCGAGACCGCCCAACTGGCCGCCGAAAAGAACAGGCTCACTGCCCTATTGACCGAAATCCCGGTTGCGATGCTGCTCGCCAGCCCGAACCACAAGATCGTCCTCTATGATGCGCAAGCGGCCGAGGTTCTGGCCCAGATCGCACATCCCCGTCTGAATGCCGCGCTTGAGGATTATCTACAGCCTGACGCGCTGTATGCCGCCTATTCGAAACTGGTCAAAACCGGTCAGGACGTCACCTGTACGTTAACCAGCATCGACGGAGCTCAGAGCTATTCCGCGCGCGTTAAACCTTTGGGAGATGCGCCCGGATACATGCTGATTTTCGACGACAGCGCGGCGCAGATCGCCCCGGACGCGTCGCGCCCGCTGGTCTATGATTTCGATCTGTTGAACGTGTCCGCTTCGGGTAGTTTCGAGGCCCAAACGATTGAAGATCTATGCTTTGTGGTATTCGACACCGAAACCACCGGACTGTTGCCGCACAAGGACGAGATCGTTCAGATCGGTGCGGTTCGGGTCGTGAAAGGACGCATTGTCGAAGGCGAGCGGATCGACATGCTGGTCGATCCCGGCATCCCCATCCCAGCTGCCTCGACCAAGGTTCACAAGGTCAGCGACCAGATGGTACAAGGCGCGCCCGACATTGGCGAGGCTGGCCGCATCTTTCATCAATTCGCACGGGACGCCGTGATTGTTGCCCATAATGCGCCATTCGACATGGCGTTCCTGCGCCGTCACGCCAAGCGGATAGGTGTTGAATGGGACCACCCAATTCTGGACACTGTGCTCCTGTCTGCTGTCCTGTTTGGCGCCAGCGAGACGCATACACTGGACGCGCTATGTGACCGTTTGGACGTGGAAATTCCCGAAGCGCTCCGCCACACGGCGCTGGGGGATGCGGTGGCCACGGCTGAGGCGCTTGTGCGGATGCTGCCCATGCTGAAAGCGCGGGATATCACCACATTCGGCGCAATCATCACCGAGACCCGCAAACATGGTCGCTTGTTGGAGGACCTGAACTGACCTAGTTTTTCAACGTGATGAACCAAAGTTACCATGGACAATACGGAACGGTCATGGCACCTGACGATCGGGCAGAGAACAGATGTGCAATGACCGAGAAGACTTTTATCCCGACCCCTGATCAAAGCACCGCGTTTCGTGAAGCGCTGGGGTGTTTCGGGACAGGCGTAACGGTCGTCACAACCCAGACGGCACTTGGGCCGCGCGCGATCACCGTGAACTCCTTCACCTCGGTTTCACTGGACCCTCCGCTGGTCCTGTGGTGTTTGGCCAAGGAATCCAACCGGTTCGGTGCGTTTTCGGACTGCCAGCACTATTCCATCCATGTCATGGCACAAGAGCAGCAGGACCAAAGCCTGCGGTTTGCGCGCGACGGAGAAGACTTCTCTCACACAGACTGGAGCGCAGATGATATGGGCCGGCCACAACTGGCCGATTGCCTCGCGCGGTTTGACTGCCATCTGCATGCCTGCCACGAAGCGGGCGACCACCTGATCATGGTTGGTCATGTGGATCAGGTCATGTACCGCACGGGCCAGGGCTTGATCTTCAAGCGGGGTCAGTTCGGCGGGTTTGTCGACCTGATCTGACGACCCTTAGTCTTCAAGTGAGCCATGAACCGCCAGCGCCTCGAGCTGGGTTTCTTGCGGAGTGATCACGCGGAAGGCTTCATGCACGCCGCTTTCGGTCAATTCACGCGCAACGGTGAGCAGAGTGTTGGCGGCGTGCTCGTCGCATAGCTCGGACATATGGTCTATCTCCGATTGCGCCACGCCCATCGCGGCCTCGACCGATGGTGCACCGTAGAATTTCACGAAATGCTCAGCCAGATATTCGACGATCTGCTCCTTTTCAGCCGGTTCGATCTGGGTGACAGCCACAAAGGTCACACGCCCGAAGGTCTCTAGCCCCAGCCAACCATTGGCGAAGGCCTGACGGGCTTTGCCCTCCAGATCACCCTGCCCCCAGTTCGAAAACTCAAACCCACCCGAGACGCACCATTCCCCCGTGCGCGCGGGCGAGTGGAACACGTTCATGTCGCTTTCGTCGAAATGTATCGCGCGGGCCAGTTTCATCAGGTCGCCTCCAATAGGTTTGTGAGCGGGCGCAGGTGAGTCTCATCCTTGTCGCGGATCAACATGCCGAACCGCTCGTCCGTGCCAAGGAACACGCCCTGCCCCTCAATCGGTTCTCCGACGCCGCGCAGAAGGCCAAGCCATTCGCCGTGTAGCGGTGCGTTGCCGTCTTCGGACCAGCGGTTGAGCCATGTCAGCATATGCCGCGACCAGCTTTCCACCAATTGGGTTGCCGAAACCTCGGCGCAGCCCTCATCATAGAGCGCGGTGACGTCCGGCGTCTGGCCGGGCGCGTCGCTGGTTTGCAGCAGTACCAATTCCCACCCGACGACCAGCCAGTCGGGTATCTGATCGGGATCGCTGGTCGACGCGGCAACATGGAACTGCCCGCATTTTGCACCGTTCACGCAGATCAGGCCATCCCAGCCCAGATGCACCGCTACTTCTGGCGGTGCCAAGGCGCCCAGCGCGTTCTGAAACCCGACAGCGCAGAGCGGCAGCATCGCCATGGCGTCCTGCAAGGCGACCTCGGGCGCGAAAACAATGGCCGCGCGCAGGCGATCGGCCTGAATATTGTACACGACCGAGCCGGAATCGCAGCCCAGCGCCGCCATGGCCTGGGCTTTTTCGAATGGGTCTTCCCCACCATTGGCGGGATGACCTGTCAACAGAGGGGGAAAGACCGGTTCGCTCATGCGTTGCCTTTGGCGATCAGGTCGCGCGCGATCTTGCGGAACGCGTCGGCCTGTGGGCTGTCGGGCTTGCTGACCACGATGGGCGCCCCCCCGTCCGCGGCCATCCGGATATCCAGATGTAGTGGGATTTCACCCAAGAGCGGCACGCCCAGCGCCTCCGCCTCGGAGGCGACACCGCCATGGCCAAAGATATGCTCCTCATGCCCGCAGTTGGAACAGATATGGGTCGACATGTTTTCGATCATACCGAAGATCGGTGTCTTGAGCTGGTTGAACATGTCGATCCCCTTGCGGGCGTCGATTAGCGCCACGTCCTGCGGGGTTGAGACAACGATGGCCCCATCCACCTGGAACTTCTGGCTGAGCGTCAGTTGCACGTCACCAGTACCGGGCGGCAGGTCAACGATAAGCACGTCCAGAGCGCCCCATTGAACCTGGTTCATCATCTGCTGCAGCGCACCCATCAGCATGGGACCGCGCCAAACGACCGCCTGCCCTTCGTTGGTCATCAGACCCATCGACATCATGGTGACGCCGTGATTGCGCAGCGGCAGGATCGTCTTGCCATCCGGGCTGGCCGGGCGTCCAGAGACACCGAGCATCCGGGGTTGCGACGGGCCATAGACATCCGCGTCAAGCAACCCGACACGTCGCCCCTCGGCCGCCAAGGCACAGGCGAGGTTCGCGGATACGGTCGATTTCCCGACACCGCCCTTGCCGGAGGCAACGGCGATAATACGATCGACACCAGACACAGCCTGCGGACCAGTCTGAGAGGGCTTTGGTTTCGGCTTCAGATCCGGCGGAGCCTTGTCGGAATGCGCGGTCATCATGGCCGACACTTTCGAAACCCCTTCCACCATCTGCGCGGCCTGCTCAGCGGCGGCGCGCACAGGCTCCATCCGCTCGGCCTGTTTGGGGTCGATCTCGAGCACGAAGCGCACGGTATCGCCTTCGACATTCAGGGCGCGCACAACGCCCGCGCTGACAATATCCTGACCGGAAACCGGGTCAGTGATCTTTTTCAAGTTCGCAAGAACCGCGTCACGGACACTCATGCCATCGTCCCCATAACCTGCACCATCGCATGGTTGCTTTTCATTGCATGTGTCTCCGTCTCTTTTCGTTCATTTGACGCATTTGCCTTTTGGCGATTAGGCTTGGGCATGCGCTTTTTCCTTTTGTGCCTCAGCCTGACGCTCTCCGCCACCCCTTCCGGGGCGCAAGACGCGATTGGCTTGGCCAGCCCGACCGAAGTTTCGAACTCAGGCCTTTTGCAACATATTCTTCCGCGCTTTTCACTCAAGACCGGGATACGGGTAATCAGCGATGCTGAGGGCGTTATGGCGTTGAATACCGGTGCCGAGGGCGATCCGGTCTTTGCACGTGGCGAGATCGTCTATCACCTGCGCATTCAGAACGATCCGAAACAGGAGCGGTTTCGTGACTGGCTGCTGTCGGATATCGGCAAGCGCACGATCGAAAGCTTTGCTCCGGATCAAGGCCCGCCCTTCAGCGCCAGTTTCGAGGTTGCCAGCGCCGAGGCCTCTGAAGTCATCGACGGCAATACCGCATTGGGTGAGGCGCTTTCGATGACCCATTGCGGCCGCTGCCATGTGATCGGCCCGCAGAACCGCATGAATGGGCTCGGTTCGACCCCCTCTTTCGCCGTTTTGCGCACGTTGCCAGATTGGGATGAGAGGTTTCAGGCCTTCTTCGCCCTGAACCCCCACCCGGCCTTTACACAGATCGAAGGTCTGACGCCCCCCTTCGATCCTTCGCGTCCGTCGCCGATACACCCTGTTGAGATGACGCTGGACGATCTGGACGCCATTCTGGCCTTTGTCTCGGTCATCAGCGCAGCGGATCTCGGCGCGCCGCTGCAGCATCAATGATCCTTCCGTTTTGAGAAATAGTCATCCGTCGTTACAACCTTGGGCCGCGGATTGGACTGGAACGGATTGTCCTGCATGTTGAACTGCGCGCCCACCCGGCAATTGTCGCACATCTGGATCATCCGCGCCTGCTCGGACGAGGCAAACATCGGGTGTATCCCCGACAGCTTCTCCATGACCCGCTCAACCGTAGACTTCACGCCAAACGGGGCACCGCATTCGACACATTCAAAGGGCTCTTCCTCGTTCAGCACCTGCTGAGACAACGCGGCATCGCTCAGGTCCAGTTGGGGAACCAGCGCAATGGCATCCTCGGGGCAGATGTTGCGACACAGACCGCATTGCAGACAAGCGTCCTGCTGGAAGTTAAGCTGAGGTTTATCCGGGTTGTCGATCAGGGCCCCCGATGGGCAGAGCGACACACAGCTTAGGCACAGCGTACACGCATCCGTATCCACCGCGACGGCCCCATAGGGTGCGCCTTGAGGCAAAGCCAGAGGCTCCTCGGCCTTAGGGTTCAGAGCCTGCGCTGCCAACCGGGCGATTTGTCGACGGTTGCCCAACGGCAGAACCGGATCGGTCAGTGCCGCCAGTACCTCTTGCGCATAGAGCAGATCGCTCATCGCATCCGGGTCGGCCTCATCAATCAGTCCAAGCCCCGCGTCCGGCGCGATCGCCTGTGCAAGCTCCAGCTCGCGGTCCAGCGCGTCCCGCTCGGTCGTGGGGGCCAGCAGGATGTCTACCCGCGCAAAGCCGTGGGCCAAAGCGGCCAGCATCTCGGCGTGGCCGAAGCCGGAAATGACACTCAACTCCATCGGGATAACATCGGCGGGAAGTCCACGTCCGAACCGCGCGACAAGACGGATCATCTCGGCCCCGTGGGCGTCATGCACCAGCAGACGCGGCGCGGAGCCTCCAGCCCGGCGATAAGTTCGAGCCAGGACATGCATCCGTGACAGCACCGCCGACACAGGCGGGTCTTCGTAAGTTATTGCGGTCGAGGGGCACAGTGCAGCGCAAGCCCCACAGCCCGCACAGATCATGGGATCTATGGCAACATGCTCTCCGGCGGGCGTGATGGCCCCGGTCGGGCAGATATCGAGGCAATTGGTACAGGCCACCTGCTCGGCCCGCGAATGGGCACACAGAGTTTCCTCAAGCCGTACATAGAGGGGTTTTTCGAACGTCCCAACCAGCTGCGCTGCATCAAACGCCAGTTTGGAGACGGCCAGTGGGTCGCGCGGGTCAGCCCGCAGATAACCCTCTCGCTTGGCCGGAGCTTGAACCAGTGGCGTGTCTCCGGTCACATCAATCAGGATGTCACAGGCCGACTGCGCCCCGTCACGCGGCTCGGTCCAGCCAAATGCGCCACGACCACCGGGCGCGATCTGCTGCAACCCGTCGATCCGCAGGGCAAACCCACCCAATGCGCCCGCGACCGATCGCACCTGCCCCCGCACCACATCAGAGCTGCGGCTGATGGGCGAGGTCTCATCACCCGTGACAACAGTCACCGCCAGCGTGGTCGACAAACGCTCGGCCAGATCAAAGGCGACCTCGGCCGGACCAACGATACAACAGGTCCCCTCGCTGATGACATCAACACTGGGCGAGATGGGCATGGGCACCAACGCCTCGGCCGCCAGGGCCCCCATCTTGGGGGCAGCGTCACCCGATTGGTCAGACCAGCCCGCGCGGTCCCTCAGATCAACAAAGGCGGGTGGCTCAACCTCAAGATCCTCGGCCAGATCGCGGAACACCTCCTGCTCCTGCCCGCAGGCGATCAGCAGTTGGTCATCCCCCTTCATAAACTCCGCAACGACACCCAGCTCTCGCGTGCAAAGGGCGGTGTGTGTTTTACTGCACTCCAGCTCGGTGGCCGCGCCGATACGGTCGGCATCCACCTGCTGCGAGCCTTCGCAGTTACATAGAATAAGTTTGGTGGCCATGTCCCTCCCCCGGACAGCTTCCTGACTTGTTACCTTAGATGGTATCGCTCGGCTGGCAATCCAGTCTTTGTCAAACACCACGGATCGCACATTAAATTCTTTGGGAGCGCCTGTTTTTCCTGACACAAACGCTCGGAATTTCACTTGTTAAACTTTAGTCGTACAAGAGGTTTTTCACGCGATTGAGACTTGGCAGAGCCGCCCTATGTGTACCATAGTAGACCTAGGGTAAGGCAGGGGAGAGCCTTACGGGGAGGAGCCAGTGGCCAAGGCCGCAAGCCGTATTGAAATGCCTGTTGGCGTCATCGTGCGCAAAACACCCGGCGTTACTCGCTGGGCGAAGTGGAACTGGCGCGCGGTTGCCGTGCTGCCCGGCGCTGGCCCTGCTGATTGGGTCGAGCTTCGGCGCGAAGGCGACGCGGTGGAGTATCACGCCGCCACCCTGCCCCTAACCCTCTGGGCCGATGAAACCGAAGCTTACATGGTCAACCTCTCCGATGGTCAGCCTTCCGTTTATCTGGTTCTTCGCAATGATTTGGACGGCAACCGCCCGATGGAAGCGGCGTTGATCACCGCCTCTCCGTTCGAGGGGCAGGATTACGCGGATACTGGCGAGGAGATCGTTGAGAAAATCCCAATGACCGAAGGCCTGATCGCCTGGGTTCGGGATTTCACCTTGGAACACCACCGGGATGAGGTTTTCATCAAGCGCCGCCGTGACAAGAAGCGGACGGACCTTGTGGAGGACGGCAAGGGGGATGCGCGTATTCGGCAAACCTCGGACGTCTACCGCGCACCGAGGAAGGTGCTGCAATGACCCAAGCCCGCGATTTCTGGTCCCGCCGCAAGGCAGCCGTTCAGGCCGAAACCGAGGCCGAAGCGATCGCGGCGGAACAACAAACAATTGCGGCGCAACAGGCCGAGCTGGAAGAAAAGAGCGATGCCGAAATTCTGGCCGAGTTAAACCTGCCCGACCCCGATCAGTTGCAAGCTGGCGATGATGTGTCGGGCTTCATGGCTAAGGCAGTCCCCGACCGCTTGCGCCGCCGCGCCCTGCGTCGGCTTTGGCGGCTTAATCCTGTATTGGCCAATGTGGACGGGCTGGTCGACTATGGTGAAGACTACACCGATGCCGCTTGTGTGATCGAAAACCTCCAAACCGCTTATCAGGTCGGCAAAGGGATGTTGGCGCATATTGAGGCTTTGGCAGCCGAAGAGGATGAGCCTGAAATCGACGCCCCCGAGCCTGTCGAGGAAGAAGAACCCGCCGCGCTCGCCGAACCTGAACCAGCCCCGGAACCGATGGCTCTGGCAGCAGCGGAAGAGCCTGAGGACGAGCCATATACCCCGGCCCCGCGCCGCATGAGATTTGAATTCGAAGGATAACGGATGACCGCAAGCAACGCGCAACACATGGATATCTCGGCCGAGGATCGGCTGCGCGCGGATTTCTACAACTTCCTGGGCCTACTGCTGGCTGGCCCGCCGGATCAATTGCTGTTGGATCAGATGGCTGGTCTAAGCGGCGATGACACTGATCTGGGCCAGGCCATTCAAGCCATGGCACGGGTGGCCAAGGTGACCAAACCCGCCGCAGCAGAACGCGAGTTCAACGCGCTGTTCATCGGATTGGGGCGTGGAGAGCTACTGCCCTATGCCAGCTTTTACCTAACCGGGTTCCTGAACGAAAAACCTCTGGCTCAGTTGCGCAATGACATGGCCGTGCGCGGCATCACGCGTGCCAAGAACGTGTTCGAGCCCGAAGATAACATCGCATCACTGATGGAGATTATGGCTGGCATGATCGTGGGCCGGTTTGGAACCGCTGCCCCGCTCGACGATCAAAAAGCGTTCTGGAACAAACATATCGGCCCTTGGGCCGCACATTTCTATTCGGATTTGGAAGCAGCCGAAGCTTCGGTTCTCTATGCCTCGGTCGGGACGGCCGGTCGGGTGTTCATGGAGATCGAGCGTGAGGCATTCCGAATGACGGCGGCATAACCCGCCACTCACCAGCGCCCAAGGCGGCGCTAGATCGCAAATGGGAGAGGAGACACCCATGAGCAAGACCAAGGAAGAAGGCGCAACCCGCCGCGACTTCCTCAAACTGGCCGGAACCGCAGCGCCCGCTGCTGTCGCCGCAGCCAGCCTGAGCGGTCAAGCCGAAGCAGCCGAGCTGCCGACGGACGAGACCCGCATGCAGGACACCGCGCATACCCGCGCGTATCTGGAAAGCGCGCGCTTCTAAGCCGCCTCGACCCCGCCCGGCCCAGCCGCCGGACGATGTCATCTACCCGACGGACGGTTGCGATTGGCCCTGATGTCGGTTCGCGAAGTACCAAGCCAGCCGTGGCTGACACGGCGCGCAAGGGAGGAAAACAATGCTTAGGAAAAAGACCAACGGGGTTGCGAGACGCCCCCAGCGGACAAGTATCCTGTCCCAGGTCGGCGAGAAAACCGTCGATCGCCGCGCATTCCTGCGTGGCTCGGGCCTGACGATCGGCGGCCTTGCCGCGATCAGCGCCACGGGTGGAACCGTGACGCCTGCCAGTGCCCAGACAGCGGCAAACCAAGCCGTTGAGAATATCAAATCCGTCTGCACTCACTGCTCGGTCGGCTGTACAGTCGTTGCCGAAGTGCAAAATGGTGTCTGGGTCGGGCAAGAACCCGGCTGGGACAGCCCGTTCAACCTGGGTGCGCACTGCGCCAAGGGCGCCGCGGTCCGCGAACACGCCCATGGCGAGCGCCGCCTGAAATATCCGATGAAAAAGGAAGGCGGCGAGTGGAAGCGCATCAGCTGGGACGAGGCGATCAACGAGATCGGCGACGGCATGATGAACATCCGTCAGGAATCCGGGCCGGACAGTGTGTACTGGCTGGGTTCTGCGAAGCACAATAACGAACAAGCCTATCTGTTCCGCAAGTTCGCCGCCTACTGGGGCACGAACAACGTGGACCATCAGGCCCGTATCTGCCACTCGACCACTGTTGCGGGCGTTGCAAATACATGGGGCTACGGCGCCATGACCAACTCGTATAACGACATGCACAACAGCCGGGCCATCTTTATCATCGGTGGCAACCCGGCCGAGGCGCACCCCGTCTCGCTGCTGCATATCCTGCGCGCGAAAGAGCAGAACAACGCGCCTCTGATCGTCTGCGATCCGCGCTTTACGCGCACCGCCGCGCATGCGGATGAATATGTCCGCTTCCGTCCCGGCACCGACGTCGCATTGGTCTGGGGTATTCTGTGGCACATCTTCGACAACGGATGGGAGGACAAAGAGTTCATCCGCACCCGTGTCTGGGGTATGGACCAGATCAAGGAAGAGGTTGCCAAGTGGACCCCGGATGAGGTCGAGCGCGTCACCGGTACACCCGGCTCGCAGCTGCGCCGCGTCGCCCGGACCATGGTGAACAACCGTCCCGGCACCGTTGTCTGGTGCATGGGTGGCACTCAGCACACCAACGGCAACAACAACACCCGCGCCTACTGTGTGCTTCAGCTTGCGCTCGGCAACATGGGCACCACGGGTGGTGGCACCAACATCTTCCGCGGCCATGACAACGTTCAGGGCGCGACAGACCTTGGTGTTCTGTCCCACACCTTGCCCGGCTACTATGGCCTGTCGAAAGGTGCATGGGGTCACTGGGCCCGTGTCTGGGGTGAAGATCCTGAATGGCTGGCCGGTCAGTTCGCCACAATCAAGGACAAGGAAGGCAAGGATAAACCGCTCCAAAACGAGCGCGGCATCCCGGTCTCCCGCTGGATTGACGGTGTTCTGGAAGACCCTGCCAACATGGATCAGGACAACAACGTCCGCGCCATGGTTCTTTGGGGCCACGCGCCCAACTCGCAGACCCGGATGACGGAAATGAAGACGGCGATGGAGAAGCTGGACATGCTGGTCGTGATTGACCCGTATCCCACCGTCTCGGCCGTTCTGCAGGACCGCACTGATGGCGTTTACCTGTTGCCAGCCTGTACCCAGTTCGAAACCCGTGGCTCGGTCACGGCCTCGAACCGCTCGCTGCAGTGGCGCGACAAGGTGGTGGATCCCCTGTTCGAAAGCCTACCGGACGAGGTCATCATGGCCAAGTTCGCCAATAAGTTCGGCTGGGCGGATCGTCTGTTCCGCAACATCGAGATGGACGACCCGGAAACCCCGAATGTTGAAAGCATCACGCGTGAGTTCAACTCGGGCCTCTGGACCATCGGCTATACCGGTCAGTCGCCAGAACGTCTGAAAAGCCACATGGCCAACCAGCACACGTTCGACAGAACCACGCTGCAAGCCATCGGTGGACCAAACGACGGTGAGTACTACGGTCTGCCCTGGCCTTGCTGGGGAACGGCTGAGATGGGTCATACGGGGACGCCAAACCTCTATGACATGTCCAAACCGGTGGCCGAAGGCGGCCTGACCTTCCGCGCCCGTTTCGGGGTGGAACGCGATGGTGACAACCTGCTGGCCGAGGGGGTCTATAGCGTTGGATCGGAAATTCAGGATGGCTATCCCGAATTCACGATGCAGATGCTGATGGATCTTGGCTGGGATGGCGATCTGACGGCTGAGGAACGCGCGGCGATTGACGCTGTTGCGGGGCCAGAAACCAACTGGAAAACCGACCTCAGCGGCGGTATCCAGCGGGTCGCGATCGCTCATGGCTGTGCGCCCTTCGGGAACGCAAAGGCACGCGCGGTCGTCTGGACCTTCCCGGATCCGATCCCACTGCACCGCGAGCCGCTTTACACGAACCGGCGCGATCTGGTGGAGGACTATCCAACCTACGAGGACCGTCAGGCCTATCGTCTGCCCACCCTTTATGCTTCGATCCAAAAGAACGACTTTTCTAAGGATTATCCGATAATCCTCACGTCGGGTCGTCTGGTCGAATATGAAGGCGGCGGCGATGAGACACGGTCCAACCCGTGGCTGGCCGAGCTTCAGCAGGACATGTTCGTCGAGATCAATCCGCGCGATGCCAACAACCTTGGTATTCGGGACGGATCGCAGGTCTGGGTCGAAGGTCCTGAGGGCGGCAAGGTCAAGGTGATGGCGATGCTGACCAACAGGGTCGGTGCCGGCGTGGCCTTCATGCCATTCCACTTTGGCGGCCATTTCCAGGGCGAGGACCTGAGGGAGAAATACCCCAAAGGTGCCGATCCCTATGTGCTGGGTGAAAGTACCAACACCGCCCAGACCTATGGCTATGATTCAGTGACCCAGATGCAGGAGACCAAAGCGACTCTCTGCAAGATCTGGTCAGCGTAAGGAGGAGAAGAAAAAAATGGCAGCAAGAGCAAAATTTCTCTGCGACGCTGAACGCTGTATCGAGTGCAACGCCTGTGTCACCGCGTGTAAGAACGAACACGAGGTGCCATGGGGCATCAACCGCCGCAGGGTGGTAACGATCAATGACGGCAACCCGGGCGAACGCTCGATCTCGGTGGCCTGTATGCATTGTTCTGATGCGCCTTGCATGGCGGTGTGCCCGGTCGACTGCTTCTATCAGAACGAAGAAGGCGTCGTCCTGCACTCCAAGGACCTGTGCATTGGCTGCGGCTATTGCTTCTACGCGTGCCCCTTCGGCGCGCCGCAATATCCGCAGGCGGGCAACTTCGGATCGCGCGGCAAGATGGACAAATGTACCTTCTGCGCCGGCGGCCCCGAAGAAACGCACTCGACCGCAGAGTTCGCCAAATATGGTCGCAACCGGATCGCCGAGGGCAAACTGCCCATCTGCGCCGAGATGTGCTCCACCAAGGCCCTGCTCGCCGGTGACGGCGACGTCGTCTCGGCCATCTACCGCGAGCGTGTCGTCGCACGCGGGTTTGGCTCGGGCGCGTGGGGTTGGGGCACCGCCTACGATCAGAAAGACGGCTAATTCGTCTACATAAGAAACAGGTGACCCGCCAAGGTGGGTCACCTGCATTTGGCATTTTGACCGAGGTTCAGATGTTCCGTCTACTCTTCGCCCTTCTGTTCACCCTTGGGCTGACTCAGTTCGCCCTTGCCCAAAGCACCGCGACCGAGGCCCTTGCCGAGGACGCGCGCGTCTCGACTGGCGGTGCCACGACGCTCGAAGATATTCTGGCGCGACAGCGGGGCGAGAAAGTGGACAACGCCTACCGCTCGGAAAACACCGGTCAGGGAAATGTCGAGGGGCTGCTGGGCCAATTCGGAACAAGCGGCGTTGCCTCGGATAGCGACGTGTATCGGGCTATTCGTTTCGGTTCGGCAGATACAACGGTGTCGTCTCAAGGGCCTGCAGCTGGTGTCCTGATTCAGGATGGCGGCATGTGGTGGTGGAACTTCCGAACGGGTCCACTGCGTGAATACGGCAGCTACATCATTGCTGGAATGGCAGCCGTCATTCTGCTGTTCTTCCTGATCCGCGGGAAAATCCGCATTGATGGCGAAAAGACGGGCCGCACGGTTCTACGCTTCAACAGTTTCGAACGGTTCGGGCACTGGCTGTTTGCCGGATCGTTCCTGATCCTTGGGATCACTGGTCTGCTGACGCTTTATGGCCGCGACTTCCTGATCCCGATCTTCGGCAAGGAAGGCTTCGCGACCATCGCGCAGGGCTGTAAATGGCTGCACAACAACCTCGCTTGGGCCTTCATGCTGGGCTTGATCATCGTCACCGTGAACTGGATCGCCCATAACATTCCCAACAAAACCGACCTGAAATGGCTGGCCGCCGGAGGGGGATTGTTCACCAAAGGCAGCCACCCGCCCGCCAAGAAATTCAACGCGGGCCAGAAAATCATCTTCTGGGCCTGTATCCTGCTGGGTATCTCAATCAGCCTGTCCGGCCTGTCGCTGCTGTTCCCGTTCGAGCTGCCGATGTTCGCCAAGACTTTCTCGATCGCCAATTCCACGGGCATTCCGCAGGCATTTGGCTTAAACCTTCCCGTCCAGATGTCCCCGCAGGAAGAGATGCAATACGCCCAAGTCTGGCACGTCATGGTGGCCTATGTCTTCATCGCCATCATCATCGCCCATATTTACCTCGGCTCGGTGGGCATGGAGGGCGCGTTCGACGCCATGGGCACCGGCGAGGTTGAAGAGCAGTGGGCGCGAGAGCATCACTCGCTCTGGCTGGAAGAGGTGCAGGAAAAAGAGGCGGGCAAAGCAGCGGCCTCTCCCGCTGAATAGATGCGCTGGCTTGCCGTCGCGCTGGCCCTGATCCCCCTGCCCGCATGGTCCGAGTTCTTTACGCTCAAAGGCCATGGCGGGCCAATCATGGGCATCGCAACCGCACCTGACGGGCGGATCGCCACGGCCAGTTTCGACAACTCGGTTGGCCTGTGGTCGGATCAAATGCCCGAATGGTTGGAGGGCCATGAAGCCGCCGTCAACTCCGTGGTTTTCAACGGAACCGCCATCTACTCCGCCGGAGACGACTTCACTCTGCGCCGCTGGCCGGGCGGAGAGGTCGTGGGCAAGCACAAGGGTAAAATCGTGGGCCTTGCAGCCTCAAAAACCCATTTGGCAACAGCCAGTTGGGACGGCACGATAGGGTTGTGGCCGGTGGACGGCTCAGCGCCACAAATGCTGGGCCCGACTGGTGGCGGTGTGAACGCGGTGGTGTTTTCACAGGATGGAACCCGGCTGTTCTCAGCGGGCATGGACGGCAGCTTACGCGAATGGGACGTGGCCAGCGGTCAGGAAACCCGGCGCGTGGTCGAACATGGCTTCGGTATCAATGAGCTAGCGTTGAACGAGCAAGACGGCTGGATCGCCTATGGCGCTGTGGACGGCGGGACCCGTATCCGCGACCTTAGCACGGATGAAGAAAGGGACTTCACGCTGGACCGACGCCCCATTCTGGCGCTGGCCCTCAGCCCCGATCGCAGCCTGCTGGCTGTTGGGGATGGTGAAGGCTACATCATGGTGATCGACACGGTGGACTGGCGTATTGCCCAAGATTTTCGCGCCACGCTGCGGGGGCCGGTCTGGGCGCTGGCGTTCTCGGCTGACGGTCAGAACATCCATGCGGGCGGAATTGATGAGGCCATGTATAGCTGGCCCGTCGCCGCACTGCGGGATCAGGAGCAGATGGCTGCGCCTGAGCCCAGCTTTTTGAAAGACCCCGACCAGATGAGCAACGGCGAACGGCAATTCGCCCGAAAATGCTCGATCTGTCACAGCCTGACACCTGACGGGCAACGCCGTGCAGGTCCGACGCTTTATGAAGTGTTCGGACGGCAAGCCGGAACTCTGCCCGGTTATTTCTACTCGGAAACGCTGCAAGACTCTGATATCATTTGGAATGACGAGACTATAAATGCCCTTTTCGATGAGGGGCCGGATCACTACATTCCAGGATCAAAGATGCCGATGCAGCGGATCACGCAAGAACAGGACCGGGACGACCTGATCGCATTTCTGCGCCGCGCAACGGTTGATCCGAACTGAATCGGAGGAAAAGATGAAAGCCTTTCTTGCCGCCGCAACTGCAATGGTCGTCATCACTGTTGCCGCCCCCTTTGCACTGAACCAAATCGGCTTCAGCGCGGAACAGGCGACCTCTGGCCCTGCTGTGCGCCTCGACTGAATGTCCGAATACCTGACGACGAAAGAGCTGGCCGACCTGTTGCGGATCGGCGAGCGGAAAGCCTATGATCTCGCTTCCTCGGGCGAGGTGCCTTGCGTCCGCGCCATGGGCAAGCTGCTGTTTCCCCGCTCCGAGGTGATTGCATGGCTCAACGCGTCCCGTTCTGGTCCGCAGGTGGCCGAACCGCTCCTGCCCCCAATCGTTGCCGGCAGCCATGACCCACTGCTGGACTGGGCACTGCGGGAGAGCGGATCTGGCCTCGCGACCTACTACGATGGCTCATTCGACGGGCTCAGTCGCCTTGGTAGTCGCAGCGCGCAGGCAGCGGCGCTGCATATCCATGAGGATGGCGGCTTCAACATCAAATCTCTGCGCGATACTTTGGGTGAGGCCCCTGTGGTTCTGATCGAGATTGCGCAGCGACAACGCGGGCTTTTGCTGTCTCCCGAGGCCTCGGACATTGCGGGTTTTGCCGACCTCAGAGGCCGCCGCGTCGTCCTGCGCCAAAACAGCGCCGCCAGCCAACGCTTGTTTGATACCGAACTCACAACCCATGGCCTGACCCGAGACGACTTGACCGCCCTGCCCACCTGCGCCCGAACTGAGGAAGAGCTGGCCATCACTCTGCACGACAACAAGGCCGAGGCCGGTTTTGGTCTGGGCGCATTGGCCAGCCTTTACAACCTGCGCTTCGTCCCGACCCACTCGGAACGGCTGGATCTGGCGATCTGGCGGCGGGCTTATTTCGACGAGCCGATGCAGAAACTATTGCGCTTCATACGCACGGATCAGTTCGGCACCCGTGCCTCTGAATTTGGCGGGTATGACCTGACCGGCTTGGGCCAGGTCCACCACAACGGCGCCAGCGGTTAACACGCCCTCTTTTCAAGAATACGCTCAACGCGGACCAACTTACTGCGCATTTGGGAAAAACACCTGCTGCCCTTCTAGCCTGAAGTCAGCAATCGCCGCCTGCCCGTCCGGCCCAGTCAGCCAATCAATGAACCTCTGCCCGGCATTGGCGCGCGTTTTCGGATGCCGCTCGGGATTCACCAGGATCACACCATATTGGTTGAACAATCGCGGATCGCCCTCGACCAAAATCTCCAGATCGCCTCGGTTGCCAAAGGACAGCCAAGTCGCCCGGTCGGTCAGCGCATAAGCCCCCATGCCGCTGGCGATGTTCAGCGTGGCCCCCATGCCGGAACCGGTCTCGCGATACCATTCACCCGATGCGGTGGTCGGGTCCAAACCGGCATCCGCCCAGTGGCTCATCTCGGCCTTATGCGTTCCACTGTCATCCCCGCGTGAGGCGAATACGGCCTCTGCCGCCTCGATCGCAGACAGCGCGGAGAGGATATCCGCCCCACCTTTGACGCCCGCCGGGTCCGATTTTGGCCCGACCAGAACAAAGTCATTATACATCAGATCCAAACGCTCAACGCCCCAACCATCCGCAACGAACTTCTCTTCCGCAGGTTTGGAGTGGACCAGCAGCACATCCCCGTCGCCATTCAACGCATTGCGAATGGCCTGACCGGTGCCAACGGCCACGACGCGGACATCAATGCCACTTTCCGCCTCAAAGCCCGGCAACAGATAGTCCAGCAACCCCGAATTCTGGGTCGAGGTGGTGGATTGCACCACGATAAATGGCTCTTCTGCTGTGGCTATGCCGGTCATCATCCCAAGCCCAAGCGCCGCTGCGCGCAAAATTGCCCGTCTCATCACATGCTCCAATGTTTTTGTTATGTAACCAATGCACCCGAGAGATAGCGACGTGATGCGTCGCTTTCTGGGGCATCCAGAACCTGTTTGGCCGGTCCGTGTTCCACCACACGCCCGCCCTGCATCATGACTATATCCGCAGCCAACCGTCGCGCCTGTCCGATATCATGTGTCACCATGACGATCCGCACACCACGCGCTGAGGCCCGCAGGATCATGCACTCAATCATCTGTACAGCGCTTGGGTCCAGTGCGCTGGTCGGCTCGTCCAGAAATAGGGTCTCGGGGGTCATGGCTAAGGCCCGTAGGATCGCCAGCCGTTGCGCCTCCCCACCCGACAAAGACCGCGCGGACTGGCGGGCTTTACACTCAAGGCCCCCTTCGGCCAACAGCTCGGCAATCCGAAGTTTGCGCGCGCGACGCGCGAGCCCCTGCCGTTTTAGCGCGAAATCCAGATTGGCGGACACCGATCGGCGCAGAAGAACGGGCTGCTGGAACACCATCGCCTGCCGCGCTGTATGAGAGGCATTCAGCGGAGTGCCATCCTGAACAACCCGCCCCTGATCTGGTGAGATCAACCCATGCAGACACCGCAAGAGCAGGCTTTTGCCCGCCCCGTTCGGACCCAGCAACAGTGTTGGACCAGGTCCGTCCAGCGTCAGATCGGCCACATCCAACAAGACCTGTCCGTTGCGTCGGATGACCAGATCGCGGACCTGCAGGGACTGTGTCATCTCGAAGGTCAGATCACGCATGGCGCAACCCATCTCGTTCGGCGCGGAGGCTGGCAGCGCTGACCATGGCGTTCACAGCCACCGCGATACCGATCAGGATCGCCCCCAGCGCCAGCGCCAAAGCCAGATTCCCTTTCGAGGTCTCGAGCGCAATTGTCGTCGTCATGACCCGCGTTACGTGATTGATGTTGCCGCCAACGATGATCACGGCGCCGACTTCGGCAATGGCACGTCCGAACCCGGCCAGAAGCGCGGTGATCAAAGCCAAGCGCGCATCCCACAACAACACCGGAACCGAGGCCAAACGCGACACTCCAAGTGAACGGAGTTGTTCTGAATATTCCTCAGCCAGCATCTCGACCACTTGCCGGGTCAGCGCGGCGACGATGGGCGTGACCAAAACCACCTGCGCGATGATCATGGCGGTGGGCGTATAGAGCAGTTCCAACACTCCCAAAGGTCCCGAACGGGACAGCATCAGATAAACCAGAAGGCCGACCACCACGGGCGGGAACCCCATCAGAGCATTCATCAGCACGATCAACGCTCGGCGACCGGGAAAGCGCGACACGGCAAGCGCCGCCCCAACGGGCATCCCAATCAGCGCCGAGATCAGCACCGCGAACACGGATACTTTCAGAGACAGGAAGACAATCGCCCATAGCTCTGCATCCCCATTGAGGATGAGAGAGAGGGCGCGATTGAATTCTTCTGCAAATTCTTGCATTTTATCCTTTTTGAACGCTACTAAGTGGATGATTTGCGTTAGTTTACAGGGAAATACTACTATAGATTCACCAAGAGTACATACACGAAACCGACAGTCAGAATAGAAAACGCGGCCCCGTTTTGGAACCGCGTCTTTGCGTCAGAAATGTCTGACTGGTTTAGTTCAGCGCCGCGTCGGTCACCTTATGGGTCCATGCCCCTTCCGGCTTCGCGGTGATGACCGGATCGGACCCACCTGCAAGCAGTGTACTCACCGTCCGCTCAAAATCAGCCGGGTCCAGCGCCCCGTTCGATCCTGCGGTCAGTTTAGCAATCTCGCCCATCATGCGTTTCTGATGCTCTTCGGTCTGCGCCCCGGTGGCGTCATTGTCGAGAACGATCAGAGCGGCCTCATCCGGGTTCTCTTCGGCATACTTCCAGCCCTTCATCGAGGCCCGCACAAAGCGCTGCATTTTCTCAACAAAGGCCTCATCGCTCAGATTTTCTTCCAGCACGTAAAGACCATCTTCCAGCGTCGCAACGCCCTGATCCTCGTACTTGAAGGTCACCAACTCATCCGGATTCACGCCTGCATCAATGACCTGCCAGTATTCATTGTAGGTCATAGTGCTGATGCAATCGGCTTGACGCTGCAGCAAAGGATCAACGTTGAAACCCTGCTTCAGCACTTCAACACCGTTTTCAGCCTTTCCACCTGTGTCGATGCCCAGCTGGCTCATCCAGCTCATAAACGGGAATTCGTTGCCGAAAAACCAAACGCCGAGGGTGCGGTTCTTCAGATCCTCGGGTGAAGAAATCCCTGCGTCTTTCCAGCAGGTCAGCATCATGCCAGAGCTTTTGAAGGGCTGAGCGATATTGACCAGTGGCAAGCCTTTTTCGCGCGCAGCCAATGCGGCCGGCATCCATTCGACGGTCACATCCGCACCGCCACCCGCGATCACCTGAGTGGGCGCGATATCGGGACCGCCCGGCAGGATGGTGACGTCCAGATCTTCTTCCTCGTAGAACCCCTTGTCTTTCGCGACGTAGTAGCCTGCAAACTGCGCCTGCGTGACCCATTTGAGCTGCAACGTCACCTCATCGGCGGCCAGTGATGCACTGGCGGCCAGGCTAAAGGCGGCAACCGCCCCGCTGAGTAGCTTTTTCATCTTCATCTTCTCCTTGTTACGAATTGTGCCCCGTTTTCGGGGTCTGGTTGGTCTTGTTATCTGCGTTGTGAGGGGTGCCAAAAGGTTACCATTTTTTCGAGCCCTGCCACCAAAGCATAGAACACTGTTCCAGCGACTGCCGCCACTGCGATTTCGGCCCAGACGAGGTCGATCGACAGGCTGCCCACCCCCGTTGAGATTCTAAAGCCCATGCCGCGTGTGGGGGAGCCGAAATACTCAGCCACAATCGCGCCGATCAGCGCCAATGTGGTGGCAATCTTGAGGCCATTGAATATGAACGGCATGGCCGCAGGCAGGCGCAGCTTGATCAGCGTTTGCGTGTAGCTGGCCGCATAGGTCCGCATCAGGTCGCGCTGCATCGCGTCCGCCTCACGCAGACCTTGCACTGTATTCACAAGGATCGGGAAGAACACCATCACCACAACTACGGCCGCCTTGGAGTGCCAGTCGAACCCGAACCAGCTGACCAGAATCGGCGCGATTCCGACGATCGGCAGCGCGGCCACGAAGTTGCCAATAGGCAGCAACCCTCGGGTCAGAAAGACGGACCGGTCGATCAGAACGGCCGTGAGAAACGCAGCAGAGGCACCGATTGCAGACCCGGTGAATGCCCCTTTGAACACGGTCTGTTTGAAGTCCTGCCACAGAATATCGGTTGAGTTCACAAAGGTCTGCGCCACCATCGAAGGCGGCGGCAGGATCACAGGCGAGACGCCCAGCCCTTGCACCAGCCCCTCCCACAGGATCAGCAGCGTGACACCAAAGAGCACGGGCACAAAGACGCGCACGCCCTTGGAGTCCCGGTAGATCGACCGTGCCAGCCACGCGTTCAGCCACCAGGCACCAGCCCAGAAGATGAGGGAAAAGATCAACCAGCTCATGCGCTCATCCCCATGCGTTTCAGGGTCACTCGCTGCAGAATATCCAGCAAAGTCACCAGAATACCCGCCAGAATGGCCGCCGCGAACAAGGCCGCCCAAATGGCCAAAGGCGTGCCGAATTGATCGCCGATCAAAATGCGCGCGCCGAGGCCCGAAATTGCTCCGGTCGGCAGCTCGCCCACAATTGTCCCAACCAAGGCCGCCGCGATTCCAACCTTCAGCGAGGTGAACAGGTAGGGCACCGAAGATGGCAGGCGCAGTTTCAGGAACGCCTGCAAACCGGTCGCGTTGTAGGTCTGAAGCAAATCCAGCTGCGAAACGGCCGGCGAGCGCAGCCCTTTAACCATCCCGACCAGCACAGGAAAATAGCATAGGTAAGCCGAGATAATCGCCTTGGGCACCCCACGCCCTTCGATCCCCAACTGAGAACTCAGGACGATGATCATCGGAGCCAGCGCCACGATCGGCACGGTTTGGCTGATGATAGCCCATGGCATCAGGCTCATATCCACAACACGGGAATAGACGATGGCCACGGCCCCCAGGATGCCAACCGCCGTACCCAGCACAAATCCCCAGAGCGTGGATTGCAGCGTGATCCACCCGTGATAGATCAACGAGCGTTTCGACATCGCCCGGCCCCTCATCACCATTTCGCCGGTGGTTTTCCAAAGCTCCTGCCCGACTTGAACGGGCGTCGGCAGGCGCGGCCGGTCCAGCTCATAGCCACCTGCGATATGCGACGGGTTCTGCACCATCAGAACCCAGACCGAGACCTGCTGACGATCCCTCGACGTATCGGGCGTCACGGTTTCCCCTGCCCGTTCCGCCTGATCGAGCGAGACACGAACATTCATTGGTGCAACGGCCAGATACCAAAGGACCGCAATGGCCAACAGCACGGTCAGGACCGATAAGACCTGCTTCATGCGTGCCACTCCATCCGGTAGACCGGCACGGTATCCGGGGGCACGGGCGGCTCTTTGCTTGTTACCTCGAACCCTTCGCGTTGATAGAACCGTTGCGCCGCCGTGTTCGGTGTGTGTGTCGTCAGCCAAAGAAACGCGCGACCCTCTTTGGCCTTGTCGACAAAGCGCTTGCCAATGCCTTGCCCGATCCGTCTGCAATAAAGCGCACCGATCTTCTGCTCATTCGGGTCCACGGACATGTAGCAATCGACCGGGTTGCCGGCGACCCAGATTTCACGATGATCGAACGCCTCTTCAATCAAGGCTGTCAGTTGTTCAACAGGCAGCTCTTCCAGCATCCACTCCGTCTGGAAGGCCCAATCATGGATCACTTGGGCACAGGCAGGCACGTCCTGCAACGTGGCGCGCCTGATCATATCCGAGGCCCCATCAGTCATCATAGGAATGCCCCGCCCGCAGGCCGTCCCGCACCCGGTGTGCAACCTCTATGAACTCAGGCGTGTCGCGGATATCCAAGGGCCGCTCCTTGGGTAGAGGGCTGTCAATCACATCCGTAATCCGCCCGGGCCGAGGGCTCATCACCACGATCTTGGTGCTGAGATACACGGCCTCAGGGATCGAGTGCGTCACGAAGCCAATCGTCTTCTCAGTGCGCGCCCAGAGCGCCAGAAGCTGCTCGTTTAGGTGATCGCGCACGATCTCGTCCAACGCGCCAAACGGCTCATCCATCAGCAGGATATCCGCGTCAAAAGCCAAAGCCCGCGCGATACTGGCCCGCTGCTGCATACCGCCCGACAGCTGCCAAGGGAATTTCCCACCAAATCCAGCAAGATCAACGAGTTCGAGAACTTTGTTCACGCGCTCTTCCTGCTCGGATGCGGAATAGCCCATGATCTCAAGCGGCAGCTTGATGTTCTTGGAGATGGTCCGCCACGGATACAGACCCGCCGCTTGAAACACATACCCATAGGCCCGCTTGCGCCGCGCCTCATCCGGGGTCATGCCGTTGACGGTCAGAGTGCCGCCAGTCGGGGTCTCCAAAGCCGCGATGCAGCGCAGAAAGGTGGTCTTGCCGCAGCCCGAAGGGCCGATAAAGCTGACAAAGTCGCCTTTGTCGATCGTCAGGTTCACATCTTTCAGCGCGTGAACCGGGCCGTCATTCGTCTGGAAGGTGAGATCCAGCTGCCTTGCCTCGATCACAGGCTGGGTCGTAGAGTCAGTGTTCATTCCATAGCCTTGAAAAATTTGATTGCGGGCCGCCCATAGAGCGGCCCGAATGCGTCAGACACCTGTCGCCGGAATACCCGTCCGCTCCACCGGGCGCGGGGCGGTCAGTTCTTTCCAGGTGCTCAGCGCCTTATTCACATGGGTGTTGGCCTCACGCGCCACGAATTTCCCGTGCCCTTCCTGTGTCTGGATCTCACCATCATGCACGGCAACTGCACCGCGGGTCAGTGTGAACCGCGGCAACCCGCGCACTTCTTTACCCTCGAACACGTTGTAGTCGATCGAAGACTGCTGTGTCTCAGCTGAAATCACCTTGGCCTTGTCCGGATCCCACACCACCAGATCAGCATCAGCGCCAACCAAAACTGCACCCTTTTTCGGGTAGCAATTCAATATTTTGGCGATGTTTGTTGAAGTAACGGCTACGAACTCATTCGGCGTCAAACGCCCTGTATTCACCCCATAGGTCCAGAGCATTGGCATCCGATCCTCTAACCCTCCGGTCCCGTTCGGGATCTTGGTGAAATCACCCACTCCATAGCGTTTCTGCTCGGTCGTAAAGGCGCAATGGTCCGTAGCAACCACGCTCAACGTGCCCGATTGCAGACCGTTCCATAGGCTATCCTGATGCTGCTTGTTCCGGAACGGAGGGCTCATGACCCGCCGCGCCGCATGTTCCCAATCGTGGTGGAAATACTCGCTCTCATCCAAGGTCAGGTGCTGGATCAAAGGTTCTCCCCACACCCGCTTGCCTTGCATCTTGGCGCGCCGAATGGCCTCATGTGCTTCTTCGCAGGAGGTGTGCACCACGTACAAAGGCACGCCCGCCATGTCCGCAATCATGATCGCGCGGTTCGTCGCTTCACCTTCGACCTGCGGCGGACGGGAATAGGCGTGTGCCTCAGGGCCGGTATTGCCCTCGGCCAGCAGCTTGGCGCTCAGTTCGGCCACAACGTCACCGTTCTCAGCATGAACCATCGCGGTGCCGCCCAACTCTGCCAGGCGCTTAAACGAGGCAAACAACTCATCGTCGTTCACCATCAAAGCGCCTTTATAGGCCATGAAATGCTTGAAAGTGTTGATGCCGCGCGTCTCGATGACAGTCTTGATGTCATCAAACACCTGTTCACCCCACCAGGTCACCGCCATGTGGAACGAGTAGTCACAATTCGCCCGCGTTGATTTGTTGTCCCAACGCTTGAGCGCGTCCAGCAAGCTCTCGCCCGGATTGGGCAGCGCGAAATCAACCACCATCGTGGTACCACCGGCCAAAGCTGCGCGTGTGCCGCTTTCGAAATCGTCGCTGGAATAGGTCCCCATAAACGGCATCTCGAGATGCGTGTGCGGGTCGATCCCACCGGGCATCACGTAGCACCCAGAGGCGTCCAACTCCTTGTCGCCGCGCAAGTCCGGCCCAATCTCGGTGATCACGCCGCCCTCAACTTTCACGTCCGCCTTATAGGTCAGATCAGCGGTTACGATGGTCCCGTTCTTGATGACAGTACTCATTTCAAACTCCCTGTTGCGGTCTGCGCCGCTTGCTTCACCTGGCTAAAAATATCCCGGGGCAGTCGCCCTTTGGGCGACGGGGGCAGCGCCCCCTATTCCACGATCTCCGCCGTCTCAACGACCGCATGCAGCAAAACATCCGCCCCGGCAACCGCCCAATCCTTGCTGATCTCTTCAGCCTCGTTGTGGCTCAGGCCATCTACGCAAGGGCACATCACCATCGCGGTCGGCGCGACCCGGTTGATCCAGCAGGCATCATGCCCGGCCCCCGAGATGATGTCCGTATGGGAATACCCCAGCCGCTCTGCCGCGTCGCGCACGGCGGCCACACAACCCTCATCGAATTTGACCGGATCGAATCCACCGACCTTTTCGAATTCAATCTGCAGGCCCATTTCGTTCACGATATCCTCAGCCGCCACACGCAGGCGGTTTTCCATATCAGTGATCACATCCAATTCGGGCGAGCGGAAATCGACCGTGAACACCACCTTGCCCGGAATCACATTGCGTGAGTTCGGATACACATCAATATGCCCCGCTGCCCCAACCGCATGCGGCGCATGTGACCACGCAATCTCATCCACTTTTTCAAGAATACGCGCCATCGCCAGACCCGCATTCTTGCGCATCGGCATCGGGGTCGAGCCGGTATGGGCATCCTTGCCGGTCACCGTAATCTGGGTCCAACTTAGCCCCTGACCGTGGGTGACGACGCCGATGTCCTTACTCTCGGCCTCCAGTATCGGCCCTTGTTCGATATGCAGCTCAAAGAAGGCATGCATTTTGCGCGCGCCGACCTCTTCCTCGCCGCGCCAGCCGATACGCTGCAATTCATCGCCGAATTTTTTGCCCTCGGCATCCTCGCGGTCATAGGCCCAATCCTGCGTGTGCATCCCGGCAAACACGCCCGAGGACAGCATCGCGGGGGCATAGCGTGTGCCCTCTTCATTGGTCCAGTTGGTCGCCACGATCGGATGTTTGGTCTTGATGCCCAGATCGTTCAGCGTGCGGATGATCTCCAAACCGCCAAGCACCCCTAGAACCCCGTCGTATTTCCCGCCGGTCGGCTGTGTATCCAGATGCGAGCCAACATAAACCGGCAGCGCCTCCGGGTCCGTGCCCTCTCGCCGCGCGAACATGTTGCCCATCTGATCCAAGCCCATGGAACAGCCTGCGTCCTCACACCAGCTTTGGAACAGCGCGCGCCCTTCGGCGTCTTCATCGGTCAGCGTCTGGCGGTTGTTGCCGCCCGCAACGCCGGGGCCGATCTTGGCCATCTCCATCAGGCTGTCCCACAACCTGTCGCCATTGATCCTGAGATTCTGCGCCGGAGCTGCCATAGTCTTCTTCCCTGTTGCTTGCGATTGGCTCGCTTTTGGTGTCTTGATTTGACCATCTGGTCAAACTCACGCTATCACGGGTTCGACATCAGTCAAGAAATTGCGCGCCATCGCTGGAGTTTTCAGCAAAATCCCCTATGAAATGGCGCGAAAACAGACACGTTGGACACATGCCGAAAGACCGCGCACCCACCAGAATACAAAAGAAAAATCGCGCTGCGATTCTGGAAGCCGCGCTCGAGGTCTTTTCGACCCACGGGTTTCGCGGGGCCACCGTGGATCAGATTGCGTCGGCTGCCGGGCTAAGCAAACCAAACCTACTCTATTACTACCGCAGCAAAGACGCGATTTATGCCGCCCTGCTCGAGCGTCTTCTGGACACGTGGCTGGACCCGATGCGCGCGATCGATCCCGATGGCGACCCCTTGTCCGAGCTGTTGGGATATATCCATCGCAAGCTGGAAATGAGCCGCGATTACCCGCGTGAAAGCCGTCTGTTTGCCAATGAAATCATTCGCGGCGCTCCGCATATCTATGACGTGCTGTCCACCGATCTGAAAGCGCTGGTCGATGAAACCTCGGCCCTGATCCGCCGCTGGATGGCCGAGGGGCATATCGCCGAAGTGAACCCCTATCACCTGATCTTCTCGATCTGGTCTTTGACCCAGCACTACGCGGATTTCGACGTCCAGATCCGCGCCGTTCTGGGTGAGGATGACGCCGATCCCTACCCCGACGCGAAAATCTATCTTGATCAGGTGTTCACGCGCCTTCTGACGCTGTAACCGTTATTTCGCGGGCTTTAACGCCAGAATTCGACGCAAAAGCACGATCACCATGGCGATCAGGATGGTAAGGTCGCCCATGGTTTTGACGGTGTTGATCTTGGGCACCTTTCCGGCATCCTTGACGATCGCGGTGTACATTTTCGGCTGCTGCACCCCAGCCATGTGATCCTTGGCCGAGGCCTTCACGAAGGCGTCAAAATTCTGCAGCGCCTTGACCTTTTTGGCCACCTGCCCAAGGAACCGTTGGTCCAGCTGACGCTCTTCCTTCAACTTCGCCATCATCTCTTCGAGAGAGCGTTTCAGCTTTTCAAGGCTGTCCACGTCACGTTTGATCTGCTTCTGATGCTGAAGAAAATACTTGGCGGCCATCGCGTCACGTTGCTTGGCCTTGGACAGGGCAACGTTCTTTTTGGACGTGTCACGGTCAAGCTTGGTGACCTTGTTGCCGCCCTTGTTCCGGCCCGGTGGTGCCGCTGGCATGACATTCTCCTTTGATCCTGTCTGTCAGCGGCAGTGTAGAACCGAACCGGTGTTTTAGGGATGAGTGTTTCCCTTACTCCGCAGCTTTCGCCATCGGATTGTTCGGATGCGAGGTCCAGTTGGCATAGTCCGGCTGCACGGTCTTGCCTGTACGCGGATCAACCTCACCTGCTGCCATCGGCTCCATCGTGATGCAACCTTCGATCGGACAGACATCGACGCAGAGGTTACAGGCAACACATTCATCATCCATCACCTCGAATACACGGTCATCAGACATTGAGATCGCCTGATGGCTGGTATCCTCACAAGCCGCATAGCACCGGCCGCATTTGATGCACTGGTCCTGATCAATCTTGGCCTTGGCAACATAGTTCAGGTTCAGATACTGCCAGTCGGTGACATTCGGCACCGCCCGACCAATGACCTGATCGACGCTGGTATAGCCTTTCTCGTCCATCCATTCGGACAGACCCGCCGTCAGTTCATCAATGATCTTGAAGCCGTAGGTCATCGCAGCGGTACACACTTGCACATTGCCGCAGCCAAGCGAGATAAATTCGGCCGCGTCACGCCAAGTGGTCACGCCCCCAATGCCGGAGATGGGCATACCATGCGTGGCCTCGGCCCGCGCGATTTCAGACACCATCGACAGGGCAATCGGCTTGACCGCCGGGCCACAATAGCCGCCATGGCTGCCTTTGCCATCAATCGAGGGCTCGGGGCTGAACGTATCCAGATTGACGCTGGTGATCGAGTTGATCGTGTTGATCAAGGACACCGCATCTGCACCACCATTCCGCGCCGCCGCCGCAGGTTTGCGGATATCGGTGATATTGGGCGTCAGCTTCACGATGACCGGGCGGTCATAGTATTTCTTGCACCAACGGGTCACCATCTCGATATATTCCGGCACCTGCCCCACGGCAGATCCCATGCCCCGCTCACTCATGCCATGCGGACAGCCGAAGTTCAGTTCGATCCCATCGGCGCCTGTCTCGGCGACGCGCGGCAGGATGGCTTTCCACGCGTCCTCCTCGCAGGGCACCATGATCGAGGCGATCAGCGCGCGATCCGGATAGTCCGCCTTGACCCGCGCCATTTCCTCAAGGTTCACCTCTAGCGGGCGGTCGGTGATCAACTCGATGTTGTTGAGACCCAGCAGCCGCCGATCAGCACCATAGATCGCGCCATAGCGCGGCCCGTTCACATTCACGACAGGAGGGCCCTCGGCCCCCAGTGTTTTCCACACAACACCACCCCATCCGGCCTCGAACGCGCGGCGGACGTTGTATTCCTTGTCCGTCGGCGGCGCAGAGGCCAGCCAATAGGGGTTGGGGCTGGAAATGCCCAGAAAGTTTGTCGTCAGATCGGCCATGGCTTCTCCCTTCCCGGCTCAGCCGGTTTTTTTGAATATCATTTCAGTCGGGCGAATGCGCCCGGCCTTTAGGTTCGTTACGTAGTTTTGGAACTTCTCGGGTGCCGTCTCGCCCATCATCAGGTGGATGCCCAACGCAGGCGGGCCGCTTTCGGCCATGCGTGCAAAGGCTTCCTCGAAGAACGCAAGTGCGAACTCGGTACGGTCCGTCTCAGTCTTCAGTTCCAGGCCCGCAGCACTTGCGGCATCGTGGTAGACATTGGGCGCGTGGACGAAGGACGTCTCGGCCACGGTGGACCATGGCAGAGGAAACGCAAGCGGCTCAGACGCCTCACCGCCCATCACGTCGAACAAGGCAAAAGTACCGCCCGTCGCCAAGGCCCGAGAGACCTCGGCGAACAATCCCGCTTTGTCTTCGATGTTCATGCCAACATGGAACATCACGGCCAAATCGAACCCAGCATCGGGAACCGGCATATCGAGGGCGCTGCCGACCAGAAACTCCGACTTGTCGGAATGTCCGACAAGATCGCTGAGCGTCTTGGCCGTTTCGACAAACTCAGGCGTCAGGTCGACCCCAGTGACCGTCGAGTCATACCGATCCACGATATAGCGCGATGTCCCGCCGATACCGCAGCCAACATCCAGCACACGCGTTGCGTGGGTCGGCGAGAGCTGCGCGAACAAGTTGTCGGTCGCCTTCACACCACCCGTATGAAACTCGTCCCCGGTCTTGAGGTCGGCAACGGTGGCTGCATCCGGGTCAATACCACTGGCCTCAAGCGCCGCACGGACGCGTTCGGTCAGGGCACCGGTTGTGTAGTGTTGGGCAACAGCTTGTTCGATCTGGGACATGACGATACCTCAGCAGCAATAAAAATGGGGTGAATACCCCATCTTATCACGAAACGAGCGTTGCGTGGATGTCCATCGCAGCGTCCCGGCCCTCGGCCACGGCCGTCACGGTCAGATCCTCGCCACCTGCGGCGCAGTCGCCACCCGCCCAGACACCGTCCAGAGAGGTTCGCCCTGCCCCGGTGACAGCGATCTTGTTACCGTCCAGCGCCAGACCTTCGGGCGCGCCTTCAAGCGTTTGACCGATGGCCTTGAGGACCTGATCAGCCGGAAGCCGGATCATCTCGCCCGTCCCTTCTAGCCTGCCGTCCCGAGTGGTGGTGTATTCCAGTTCGATATCGACCGCCGATCCATTGCCGTAAACGGCAACCGGCTGCACATTCGTCAGAATCCGCACCCCGTGCGAGGCGGCGAGGTCCTGTTCATACCGGCTAGCACCCATCGCATCGCGCCCTCGGCGATAGGCAATCGTAACATGCTCAGCGCCCAGCAGTTTTGACTTCACGGCAGCATCCACCGCCGTCATACCTCCACCGATCACGACCACATTCCGCCCGACCGGCAAGTGAGCCAGATCTTCGGCCTGACGCACATCCGAAATGAAATCCACAGCAGCCCGCACACCGTCCTTTTCGGTGCCTTGCGCACGCAGCGCATTTACACCCGCCAGACCGATCGACAGGAACACGGCATCATAGTTCTCGACCAACCCGTCCAGCGAAATCGTATCGCCCAGAACCGAGCCCGTCTCGATTGCAATGCCACCAATCTTCAGAAGCCAATCCACTTCGGCCTGAGCGAAGTCATTGGTCGATTTGTAGGCAGCGATCCCGTATTCGTTCAGACCGCCGGGTTTCGGCTTGCACTCGTGAATCACCACGTCATGCCCCAACATCGCCAGCCGATGCGCACAGGCAAGACCAGCAGGCCCTGCCCCAATCACGGCAACCGTTTTGCCGGTAGGCGCAGCGCGTTCGAAGGGGTGATCGCCCGCTACCATAACGGCGTCAGTCGAATAGCGCTGCAAGCGACCGATCTCGACCGGTTTGCCTTCGGCGGCTTCGCGAACGCAAGCTTCCTCGCACAAAGTCTCGGTCGGACAAACGCGGGCGCACATGCCACCCAGAATGTTTTGCTCGAGAATCGTGCGACCGGCTGCTTGCGGCTGACCGGCCTGGATCTGGCGAATGAACAACGGAATATCGATATCCGTCGGACAGGCCGTCACACACGGCGCGTCATAGCAAAAATAACAACGATCTGCCGCCACGGCGGCCTCATGCGGGGCCAAAGGCGGATGCAAATCGGTGAAATTCGAGGTCAGCTCATCGCTGGAAAGCCGCCCTGGGACAATCCCGGGTGCCATCTGGCCCTGTGCCATCACTCTACTCCCTGTAGATATGTTTGTTGTGAGGCTCAGCTTGCCACAATCTGATTTTTTATCAATTGGTAAATTTTATCATTCGGTCAAAAAATGAAAAAACCGGGCTTTTGACCCGGATTTCCGTGATTTTGCCCAAAATTGATGCGGGTTCAGGTCAGATCATGCCCGTCAAATGCCCGGATTTCATCCAAACCCGCGCACCATCCGGCCCCGCAACGGCCTTTGACTGCGATCCGGGCGGCAGGCGTAACCAGTCCCACGCGGCGAATGATTCACCGCCTTCATCAAAGTTGCCGGTGATGACAAACACCTCAAGCCCACCTTCTGCGCTCAGATCAATAGACTCTCCGGCGGCCCATTGCACGATGCGCACATCCTCATGCTCATCCTTGAACAGGCGCAGATCGCCCTGACCGTTGATCGAGCGTTTGACCTCCGTCCGGTCGGAGGGATCGAATTGATGCAGCTTGACCAGAATGGTGGCCCCGTCGGCCGCCGAAGGGGTATGGGACGAGGTCGGAGGGTTGCGAACATAGCTGCCCACCGGAAAATTCCCGGTTTCGTCCTGAAAAACGCCATCCAGAACCAGAAACTCTTCCCCACCATCATGGGTATGAGCCGCGAAGGCACTGCCAGGGGCAAATCGGACGATCGTGGTGGCGCGGGCGACTTCCTCACCGATCCGGTCCAGCATCTTGCGCTCGACCCCTGCCGCAGGCGATTGTACCCACTCGGTCTGAGCAAAATGCACCGCAGCGCGTTTGGTGAAATCCGCGTTGATCCTCATGGCGGCCTCCTGCTTTGAGTTTCCTGCATGAGATGGGATGGAGAACGCGAAAATCAATCCAACAGTTTTGACGCCCCCTGCGGCTTGCTGTAATCCCAAGGAAAACGGGCGACAGGAACAGGCACGAATGGCTTCGCAGAAATTCAACATCGTCGTCATCGGACAAAACAACCGCCTGCAATATGAGGCCCTTCTGTTCGCCGCCTCGCTGCGCCACTGTTCCCCCGGTTTTGACGGCAAGCTGTATGTCGCCACCCCAAACCCTGGCCCCCGTTGGAGCCAGAACCCAAGCCTCCAGAACGAGGATGTGCGCAAAGCGCTATCTCAGCTGGACGCCGAGGTCCTGCCCTTCGACAACCATGTCTTCGGCGAGAGCTATCCGCATGGCAACAAGATCGAGGCCCTGCAGGCCCTGCCCGAAGGGGAACCCTTTGTCTTCTTCGACAGCGATACGCTGATCACCGGCGATCTGACCTCGGTCCCGTTTGATTTCGACCGTCCGGGTGCCTCGCTCAAAGTCGACGGGACTTGGCCGAAACCCACCCTCTATGGGCCTGGGTTCGAGGGGATCTGGAGCGCCCTCTATCGCCGCTTTGGTCTGGATTTCGACAGCTCGATTGATGACAGCCAGCCCAAGGAACACTGGAAACGGTTTCTGTATTTCAACGCAGGCTATTTCTTCTACAACTGCCCGCGCCAATTCGGTGAGCGATTTCTGGACTATGCGAAAACCATCCGCGACGAGGAGATTCCCGAACTCACCGGCCAGAACCTTGATCCCTGGCTGGATCAGGCCGCCTTGCCGCTGGTGATCCACTCTTTCGGCGGCGGGCGCGATGCCTTGCCGGACGGGCTTCTCGATGGATCGGTCAGTTGTCATTACCGGCTCTTCCCTCTGCTCTACGCCCGTGAGAGTGACCGCGTGATCGAAGTGCTCGAGACGGTCTCGGCCCCCAACAAAGTCAAGAAAGTCCTCAAGGCCTATGACCCGATGAAGAGGCTGATTTTCCAAGGCAAAGGCAACAAAATCCGCGAGATGTTCGATCAGAACGCCCTGCCCGGGCGCGAACAGGCCATCCGCAAGGCGATCAAGGCCACAGGTCTCTGGCTACGCTGACAGGATCGCTCATAGGATCAACCAGAGGATCGTTGTGCAAGGGCCTGCAATAGCCTACAGATTCGCCAACGCACATTCCAACAGGAGATTTTCACGATGTCTGACGGCCCCACCTACGGTTTCGACACTCTGCAGATACACGCGGGCGCACGCCCCGATCCCGCAACCGGCGCGCGCCAGACTCCGATCTATCAATCGACGGCTTATGTCTTTCGCGATGCGGACCACGCGGCGGCTTTGTTTAACCTGCAGGAAGTGGGCTTTATCTATTCGCGCCTGACCAACCCGACCGTCGCGGTTCTGCAAGAACGTGTCGCGACGCTTGAGGGTGGCGTTGGCGCCGTGTGCTGTTCCTCGGGGCATGCGGCGCAGATCATGGCACTGTTCCCGCTGATGGGACCGGGTTGCAACGTGGTGGCCTCGACCCGTCTGTATGGCGGCACGGTCACGCAGTTCAGCCAGACGATCAAGCGCTTCGGCTGGTCGGCCAAGTTTGTCGACACCGATGATCTGGAAGCCGTAAAAGCCGCCATCGACGAAAACACCCGCGCGGTATTCTGTGAATCCATCGCCAACCCCGGCGGCTATGTCACCGATATCCGCTCTTTGGCCGATGTCGCGGACAGCGCAGGCATTCCGCTGATCGTCGACAACACCTCGGCCACGCCCTACCTGTGCCGCCCGATTGAACACGGCGCGACTCTGGTTGTGCATTCGACCACCAAATACCTGACCGGCAATGGCACCGTCACCGGTGGCTGCATCGTGGATTCGGGCAAGTTCGACTGGTCGGCGAATGACAAATTCCCTTCACTCAGCCAGCCCGAGCAGGCCTATCACGGGTTGAAGTTCCATGAGACCTTTGGCCCGCTGGCCTTCACCTTCCACGGCATTGCCATCGGCCTGCGCGATCTGGGCATGACCATGAACCCGCAAGCGGCACATTATACGCTGATGGGGATCGAGACGCTGTCGCTGCGGATGGAGCGCCATGTCGAAAACGCCCAGAAGATCGCCGCCTGGCTCGAGGCGGATGACCGGGTCGACTACGTGACCTATGCGGGCCTGCCTTCGTCGCCCTATCACGACCGGGTCAAGGCGCAGTATCCGCGTGGTGCCGGTGCGCTATTCACCTTTGCGGTCAAGGGTGGCTATGACGCATGCATCAAACTGGTGAACGCATTGGAGATCTTCAGCCACGTTGCCAACCTCGGCGACGCGCGCTCGCTAATCATCCATTCGGCCTCGACCACGCACCGTCAGTTGACCCCCGAACAGCAAGAGGCCGCAGGCGCGGGCCCCAACGTTGTGCGTGTGTCGATCGGGATCGAGGATGCCAACGACCTGATCGCCGATCTGGATCAAGCTCTGGCAAAAGCCAGCGCGTAAAGCCATGAGCGGGCACGACACCAACGCACTTGGTCAACCAATCGGAAGGCCGGTCACGGGCGAATTCCCGCGCCCGACGCCGCCTTATACCCCGATGGAGGGCCAGTATTGCTCGGTCGTGCCGCTTGATGTGAACAGGCATGCGCCCGGATTGTTCCGGGCGTTTGCCAATGATGCCGATCACCGCAATTGGACCTACTTGCCCTATGGGCCGTTCGGCTCTGAGCAGGAGTTTGAAACTTGGGCTCGCGCGAACTGCATGGACGCCGACCCGATGTTTCACACGGTTCTGGATGCAAACGATGTACCCGTTGGCATGGCGTCATACCTCAGGATCGAACCGGCTGCAGGCGTGATCGAGGTCGGGCACATCCACTTCTCGCCCCTGCTTCAGCGCAAGCCGCAATCGACCGAGGTCATGTATCTGATGATGCGCCGTGTGTTCGATGAGCTGGGCTATCGCCGTTATGAATGGAAATGCGACGCGCTGAATGCCCCCTCTGGCAGTGCGGCCCAAAGGTTGGGCTTCACCTATGAGGGCACGTTCCGCCAAGCGACCCACTACAAGGGCCGCAATCGCGATACGGCCTGGTATTCGATCCTCGACAGCGAATGGCCACGTATTCGAGATGCGTTTGAGGACTGGTTGTCCCCGGAAAATTTTGACCAAACGGGCCAGCAACGAAAGCCGCTGATGGCCCGCACGAGTGCGTGATCCTATTCTGAAATCTCGAACTCCATCGAGACACTGACGGAAACCGAGATCTCGCCGCCAGCCACAGGTACTCCGCCTGTATCGGCCATGGCCATCGTTCGCATCTCAGCCATCGGGCGCACACCGCCCCCACGCTCCGAGATCGTCTGAACCGGCCCCAATGTGACATTGGCGGCTTGGGCAAGTTGCTCAGCCTTTGCGGTTGCTTCGCTCACGGCTTTTGCACGGGCCTGAACCTCAATCGGTTCAGGGTCTTGCAAGCCAAAGCTCAACCCGCTGAAATCGTTGGCCCCGTCCTGAATGACCGCATCCATGACCTCACCCAGTTGCGTCAGATCGCGCACCCGCACGAACACCCGGTTCGAGGCGACAAATCCGGTGATCTCAGGTGGCTCTCCGTTTTGCTGATTCCGATTCGACCAGATGGGCGACAAAGACAGGTCACGGGTTTGCAAATCCCGCTCTTCAATGCCCATTTCACCCAACCGCGCAAGCACCTGCGCCACAGCGTCCGAGGTGGCTTTCATGGCTTCTGAGGCCTCGGGGTTTTGATGTGTCACACCCAGGGTGATCGTCGCCATATCGGGGGCAACCTGAACGGTTCCGGTGGCATCCACGTTGATGCGACGTTCTTCCGCATGTGCCAGCCCGGCGGTGGTTGCGGCCATCATCGCGGCCAGAAAAGCGAATGTCTTCAAGGTGATCCCTCCAACTTACTTTGTCTCAACATGGGTCCGAGGGGCCTACACGCACAAGGGGAAGTCCCGGCTTTTTCTTTCCCTCGGCGGGTTCCTGCTTTAGGATCACCCTGCGAATACAAAGGTATTTGCGTTGATATGGTTAACTGTGGTTCCTCCGGATTATGAAACCCGCTTTTGCGCTGACCTTTTCTGCGACCGGAATTTCCCTTCAACACCATTCGGATGGTGAATGGTACGATATTGGCGAAGTGCCTTTGTCGGCCCCGGATCTGAGTGACCAGATCAAAGCCCTGCACGACAAAGCGTTTGCACTGGAAAACGACCTGAGCTGCAAACTGGTGCTGCCCGCAGATCAGGTGCGGTATCTTGCCCTGCCCACGGAAGGCCAAAGCGATGATCAGATCGCGTCCGAGGTTCAAGCCGCAGTCGCCGAGGCAACGCCGTATGAATTGGTCGACCTGTCCTATGACAGCGCAACCGAGGGGCCGACCACCTTTGTTGCCGCCGTCGCACGCGAGACGCTGGATGAAGCGCAGGCGTTTGCGGCGCAGCACGGGTTCCTGCCAGTCACCTATAGTGCAGCCACGACTGAGGCCGAATTTCCGCGCGAGCCTGTATTTGACGTGACCAGCGAGCCGCAGGTCGCTGCGCCTTCGCCCGAGCCCGAGCTAGAAAGACCACCGGTTCACGCCATAGCGGATGACGCGGCGCCCACGGCGTTCCGCTCTCCTGAGCCTGCTCCGCCTGCAATCGCGTTACCTCCCACATCGAACAAAACGCAGCGTTGGGCGATTCCTGCGATTGCCGCGCTGCTATGTGTTGGGGTTGGTGTTTGGGGGTGGTCTCTGATCGGGGCAGACCCAGACAACGACACGTCTACCGAAAACGATACGGCCGAACTGTCTGCACCGCAGACTCATGACACTTCACCGCCTGAGACGGATCCAGAGCCTGAAACCGAAATCGCGGCGGCACCGGCAGCGGAAGAAACGCCAGAACCTGAAGCCCAGCCAGAACCTGAAGCCCAGCCAGAATTGTCCCCGACAGATGCGGCCATTCTCGAAGCGCTGAAAGTCGCGCCGACGCCTGTAGAACAGATTGCACAGGACCCCGAAGCACAAAGCGACATCGAAGAGGTCGCGGGCGCCCTAGTGGAGGCCCCCGAAGCGCCTATTACCCCGGCATTGATTTCCGAGGATGACCTCTACCTCGCATCCATTCACAACCCGGATCTGTCCAGCGACGCGATTGCCCTGCCCGATCAAGGCAGCTTCGACACGGATGCCGCCTTTGAACGCATCCCCGGCCCCGCAATCGCAGGCGCACAATACGAGTTGGACGAACGCGGCTTGGTCGTACCGAACCCAGAAGGCGCGCTGTCGCCCGAGGGGATCGTGGTCTATTTGGGTCGCCCATCCAAGGTCCCGCCTGAAGTACCGGTACGGTTCGAAGAAGAACCCGTGGTCGATGAGGTCAATCAAAGGCTGGCCGAACTCCGCCCCCGACCCCGCCCCGGCAATCTGGTCGAGAATTTCGAACGCACGCAATTGGGCGGGCGCAGTCTTGAAGAGCTTGCGGTCGTACGGCCCAAGTTGCGGCCCGAAAGCCTTCAGGTGCAACCCGAGATCGACGATACACCCACTGCTTTGGCCGTGGTCCGCGTTCCGCGACCCAAACCGCGGCCCGCTCGAGCCGTGGCCTCGGCCAGCGCGAGCGGATCAAATCTGGGATCAACCGCCGCAGTCGCGTCCAGCAATGACGAGGCCGGGTCCTTCCAGCCGAAATCCGTGGCCCCCAAAATCCCGACAACGGCCTCGGTCGCACGGCAGGCCACAATCGACAATGCTCTGAACCTGCGCAAGCTGAACCTGATCGGCGTCTATGGCACACCCGCAAATCGCCGTGCCCTCGTCCGGCTTCCGAGTGGTCGGTACAAAAAGCTCAAGATCGGAGACCGGATCGACGGCGGAAAGGTCATCGCCATCAGCGACAGTGAGTTGCGGTATCAAAAGAAGGGTCGCAACCTGACTTTGAAAATGCCGCGTGGTTGAAGACGACCTGCATTTTCAGACTGTAATAGCTGGGTACGAGCACGCCGCCCACCGGTTGATCCCGGCCTATGACGGCCTTTCTCCTACCGAAGTCCTGCGCCCCGTTTTGGATTACTTGCCGGATACCAGGGCGAGCGTTCTGGATGTGGGCGCTGGCACGGGAACAGTGGCGTATTGGCTGGCCAAACGAGGTTGCAGAGTTACGGCGATCGAGCCAGTCGATGCCTTTCGAAACCACGCGATGCGCGGTGACGGCGCGCAATCCGTTCGATGGCTTGATGCGTGTCTGCCCAGACTAAGCGCTCTGCCAGACAACGCCGCGTTCGACTCCATTCTGGTCATCGGCGTCCTGCACCACCTGCCGCCGCGCGATCAACACATGGCTATCCGCGTACTGTCTAAACGGCTGCGGCCGCAAGGGCGGATGATTTTGTCGCTTAGACATGGCCCTTGTCCGCCGGACCGACCCGGTTTTGTGATTTCGGACGACGCCATTGTTGATCAAGCGGTAAGTTCGGGCCTGCAGGTGTACCACAGGTCCCGAACCTCATCGATACAACCGGCCAACCAGCGCGCCGGTGTGATCTGGACGTGGCTGGTCTTTGGCGCAGCTTCTAGCGTTTCAGTTTAAACCTGCGACACGAATACACTGCCACGCTTTCAGCGTTCTCGGGACATTCGTGCCACCTGGCGCTTCAGGTAAAACCGAAACGCTTTAGGCCGCCGAAATCTCTCCGCTTTCGATCTGTTCGCGCTCAATGGATTCGAACAGAGCCTGGAAATTACCCTCACCGAATCCGTCATCCCCTTTGCGCTGGATGAACTCGAAAAAGATCGGGCCGATCACGGTTTTTGAGAAGATCTGCAGAAGAATCCGTGTCTCTCCCCCATCCACAACGCCTTCACCATCGATAAGAATGCCGTGCTTCATCATCCGATCAAGCGGCTCGTCATGGTCCGTCACGCGGTCTGTCGACATGTCATAGTAGGATTGGTTCGGACCCGGCATGAACTTCAACCCGTTCTCGGCAATGGCGTCGGTCGAGGCATAGATGTCCTCACTGCCCACCGCGATATGCTGAATGCCCTCGCCCTTGTACTTTTTCAGGTAAGAGACGATCTGACCCGTTTCGCCCCGATCCTCGTTGATCGGGATGCGGATGCGGCCACAGGGCGATGTCAGCGCGCGGCTATAAAGGCCGGTAAACTTGCCCTGAATGTCAAAGAACCGGATTTCACGGAAGTTGAACAGGTCGCCATAAAACTTGAACCACTTGTCCATATTGCCCCGGTAGACATTGTGGGTGAGGTGATCGAGATAGTAGAACCCCTCGCCGCGCGGTTTCGATTCTTTGATCCACGCGAATTCCTCATTGTAGGGCGAGGTATCGTAATACTGGTCAATGAAGTAGATCAGCGATCCGCCAATCCCCTTGATGGCCGGGACATTCATCGTCTTGTCCGCACCGTCATACGGCTCTGCCCCTTTTGAGACGGCATGTTCGTAGGCTTTCTGCGCGTCCACAACGCGCCAGCCCATCGACGGTGCGCAAGGCCCGTGTTCCGCGACGAACTTGTCGGCAAAGCTTTCGGGGTCCGCGTTCAGGATATAGGTGACATCGCCCTGCTGCCACAGCTCGACCAGAGGTTTGGATTTGTGGCGGGCCACCAGATCGAAGCCCATTTTGGAGAACAGATCACGCAGCTCCTGCGGTTCGGGATGAGCGAACTCGACAAACTCAAACCCGTCGGTACCTGCGGGGTTTTCGGGACTGATGACAGATTTCGGGGCGTTGTGCGGGAAAGGACCCATGGCGCGTCTCCTTCGAAAACAGGAATTTCTTTGCTGATTCCAAAATACGCCTTAAGCAATGCTGTTTCCGCGCATTGTTTTCATGTAAACTATTGAAGTGTGCGCAAACTGCGCATGAATGGCCTAAAATTTGAGATCTTACCGCATATGCTTGATGCAACCGATACACGCCTACTCTCAGCGCTTCAAAAGGACGCGCATCTGACCGCGCATCAATTGGGTGAGTTGCTGAACCTATCCCCCAGCCAGGCAGGTCGCCGCCGTCAACGCCTTGAGGCTGAGGGCTATATCACCGGCTACGCGGCCCGGCTGGATCCGTTGAAACTCGGCTTGCAGGTTCAGGGCTTCGTTCAGGTTCATCTGGGCACCCACGGCCCCGATCAATCCGCCAGCTTTGCCCGGATGGTTAACACCCAACCCGAGATCACAAGCGCCTGGACGATGACAGGCGAGGCAGACTACCTACTTCACGTCTATTGTGACGATCTTTCTGCGCTCAACAGCTTGCTTCACGAGGTGATCCTGCCGCATCCTGCAGTGGCACGGGTACAAAGTCAGATCGTGATGGACCAACTCAAACGCGACGCACCCCTGCCAACCTGAGCGGGCAATGAGGACATAGATGGACGATTTCCTATACCAGGCTTCTATTTATCTGGCTGCCGCCGTGATTGCCGTGCCGTTGTCAGCGCGGTTGGGCCTTGGCTCGGTTCTCGGATACTTGGCGGCTGGCCTGATCATCGGCCCTGTCCTCGGCCTTGTCGGCGCCGAGACTGAAGACCTGCAACATGTCGCCGAGTTCGGCGTGGTCATGATGCTGTTCCTCATCGGTCTCGAGCTGGAGCCGCGCGCCCTGTGGGATATGCGAGACAAGCTGTTGGGTCTTGGTGGGCTTCAGGTTCTGTTGTCCACCGCCGTTATTGCCGGTGTCGCGATGTACGCAAACCACCCGTGGTCCGTCGCTCTGGCGGTCGGGTTAACTCTGTGTTTGTCCTCGACCGCGATCGTGCTGCAAACCCTGTCTGAAAAGGGCTTGATGCAAACGAACGGAGGCCGCGCGACGTTCTCAGTTCTGCTGACGCAGGACATTGCCGTCATCCCGATTCTGGCCCTACTGCCGCTGCTCGCGCTGCCTGCCATGCCGCATATCGAGGCAGACGGCTCCATCGACCGCGGCGCGGAGCATCTGCATGAAGCCGGGCATCATAGCCTGTCTCTGGTCGAAGGACTGCCGGGCTGGGCCGTGACTCTGGTCACCATCGGCGCAATTGCCTTTGTCATTCTGGCGGGCGTCTACCTGACCCGGCCGCTGTTTCGGTTCATTCACGCAACCCGCCTGCGCGAGATGTACACCGCGCTGGCGCTGATGATCGTGGTCGGGATTTCATTCCTGATGACACTGGTGGGCCTGTCACCTGCTCTGGGCGCGTTTCTGGCGGGTGTGGTTTTGGCCAGCTCGGAATTCCGCCATGAAATGGAAAGCGACCTTGAGCCATTCAAGGGCCTGTTCCTTGGGCTGTTCTTCATTACGGTCGGAGCCGGGATCAACGTCGGCTATTTCTTCAACGACCCATTCGACTTGATCGGTCTGGCCCTGCTGGTCATCCTCGTTAAAGGCGTCATCCTCTATCTCGTGGGCAAGGCCTTCAAACTGAAGGGCCGAGATCACTGGCTGTTCACCCTTGGACTGGCCCAGGCGGGTGAGTTCGGCTTTGTCCTTCTGGCGTTTTCGACGCAGCAGAATGTAATCCCGCCGGACCTGTCGCAAAAGATGCTGATGATCATTGCGCTGACCATGTTGATCACCCCGCTTCTGTTCATCATCTACGACCTTCTGTCCCGCAAGATGGCTGACACTAGCGCCGCGCCTGAACCCGATGAAATCGACGAAAAAGGCCCCGTGATCATCGCTGGGATCGGTCGGTTTGGTCAGATCGTCAACCGGCTGGTTCGCGCCAGCGGCTTCAAGACCGTTGTTCTGGACCACGATATCGAGACGATCCAACTTATGCGTCGTTTTGGCGTCAAAGGCTTTCTAGGCGATCCGACCCGCCCGGAACTGCTGCGCGCTGCGGGGCTTGAGAAAGCCTCGGTGCTTGTCGCTGCGATGGATGATCGAAAGACGGTGACCCGCTTGGTTGGCTACGCTCGCCGGCAGCGCCCCGATCTGCACATCATCGCACGGGCGCATGATCGGACCCACGTGTATGAGCTATATCAGGCAGGGGCCAATGACATCGTGCGCGAAATGTTCGACAGCTCTCTGCGCGCGGGCCGCTATGTGCTCGAGAATATCGGGCTGAGCGAGTACGAGGCCGCGCAGGCCGAACAGACCTTCTATCACCATGACAGGACGTCCGTGCGCGATTTGGCCGAGCTTTGGATTCCCGGCATGCCCACGTCCGAGAATACGAAATACATTGAACGCGCACAAAAGCTTGAGAAGGATCTGGAAACCGCGTTGCTGGAACTGGCAGAACAGCACGCAAAGGACTCTGCCTGACCGAAGCAATTGCCCGGTCAGGCGCTTAGGTTAACCGTCCGAGACGCCCGCCTCGGCAAAGGTTGCCATGCCCGAGTGGCAGGCAACCGCGCTTTTGAGAATGTTGATCGCAAGCGCACCGCCGGATCCCTCACCCAGACGCAGACCGAGGCTCAGCAGCGGTTCCTTGCCCAGTTTTGACAGCATCGCTGCATGCGCGCCTTCTGCGCTTTGGTGCCCCGCAACGGTATGATCCAGGGCCGAGGGCGAGATGCGCGCCAAACAGGCCGCGGCTGAGGTACAGATGAAGCCATCCAGAATGACGGGAATGCGCAACATACGGGCCGCTGCGATCGCTCCGGCCATGGCCGCGATCTCGCGCCCGCCGAGGCAGCGCAGAACTTCCACCCCGTCTTCACTGCCATGCAGCGCAACGCCTTCTGCCACTACGCGGGTCTTGTTGGCGAGGCCTGCATCGTCCACACCCGTGCCGCGACCGGTCCAATCGGCGGCCTCGCCTCCGAAAAGGGCGCAGGCGATGGCAGCAGCGGGCGTAGTGTTGCCGATCCCCATCTCGCCCACCACCAGCAGGTCGGACTTCGGGTCCACAGCCTGCCAGCCGGTTTGCAGTGCACTCAGCAACTCGGCCTCACTCATGGCGGGACCTTGGGTGAAATCTGCCGTCGGCCGATCAAGATCCAGCGCATGGACGTCCATCTTTGCGCCCGCCGCCTTGGCCAACTGGTTGATCGCCGCGCCGCCATGTTCAAAATTCATCACCATCTGAACGGTCACTTCGGGCGGAAACGCTGAAACGCCCTGCGCCGTGACCCCGTGGTTACCAGCAAAGACAATGACCTGAGGGGCCGCAACCTGCGGGCGCGAATCCCCACGCCAGGCCGCATACCAGATCGCCAGATCCTCAAGCCGCCCCAGCGCGCCCGGAGGTTTGGTCAACTGACCGTTGCGTTCAGCCGCGCCATCCGCCGCCGCCATGTCCGGCCCTTGGGCGCTGGTCAACGCGTCGCGGAACGTATTCAAATCATTCAGTTCAGGCAGCATCAAAGCCTCATTGCATCAGAGTGGTCCTGTGTGTTTAACCGAAGCACTGAATCCAACAAGGCCCCGAAAGGCGCAGAAGTGCAAAAAAACGACACCAATCCGGTTTCCGCATGGGATATCCCGCTGGCTCTGGTCCTGTTGACGCGCCTGCCCCTGCCCCGTCTGCCCGAGAGGGTCTTTGCCCGGCAAGCGCAGGCGGTTTGGGCCTTTCCGGTGGTCGGCTTGGTGATTGGTATATTGGCTTGCGTCATCGGATGGCTTGCACTCACACTGTCGGTTCCGCCATTCGTCTGCGCCGTTTTGCTCGTGGCGACCCTGACCATGACGACGGGCGCAATGCATGAGGACGGGCTGGCCGATACGTTTGACGGCCTATGGGGCGGGTTCACGCCGGAACGCCGGTTGGAGATCATGAAGGACAGCCATATCGGCACATATGGCGTGCTGTCCCTGATTGCTTCGCAGCTGATACGGATTGCAGCGGTCGCCGCCCTTCTGTCAGCCGGTGCGTTTCTGGCGATCATTGCCGCCTGTATGGTGTCACGCGCGTTCATGCCCTTGCTGATGGCTGCATTGCCCAATGCGCGTAAATCCGGTCTCAGCCATTCTGTCGGTGCCCCGTCCGTGGGTCCTGTCGCGGTTTCGCTTGCTCTGGCGGGTTCGACGGGAGTGTTGCTGATCGGTGGGCTGGTCATTTTGCCCGCCCTATGCGCCGCGGTCGTTGTGGGTGTTCTGGCCCTCGTGGCAAAGGCCAAGATAGGCGGCCAGACCGGAGATATCCTCGGCGCTTCTCAGCAATTGGCCGAAATAACCATCCTGATAGCAATAGCGGCTCAGCTTTAAGACACCCCGCCCGTCTCAATCCGAAGGGTGCAGCCGCAATGCTTGCAATGCACCGCGTCCGGATCATGCCGGAACAGCCCGCAGCTGGGGCATTTGTGGCGTACTTTCTGAGGCATGAATATCGCCTGTGCCAGACGCACGAACAGGGCAACACCCACCACCATGATAAACACCGAAAACAGCTTTCCCCAAGGCGTTGACAGGGTGATGTCGCCAAATCCCGTCGTCGTCAGGGTCGCCATGGTGAAATACAGCGCGTCAATATAGGGGTTCTTAGCATCTTCTGGGATGAAGAAGACAAGAACGGCTGTCGAAGTTGCAAACACGAAGACCAGCAGATTGATTGCTGCAATGACCGCATCTTCATGCGTGCGGAAAAAGGTGCTGTCGCGCCGCAAGTCCCAGAGCAGATGGTACGAGTGGATCAGCCGAAGGGCGCGCAGGATACGCAGGAACGCGAGATTGCCGGTTAAAAACGGGTCGAGGATCAGCGACACGATCACCACGATATCCGCCAGCGTGTAAATCTTGCGCAGCAGCTTCCAGCGGTCCTTGGCGATCCACATTCTGGCCGAAAAATCCAGAAGGATAATAAAGCCAACCACCCAGCTGATCCCTGTCACCCATGGGCCGTGCGGAAAATGCGCAGTGGCAACAAAGAAGATGATCGTGACCACATCGAACAGGATCAACCCATAGCGGAACCAGACCGAAATCGGGGCCTTTCCGATGTATAGGAACTTGACCGTCTTCTTCATGCTGAACCGGTATCTGCTTGCATCTACAGAAAAACTAACCGGTTTTCACCAATCCACCAAGCAACGAAAAACGCCGCCCCGATGCCGGAGCGGCCTTGCTGTTTCAATCGTCGTGGACTTAGGCTGCGGCGGCGCGCGAGGTCAGAACATCATCGACCTGCTTGGCGGCAGAAATCTCTCCGTCCCCGGACACGGCGGCGACCTCGCGGGTCAGACGCTCCAGCGCGGCTTCATAAAGCTGACGCTCGGAATAGCTTTGCTCGCGCTGGTCATCGGTGCGGTGCAGGTCGCGGACCACTTCGGCGATCGAGATCAGATCGCCCGAGTTGATCTTCTGTTCGTATTCCTGCGCCCGGCGCGACCACATGGCCCGTTTGACCTTGGCCTTACCCTTCAGAGTCTTCATCGCCTGGCTGATCACATCCGGCGAGCTGAGCGAACGCAGACCGGATTCGGTCACCTTGTTTGTCGGCACGCGAAGGGTCATCTTGTCTTTCTCAAATGAGATGACGAACAATTCGAGCGAAAATCCAGCGACGTCCTGCTCTTCGATCGAGATGATCTGACCCACACCATGGGCGGGGTAGACAACATAGTCGTTCGGGCGGAACTCAAGCTTTTTCGACTTCGACATTCAATTCATTCCTTGGTTTTGGACCGGGATGCGAACAACAAAAAAAACCCACGCTCGGCGCCCATTGTGGCCCCGGCAGGCGGTCTGTTTGTCGCAAATTCAGAACTCCAAAGCGAGCATACTTACGGAGTACATCCCAATCTCAGTCATCATTGAGGACAGAGTATATCACAAAAATGAGACACTCAAAAGTTTCCCTAGGGGAATTTTTTTACTAACGGCCTGCAATCAAGGGATTAGACTTTGCAGACCGCTTTTTCTAGCCATCAAACGGGGCGGCGAATCACTTACCCGCCTTCACCCGGAGCTTCGGAGAAATACTTCTCCAACTTGCCTTCCTCGCCATCGCGTTCTTCCGCCTCTGGCAAAGGGTCTTTCTTGGTGACGATGACCGGCCACATTTCCGAGTATTTGCGGTTGAACTCAACCCAGGTTTCCATGCCTGGCTCGGTGTCGGGTCGGATTGCATCAGCCGGGCATTCGGGCTCACAGACGCCGCAGTCGATGCATTCGTCGGGATGGATGACCAGCGTGTTCTCACCTTCATAGAAGCAATCCACTGGGCACACCTCGACACAGTCGGTGTATTTGCAGCCAATGCAGTTATCGGTGACGACGTAGGTCATGTTCAGAATCCCATTCAGGTTTGGCGTCTAGCTAGTTCAGTCCGGGTTTGGCTTCAAGATGTGGGGCCGCTTGGCGTGCGAGAAAGATCAAGCGCGCGCCGATCTTTCTTGGTTGGACGACCTTTTCCCTCATATGACGGGTTTTTGGGCGGTATGTCCTTCTTTTCCGTCATATCGAAGTACAGTGTTTGCGCCTCAGGGGCCGGGCCGCGTCGTTCGCCAATTTTTTCAACGCGCACGACCCGGATGGTTTTACCCTGCGGAAAGGTCAGAACGTCCCCGGGAACCACCGTCTGGGCGGGTTTCAGGACCCGGTTGCCGTTCAGCCTGACATGGCCGCCGCTGACCTGTTTGGCCGACAGGCTGCGGGTCTTGAAGAACCGCGCCTGCCAGAGCCATTTGTCGATCCGCAGCTTGGCCTGATCCATGACGGATCAGTTGCCGCCCTTCAAACCCATCAGCGCTGCTGCAAACGGGTTGTCGGGGTCGATCGCCTTTTCCTTTTTCGGAGGTCGGGACGAGAAGGATTTTGCACCCTGCGGCTTGCCGCCCTTCTTGCCTTGCGGCTTGCGACCGTCCTGAGATTTTCCGCGCGGCTTGCCTTTGCCCTGCCCCTGCTCGCGGCGCGGGCCGCGATTTTGCTGACGCTGACGGCCCCATGTGAAGGTGTAGAACACCTCGACCTCGGGTTCGTCACTTGCGGGTTCCGCGGTCGGAGCCTCGGCTGCCGCCTCGGTGCTTTCGGTGGCCTCGGCTGGCGCCTCGGCGGGTGCAGCGACCTCGTCTGTCGAGGCCCCGACGGTCGGGGTTTCTTCGGCGGCGGGTTGTTCTGCCGCTTCAGTCGCAGGTGCCTCAGTCGGTGCAGCTTTGACCTTTTCACGCTCGCCGCGTTCGGCCTTGTAGCCCAGGCCCTGCATCAGGTCCGCGAACTGATCCAACGTCATGCCTGTGATCGAAAGCATGTCGGGTTTGGCTTCAAAGCCGCCCCGGCTGTCCTCAGAGCGCAGCATATCGGCCAGACGTTCCAGCATGTCGATGCGGATCGAGCGTTCGCCCGCGTCGCGGTAACCGCACATGGTATCATAGCCCTGCGGTGCATCCTTGGCGACCGGCACGGTGACCAGACCCGGAGGCGGTGCTTCAGGGAATTCCTGCAGACCACTGGACAGCGCCCACAGCACCAGACGCAAACGTGTCGGAGCGGGTTTCAGCAGCAGTGGCATGAAGATCGTGAACTGACCAAAACGGATGCCGTGCTTGCGCAGCGCGCCGCGAGCGTCCTGATCCAGATCCTTGACCTCTTGCGCGACCTGCGCGCGAGGCAGCACACCCAGCGCCTCGACCATGCGGAAGGCAAAACCTTTGGCCAGACCGGACAGTTCCTCATCTCTCGACAGGTTCAGCAGCGGTTCGAAAAGCGCGGCCACTTTGCGGTCGATGAAGTGCTGCAGGCGGCGCTGTACCTTCTGTTCGACGTCCGGCCCCGCGGCCTCATCCACAAAAACCTCGACCATCGGCTTGAGAGGCTCGGCCCCGGCAACCAGTTTGCCGACAGCGTATTCGCCCCACATCAGGCCGCCCTGATCAGTGAAATCAATTTCGGTATCGGGTGCATTGTAGAAGCGATCGGCACGCAGATGGAATTGCGGCGCGAGTGCTTGCAAAGAGGCCGACTTGAGTGCTTTCGCCTCAGCCCCTTGCGCGCTTTTGTCCGGTGTAAACCGGAACCCTTCCAGACGACCGACGAATTCGCCTTCGACGGTCACTTCACCCTTGTCATTTACTTCGGCCAAAAGGGCCTCCTTCTGTTTGAGCCGGCGCAGCAACACCGAGGTGCGCCGGTCCACAAATCTTTGAGTCAGACGATCATGCAGAGCGTCCGACAACCTGTCTTCTACAGTGCGCGTTTCCTCACGCCAATGCGATTCGTCACGGACCCAGCCGTTTCGTTGCGCAACATATGTCCAAGTGCGAATATAAGCCAACCTTTTGGACAGCGCATCAATATCTCCGTCCGTGCGGTCGATCCGGCGGATTTGCCGCGCCATGAAGTCGTCCGGGATCGCGCCGCGTTCGTGTAGATGGCCGTAGATCACCTCGAGCAGATTGGCATGTTCCGAATGGCTAATGCCCCGAAAATCAGGAATTCGGCACACATCCCATAGCAAACGGATCGACGGGCCATCGCTGGCGCGGGCTGCGACCTCGGTCACTTGCGACAGCGATTTCAACACGTTCAGGTCGTCTGCAGGGCGGGCCTTGGTCAGATGTTCATCATTGGGACTGACCTCAAGCGATGTGATCAGCGCGTCGACCGAGCCGAAGCGAAGGGCGGCATTCCGCCAGTTCAGCTTTTTCATCGGCGTAAAGCGGCTGTCCATGATGGCCTGCGCAACGCCTTCGTCCAATGGCGGGGCCTCGCCGGTCACGCCGAACGTGCCATCCGACATGCCCCGGCCTGCCCTGCCCGCGATCTGGGCCAGCTCATTCGGGGCCAAGGGGCGCATCCGGCGACCGTCGAATTTGGTCAGGGACGAAAACGCCACGTGGTTCACATCCAGGTTCAGGCCCATTCCGATGGCATCGGTGGCCACCAGATAGTCGACCTCTCCATTCTGATACAGGTCGACCTGCGCGTTCCGCGTTCGCGGGCTGAGCGCGCCCATCACCACGGCCGCCCCACCCTTTTGACGGCGCAGCAGCTCGGCGATGGCATAGACGTTTTCGACCGAGAACCCGACAATGGCGCTGCGCGGGGGCATTCGGCTGATCTTTTTCGACCCCGAATACACCAGCTGAGACATCCTCTCGCGCCGTACAAACTGCGCCTCGGGCACCAGTGCCGCAATTGGGCCGCGCATGGTGTCGGACCCCATGAACAGCGTCTCATTCGTTCCCCGCGACCGCAGCAACCGGTCGGTGAAGACGTGGCCACGCTCGGGATCCACGCAGAGCTGGATTTCATCAATCGCGACGAAATCGGCGCCCATGCTTTCGGGCATCGCCTCGACCGTGCAGACCCAATATTGCGTGCGCGGCGGTACGATCCGTTCCTCGCCTGTCACCAGCGCCACGACCGAGGGGCCGCGAATGGCGACGATCTTGTCGTAGACCTCCCGCGCGAGCAGCCGCAGAGGCAGGCCGATGACACCAGTCCGATACCCCAGCATGCGTTCGATCGCGTAGTGAGTTTTACCTGTGTTCGTTGGGCCAAGTACGGCCACTACTCGGGATGACCCGCTCACCTTTGCCCCCTGCGCCTTCCGACTTACAGCGCCTTGCCTTCAACCTGAGGCTTCAGCCGATTCACGGCATTGGTTACTTCTTCATGATGGGGATGTATAGCCAACGCGCGGGAATAGGCCTCAAGCGCCTGATCGGGTTTGCCGACGACCTCGAAGATCAGGCCCAGACCGTAAATAGCCTGATAGTTGTTCGGGTTGAGGGTCAGCGCGTGTTCCAGATCGGCGGCTGCCATTCCAAACCGGTCGATGCCGAAAAAGGCCGAGGCCCGCGCGTGCCAGCCTTCGGCAAAGTCGGGCGCGTGGTCGGTCAACGCGGTGAGATGTTCGATCGCGGCCTCGATATCGCCGTCATCCAGCGCTTCGCGCCCCCGCTCAAGCAACAGATCAGCCGAGGCTGAACCTGATTGCGACCAGAGCGCCTGCAACTGACGATCCAAACCGGTGGCTTGCTCTGGCGTTGCCTGCGCCAGTTGCCTCAACAGCGCTTCTTCGTCGCGGGAATCCGCTTGTTGCGCTCCACCACTGGTGGAAAACGTGACTAGAACGGCAAGTGCCGCAACGGTACCTTTGAGATTGGTGATTGCAATACCCATAACAATGGTCAGTGTAGCGTTGCGACCGAGGATGTCCATTCACGGCGCATAAACAAAATGAGGAAAAGCATGAGCGAGATTCTTGAAAAGGCTGCGGCCGCGCTGAACGAAAAGCTGGCCGGCGGTGGCTTTGATGCGTCCGCCAAGTTTGCAATCGCCGATCTGGGCGCAATTGTTCTGGACGGAGACGGTGCCCGCGTCAGTGATGACGACGCCGACGTGACACTCAGCGCGGATGCGGACACGTTCGAACAGATCCTCAGCGGCGATCTGAACCCGACCGGCGCGTTCATGTCCGGCAAGCTCAGCGTCGATGGCGACATGGGAATCGCAATGCAGCTTGCATCGGTTCTGGCCTGATGGAGTACTCGCCGGCCCCCTTTTATGATGATGTGGCCGGCGACCCCGCCGGTGGTACAGCCCATTGGCTCCACACCGCCGACGGCAAACGCATCCGTGTCGGGCATTGGCTGCCCGGGGATGCAAAGAACGGCACGGTCTTCCTGTTTCCAGGCCGCACCGAATATATCGAGAAATACGCAAGCACCGCAGGGGAATTCCTGAACCGGGGCTTTGCCGCCCTCGCCATCGACTGGCGCGGACAGGGCTTGGCCGACCGCATGCTTGACGAACCCCGCATCGGACATGTTGAAGAGTTCACCGACTATCAGCATGACGTCGCCGTGGTGCTGGAGCTAGCTGAGAAATTGGAGCTGCCGCGCCCTTGGTATGTGATCGGGCATTCGATGGGCGGTGCCATCGGCCTGCGCGCGGTCATCCAGAACGATTGCTTTGCAGCCTGTGCGTTTACCGGGCCGATGTGGGGCATTTTCTTTGTCCCGCTCATGAAACCCCTCAGCCGTCTGACCGCCTATTGGGGCACGGCGCTGGGATTGGGGGAACGCACCCCGCCGACCACTTCTTTGACCAGCTATGTCCTGGCGGAGCCGTTCGAGGGCAACTCGCTGACGCGCGACCCGGACATGTTCAAGATGATGCAAGATCAACTGAAGGCGCACCCCGAACTGGCGCTTGGTGCCCCGTCCAACCAGTGGTTGCGTGAGGCGCTCAGCGAATGTGAATGGCTGATGGAGCAACCGGCGCCGGACACCGCGTGCCTGACCTATCTGGGTAGCCACGAACAGATCGTTGACCGCAAGGCGATCCGGGCACGGATGGCGAACTGGCCCAACGGCCGTCTGGTCGAGATCCCCGATGGTGAGCATGAGGTGCTGATGGAGGCCCCCGAAGTTCGCAACCCGGTTCTGGACGAGCTGACCGCGCATTTTCTGGCAAATCGCCCCTAAGGCGTCCGCACGGCACTGATCTTGACTGGCGGCTTGTGATCCGGGCGCGCCAGCCCTAGATGTTTGGCAACAATGCTATTCAGAGGTGTTCCATGCGCGACCTGCCCTTTCCCGTCCGTGATGCAAATGCAGTCGGCGGTTCCGATAACCTTGGCAACCTGCCCGAATGGGACCTGACCGACCTATATGCCTCGGAAGAAGCGGCCGAGCTGGCGCGGGATCTGGACTGGCTTGAGGGCGAGTGCGCCTCATTCGCCTTGGACTACGAAGGCAAATTGGCCGATCTGGACGCCGCAGGCCTGCTGACCTGTGTGCATCGCAACGAAAAGATCAACGCCATCGCCGGGCGGATCATGTCCTTCGCCGGTCTGCGCTACTACCAACTTACGACCGACGCCGATCGCGCAAAATTCATGTCGGACATGCAGGAAAAGATCACCGTCTTCACCACCCCTCTGGTGTTCTTCACGCTCGAGATCAACCGCATCGAAGACGACGTTCTGCAGGCGCATTTCGCGGCCAACGCTGATCTTGCGCGTTATGAGCCTGTCTTCCGCCGCATCCGCGCGATGAAACCCTACCAACTGTCTGACGAATTGGAGAAATTCCTCCACGACCTCGGCGTTGTCGGTGACGCGTGGGAGCGTTTGTTCGACGAGACCATCGCAGGCCTGACCTTCACCGTCGACGGCGAAGAGCTGAACATCGAAGGCATCCTGAACCTGCTTACCGAACAGGACCGTAGCAAACGCGAGGCGGCCTCGCGCGAGCTGGCCTCAGTGTTTCAGGAAAACATCAAAACCTTCGCCCGCGTTCACAACACGCAGGCCAAGGAAAAGGAAATCGTCGACCGTTGGCGCAACATGCCAACCGCTCAGACCGGTCGCCACTTGTCGAACGACGTCGAGCCCGAAGTGGTCGAAGCCCTGCGCGAAGCCGTGGTCGCCGCCTACCCCAAGCTGAGCCACCGGTACTACGAACTCAAACGCAAATGGCTGGGGCTTGACGTGATGCAGGTCTGGGACCGCAACGCGCCACTGCCAATGGAAGACACCCGCATCGTCGGCTGGGACGAGGCCGAGAAGACGGTGATGGATGCCTATAACGCCTTTGATCCGCGCATGGGTGAGATTGCCTCGCCGTTCTTTTCTAAAGGTTGGATCGACGCGGCGGTGAAGCCGGGTAAAGCGCCCGGCGCCTTCGCCCATCCAACCGTGACCGATGTCCATCCTTACGTGATGCTCAACTATCTGGGTAAACCGCGCGACGTGATGACCCTGGCACATGAACTTGGCCACGGTGTCCATCAGGTACTGGCGGCAAACCAGGGCGAGATGCTGTCCTCGACCCCGCTGACACTGGCCGAAACCGCCAGCGTTTTTGGTGAAATGCTGACCTTCCGCAAAATGCTGGACAAGGCCGAAACCAAGGAACAGCGCAAAGTCCTACTGGCTGGCAAGGTCGAAGACATGATCAACACGGTCGTCCGCCAGATCGCCTTCTACGATTTCGAATGCAAGCTGCACGCTGCTCGCCGCGAGGGTGAGCTAACCCCGGATGACATCAACGCACTGTGGATGAGCGTTCAGGCGGAAAGCCTCGGGCCGTCATTCGAATTCATGGAAGGGTATGAAACGTTCTGGGCCTATATCCCCCATTTCGTGCATTCCCCCTTCTACGTCTACGCCTATGCGTTTGGAGACGGCCTCGTGAACGCGCTTTATTCGGTCTACGAAAGCGGTGCTGAGGGGTTCGAGGACAAGTATTTCGAGATGCTGCGCGCCGGTGGGTCGAAACACCACAAGGATCTGCTCGCTCCGTTTGGGCTGGACGCAAGCGATCCCAAGTTCTGGGACAAGGGCCTGTCGATGATCTCGGGATTCATTGACGAACTGGAAGCGATGGAGGGCTGATCACTCCTGTTTCTTTGTCGTCAGGAAGACTGCAGCCACAATCAAAATAGCTCCTAGGGCCGCAATCGGTGTGATCGCGGCCCCCAGGAACAGCGCCGAATTGATAAACGTGAAAACGACAGAAGCGGCAAACATCAACGTTGCCGTCAAGGTCGATACGCGCGCGGCGGCCTCGTACCAGAGGTAGTAGGCCATCGCCGTGGGAAGGACGCCCAGTAGGATCAGAAAAATCACATCCTTCGCCGTCGGGGTTTGCAGGGAAAACGCAGCCAATGGTAGCAACAGTGCACCAGCGCAGACAAAAATTCCGAATAGAAAGTTCAATCGCTCGGCTGTTGAGGTCGAATTGCGCATGGCCCGGCTACTTGAAACCAGAAACACGGCCCAACTAAGCCCTGCGCCAATTTCCAAAAGATCACCGAACAAAGGCTCTCCGCCACCCTGAAAATCTCGGAACACGGTCAGGAACACCCCAAAAATCGCTAGTATCGTGGCGAGTACATCCACGCGCGTAACTGGTGTATCTGCAAAGAAATAAAGGAAAAGCAGCACGAAAAACGGGGCGGTGTTTTCCAAGACCATTGCATTGGCGGCGCCTGTATGTTCCAGCCCTATGTGAAACAGGACATAGTTCACGAAAGTCGACAGTACGGCTAGCCGAAAGTTCCAGTCTTTGTGTTCGATCGAAACGGGCACACGCATGACCCGCAAAATGCAATAAATCGCCAGTGCCGCGATGAACAAGCGGGTCACTGCGATCTGCAGTCCACCCAGATCGCTCGTCAGATAGCGTACGATTACACTATGCGTGCCCCAGAGAAACGCGGCTAGAAACCCAAGTAGCAACCCGTTCTGCATCATTGGTTGTTTCGCAGCAGAGTTAGGCATCTTGCGCCTAGCCTATTTCAACTGGCTGTCTTTTGATCCGCGCCGGTTGATGCCTGCCCGTTGCTGATAGGTCCCATCCCTATCCTGCTGGCAGTCCAGACACAGCTTGACACCGGGCAGCGCTTGGCGGCGCTTTTCGGGAATGGGTTCCTCACATTCCGCGCAATGGGTCAGGCTTTCGCCTACTGGGCGTTTTTGCGCCTGCATGCGGGCCAGTTCGTCGGAGATCGACGCTTCGATCTGTTCACTGACCGCACCATCGCGGGCCCAACCTCCGGCCATGACACCTCTCCTTTTGTGGATGCAGCACAGAATACGCGCTGCGGGCGACTGCTGGCAAGTCAGAGGGGAACGGCATCCGCGAACACGCGATCAATCATCTCTTGCGTCCCGCGCGAGAATTCCAGCGGGCATGGATAGGCCACCCCGTCGCGGACCGAGCGGCAGAAGGCCTCAACTTGCAGTTTGTAGTGATCGTCGCCTGGGAACCGGGTCACCTGAACCTCAAGCCCCGGTCGATGCACCTCGACCCGCGCCTCGCCGAACACCCGCGCGTTGAACGGGGCTGTCAGGCGGATAACACCGCCCTCGCCGTGAAACACCATCTCTTGATGCGGGTGCATCCGGATCGAGACATAGGCCGAATAGGTAAAGCTCGGGAATTGCGCGCGAATTTCGGTGAACGTGTCGATGCCGTCCTGCCAACGGACCGCGGACTGAACCGCGGAGGGCTCCTGGCCTGTGGCAAACCGGGCGCCGCCGATAACGTACACCCCGATATCCCGCAGCCCGCCCCCGCCGGTCTCTGCACGATTGCGAATGTTGGTCACTTCCTCTCGATTGTCGAAACTGAACGCGCCGGTCACATGGACCAGCTTGCCAATGGCACCATCAGCGATCAGTTTCTGCACGAACTGCCACTGAGGGTGATGCACGATCATATAGGCCTCAGCCGCCAGCAAACCTGTCTGATCGCGCTTATCGATCAGAGCATCGAACTCAGCCGCCTGCATCGTCATCGGCTTTTCACACAGCACATGTTTGCCCGCGTCCAGCGCCTTCAGGCTCCATTCGACATGCATGTGGTTCGGCAGCGGGATATAGACGGCCTCGATCTCGGGATCGTCCAGCAGCGCGTCGTAGCTGTCATAGACCGTCAGATCCGGGCAGAAGGCCTGAAACGGCTCGGCCTTCACCGCGTTCGAAGTCGCAAGCCCCGCCAAACGCGCGCCATCTGCCGCGTGAATCGCCGGAGCCATATACTGCCGCGCAAATTTGGCAGCCCCCAGAACACCAAATTGAACTGGTTTCTGCATCGCTCTCTCCCTGATCAAGCTATTTAGATGTGACGCAGACTCAAGACGGAGCCGGGTCAAGTGTCAACACACGATGAAAAGAGGATGAGGATTCAAATGCAAGGCATTAATTTTCATTGATATAAAAACAGCCCGCAGATATCTGCGGGCTGTTCGATCCTTGGACCTAGCGGGTCGCAAGCATTCCCTTTTCACGGGCCAGATCGCGCATTTTCTTTTGAAGTTTCTCAAAAGCTCGGACCTCGATCTGACGGATACGCTCGCGGCTCACATTGTATTGTGTGCTGAGTTCTTCCAAAGTCACTGGCTGATCCATCAAGCGACGCTGGGTGAGGATGTCCTTCTCGCGATCATTCAGCACCTCAAGGGAGGCTGCCAGCAGCTCACGCCGGGCGTCCAGCTCATCACGGGCTTCGTAGTCGCCCGCCTGATCGGCATCTTCGTCCTCAAGCCAGTCCTGCCACTGCATGGTGCCTTCACCCTCGGACCCGACGGTCGCGTTCAGCGAGGCATCGCCGCCCGACATGCGGCGGTTCATGCTGATGACTTCTTCCTCGGTCACGCCAAGATCATTGGCGATCTGAGCGACGTTCTCAGGACGCAGGTCGCCCTCTTCCAACGCACCGATACGCGCCTTGGCCTTGCGCAGGTTGAAGAACAGCTTTTTCTGCGCCGAGGTCGTGCCCAGCTTCACCAGCGACCAGGACCGCAGGATGTATTCCTGGATCGAGGCGCGAATCCACCACATTGCATAGGTCGCCAGACGGAAGCCCTTTTCCGGGTCGAACCGTTTGACCGCCTGCATCAGGCCCACATTGGCCTCGGAAATAACCTCGGCCTGCGGCAAACCGTAGCCGCGATAGCCCATGGCAATCTTGGCCGCCAGACGCAGATGCGACGTGACCATTTTATGAGCGGACTCGGTGTCCTGCTCTTCGACCCAGCGCTTGGCCAGCATGTATTCTTCTTCCGGCTCCAGCAGGGGAAACTTGCGAATTTCCTGCATATAGCGGTTCAGGCCGCCCTCAGGCGTCGGCGCGGGGAGATTTGCGTAATTTGCCATTTTGATGTCCCTCCGACAAATGTTTAGCTCTTTAACATACGATATGGGTAAGGAACCCATCCCTTTCAAGAGGTACCGTTAACAGTTTGAAATTAAGCTTGGGTAAAGGAAAGCTAAGAAACTCTTACTCACAGGAGTTTGCATATTATGACAGAGGCGTGCGCAGCGTTTCAATCAGGTCCTGCATGTCCTGCGGCAGATCCGCTTCAAATCGAAGGTTTTCGCCTGTTACCGGGTTTTCAAAGCCCAAAACGGCGGCATGCAACGCCTGACGCGGAAAGGCGCGGACGGCCTCAGAGCTTGCCGCACTGAACGCTTTGACCGCCAATTTACGTTTGCCGCCATAGACCGGATCACCGACCAGACCATGGCCTGCATGGGCCATGTGCACGCGAATCTGATGTGTACGCCCCGTTTCCAACCAGCATTCCACTAGTGCGAGCCCCGCCGGGGCACCAAATGTATCGACCACGCGCGCACGCGTCACCGCGTGCCGTCCTCCGTGAAACAGAACCGCCTGTTTCTGGCGGTCGGTCTTGTGCCGGGCAAGCTGAGTGGTCAAGCGCATAATGTTGCCCGGCTCGAAACTGACACCTTTGACACCCCGCAAGCGCGGATCATTGGCATCCGGCACCCCGTAGCAAACCGCTCGATAGTAGCGTTCAACACTATGCGCCTCGAATTGCGCCGCAAGCCCGTGGTGAGCTGCATCCGACTTGGCGACCACAAGAAGCCCACTGGTTTCCTTGTCGATCCGGTGAACGATGCCGGGTCGTTTGACCCCGCCTACGCCGGATAAATCCGCCCCGCAGTGATGAAGCAATGCATTCACAAGCGTTCCGCTTGGCGAGCCCGGCGCGGGATGCACGACCATGCCGGCAGGTTTGTTCACCACAATCAGGTCGTCATCCTCGAAAACCACCTCCAGCGGGATATCCTCGGGGCCGATATGGCTGTCTTCGGCTTCTGCAACCGTGATGACCACCACGGCCCCTTCCGCCACCTTGGCCTTCGGATCGCGCACCTCAGCGCCCTCGACCAGAACCGAACCTTCCTCGATCAAACGCGCCAGACGGGTGCGTGACAGGTTTTCCTCGGCTGGAACATCCCGCGAAAGCGCCTTATCAAGGCGAGGCGGCGGAGCGGCCGCGATCTGAAACTCAACCTGTCGGGTGCCCATGACTGTCCCTTCCGAACCTCAAGAAGAACCGCAGGAAACGCCACAGCTGAGGCTGCTTCGGCGCATGGTCATGTTGCTGACCGCGGTGATGATTGGCGGGGTTCTAGTGACATTCGCACTGATTGTCATCCGGCTATCGGACCGGACCCCAACCCTGCCCGATCAGATCGAACTGCCGGATGGAGCCAAAGCACAAGCGGTAACGATCGGGAACAACTGGTATGGCGTCGTCACTGACGACAACCGCATCCTGATCTTCGACAAAACCACTGCGAAACTACGGCAAGAGATAGTGCTGGAGCCCTAGGCGTCGGCTTGTTCGAAGACTTCCGCAAAGGTCTTTTGCAGGGCAGTATCCACATCTGCCATGGTCACCGGCAACCCCAAGTCAACCAGCGATGTCACGCCGTGTTCCCGAATGCCGCAGGGCACAATGCCCGAGAAATGGTCCAGCTCAGGCTCAACATTGATCGAGATGCCGTGAAAGCTGACCCATTTTCGCAGGCGCAGACCAATAGCGGCGATCTTGTCTTCCGCGGGTTGTCCAGTGATCGTCAGTGGCTTGTCGTCCCGCTGCACCCACACGCCAACACGTCCGTCGCGAATCTCGCCTTTGACGTTGAACTCGTCCAATGCGGCGATCACCCAGATCTCGAGCTGCTTTACAAACAGGCGCACATCACGGCCTCGCTTGTTCAGGTCGAGCATGACATAGGCGACGCGCTGGCCGGGGCCGTGATAGGTGTATTCCCCGCCACGCTTGCTTTCATAGACAGGGAACCGGTCAGGGTCGGTTAGATCCTCGAGTCGCGCAGACGTACCCGCCGTGTAAAGGGGTGGGTGTTCCAGCAGCCAGACGCATTCGTCAGCCTCGCCTGCCGCAATAGCCGCCACGCGCGCCTCCATAAAGGCGACGGCCTCCTGGTAGTCGGTCAGCCCGTCTGAGATCTTCCATTCCATGCTTGCCTCATACCGCGCCGGTTGGTTGGGGGAAAGAGGTCACGCGGCCTCTTCCAGACATTGCTTGAGGACATTGGCGTATGTCTCGACCCCTTGCGCCCCTGTAGTCAGGTATTTCCCGGCGAACACCATCGAAGGCACGCCGGAAATGCCGCGACTGGTCCAGAATTGCTGTTTCTCCCGCACCGAGGCCTGATGATCCCCGGATGCCAAAGCCGCCCGCGCGGCTTGCGGGTCCAACCCGGCAGCCTCAGCCGCGTCTGCAAGAACATCGATGTCAGAGACATCCTTTTGATCCGTAAAATACGCTTTAAAGAGCGCCAGTTTCAGCGGATGCTGCCGCCCCTGCCCCTCGGCCCAGTCCAACAACTGATGCGCCTGGAACGTATTCACCATGCGGCTGTCGTCGGTGAAATTGAAATCAAAGCCAAGCTCTGCCCCAATCGAGGTCAGCCTCTCTCGCGCCTGCGCGCTTTGCTCGGCGGTGCTGCCGTATTTCTCCATAATGTGTTCGCGCAGGTTCTGCCCTTCGGCTGGCATCTGCGGGTTCAGCTCGAACGGATGCCACCTGAGCCGCGCGAGTACGTTTTGCTGCTGCAACGCCTGATCAAGCTGTTTGAAGCCGACGATACACCAAGGACATACAACATCAGAGACAACATCAATCTGAACAACGGGGCGGGTATCAGGGGTGGTCATCGGGGGCTCCTACAAGGCGGTTGGCTGTTAAAGATATGAATGCCGGTGCTGAATTTAAACCAACGCGCTTTTGCCTCTTCACATCCGGGTTCCAAGGGTCTATACGCCGCGCTACCAAGTCATTGGCAGTGCGGTCGTGGCGGAATTGGTAGACGCGCAGCGTTGAGGTCGCTGTGGGGTAACTCCCGTGGAAGTTCGAGTCTTCTCGACCGCACCAACAAAAACAATAGCTTGGCCGCTTCCCCTCGATGCCGCGACTTTTCTTTGTAACTTAAAAGTTGCTTTGCGTTCGTCTTTGACGGATCACCATTGCCGCGCCTTAGCTTTCCTACTGTTGCATAGCAAAACGACTTGAGCGCCATGCAGGTTGTTCAAGGCACCTAGATACGCGATCTTGTTTGGCGGGCTGAAGGACCGGCGGCGCGTGGCGATAAGGTAGGACTAGCGCCCCAAGACGTTCCTGTTCGAAACCGCGTTCGTCGCACGCTTTTCCTATTGGCTATGCGTCCTGAGCCTAGCGCATCAAATGCCTTGATCGAATCGCTGAGGCGCCCAAATCCACGTACAATCCCTACGCACGCGCCCCTCTGTTTCCAAGCTGCAGCTATCGGTCATTTCAACCCTGCAATATTCGACAGCAATTGTGGCCATTTAAGTAAAAGCTTAACCAAATTCCATTAAACCGGCATACATTCGCCCGGTTAAAGAGTAACATTGTCCTACCAGTCTTGAGTGAGTGGTATGTTAACCGGTAACCCGGATCTGCTCCGGTGACCCGTAATGTGTATGAGTACGAGTCTGCCGTTCCGACCCCAAATCGGAACGGCAATTTCGTTTCCGGGCTATGCTTAAGGCAGTTCGGACGGCCCGATACCCGAATTCCCGCATCGCCGAGAGCTAGAGCGCCGCCTTGATCTGCTCGGCGTGTTTAGCGATCACTTCGAAATCTCCCATCTTGCCGGGTGCGCGCAGGGGTTCACCTTCATGTCGGGGCAGAATGTGGAAATGCAGGTGGAAGACCTCCTGCCCGCCTGCGGCTTCGTTGAACTGCTGAATGGTCACCCCACCGGCGTCGAACGCCCGCTTGGCAGCGCGGGCCAGTTTCTGAACGGTCGCCATAACGGCATTCAACTGCTCGGGCGTGGCGTCCAGCACATTTCGGCAAGGGGTTTTCGGGATGACCAACAGATGACCATCGGCGCGAGGCATGATGTCCATGAACGCCAGCGTCTCGTCATCTTCGTATACGCGGGTCGAGGGGATTTCGCCGCGCAGGATTTTAGCGAAAATATTGTCCGGATCATATGCTGACATGTCGGGCCTCTGAAATTGCAATGGGTTCAAAGGAGTTCTGCGGTTCGAACGTGCGTCGGTCAAGGCGGAACTCGGCCGATTCAGGCTGACGAACCTTCGTGACCTCTTGAAAGCTGGGATGAAATAGCCAGATTCGAGCCATCGATGATCTGAATTCGCGGCGCAGCGCTCTGCCCGCGACAATTATTCTTGATCCAGATCAAACTCGGCCATTGAAGGCAACCTCAACGCAATCTAAAACCAGCAGTAATCCCGCGCACCGGAGAGGTCTGGTTGCGCGGCGTAGTTGCAACAGGAGGCACCTAAAATGGCAGACGCAGCCATTCATGGCCACGATCATGAAGACGAGCGCTCGTTCTTTCAGCGCTGGTTCATGTCGACCAACCACAAGGACATCGGGATTCTCTACCTGATCTTCTCGGCTATCGCCGGGTTCATCTCGGTGGCAATGACCGTTTACATGCGGCTTGAGCTGATGCACCCCGGTGTACAGTACATGTGCCTGGAAGGCTTCATGGCCGATCCATGTACACCCAACGGCCATCTGTGGAACGTGATGATTACCTATCACGGTGTTCTGATGATGTTCTTCGTTGTCATTCCCGCCCTTTTCGGCGGATTTGGTAACTATTTTATGCCGTTGCAGATCGGCGCGCCAGATATGGCGTTTCCGCGGATGAACAACCTGTCCTTCTGGCTGTACGTCGCTGGTACCTCTCTGGGTGTGGCCTCGCTGCTCAGCCCCGGCGGTAACGACCAATTGGGTTCAGGCGTGGGCTGGGTTCTTTACCCGCCGTTGTCCACGACCGAGGGCGGCATGTCCATGGACCTCGCGATCTTCGCCGTTCACGTTTCGGGCGCGTCATCGATTCTGGGCGCGATCAACATGATCACCACCTTCCTGAACATGCGTGCCCCGGGGATGACCCTGTTCAAGGTACCGCTGTTCAGCTGGTCGATCTTCGTCACCTCGTGGCTGATTCTGCTGTCGCTGCCGGTTCTGGCGGGCGCGATCACCATGCTGCTGATGGACCGTAACTTTGGCTTCACCTTCTTCGATCCGGCTGGCGGCGGCGACCCGATCCTCTATCAGCACATCCTGTGGTTCTTCGGCCACCCGGAAGTGTACATCGTGATCCTGCCCGGCTTCGGCATCATCAGCCACGTGATTGCAACCTTCGCACGCAAGCCGATCTTCGGTTACCTGCCGATGGTCTGGGCGATCATCGCGATCGGCGTTCTGGGCTTCGTCGTATGGGCGCACCACATGTACACCGTTGGCATGTCGCTACGTCAGCAGGCCTATTTCATGCTGGCCACGATGGTCATTGCGGTTCCGACTGGTGTTAAGGTCTTCTCGTGGATCGCGACCATGTGGGGCGGCTCGATCGAGTTCAAGACACCGATGCTGTTCGCCTTCGGCTTCCTGTTCCTGTTCACCGTTGGCGGTGTGACAGGCGTGGTTTTGTCGCAAGCCGGTATCGACCGTGCCTATCACGACACCTACTACGTTGTGGCGCACTTCCACTATGTGATGAGCTTGGGTGCCGTCTTCGCGATCTTCGCTGGCGTCTACTTCTACTTCTCGAAGATGACAGGCCGTCAGTATTCGGAGTTCTGGGGCAAGGTTCACTTCTGGATGTTCTTCATCGGCGCCAACCTGACCTTCTTCCCTCAGCACTTCTTGGGTCGCCAGGGCATGCCGCGCCGCTATATCGACTACCCTGAGGCATTCGCTCAGTGGAACTTCGTGTCGTCGATCGGTGCTTTCGTGTCCTTCGCTTCGTTCCTGCTGTTCTTCGGCATCGTGTTCTACGCCCTCTTCCGCGGCGCAAAGGAAACCCGTCCGAACCCGTGGAACGAGTACGCGGATACTCTGGAATGGACCCTGCCGACCCCGCCGCCCGAGCACACGTTCGAGCAGCTGCCAAAGCAGGAAGACTGGGACAAAGGCCACGCGCACTAAGCCCGACCTGAGAAACAAAGAAACCCCGCCATCCCGGCGGGGTTTTTCTTTGCGCATTTACCTTTTGGAACAACACATCGCCAGATCGGGCAAAATAGGCTATTCTGGTAAGGGAAACTCATCCGGCAATCCGGGGAGGGTCCAGATGCCCGAAATTGACTTTTGGTATTCGATCGGCAGCACATACAGCTTTCTGACGATCATGCGCCTTGATGATTGGTGCACTGAGAACGACGCCTCAGTTCGTTGGCGCCCGTTCAACGTGCGCAGCGTGATGTCCGAACAGCAGAACGTGCCCTTTGCAGGTAAGCCGGTGAAATCTGCATATATGTGGCGTGATATCGAACGCCGGGCGGCCAAGTATCACATCCATGCCAAGCTACCTGCACCCTACCCCATTTCGGACCTGCCTCTGGCCAATCAGATCGCCCTACTCGGGATGAGTGAAGGTTGGGGCAAGGATTTCACCCAGAACCTCTACCGGATCTGGTTTGAAGACGGCGTTGAAGCAGGCAGTGAGACCGCTCTGTCAGAGGCCCTTTTGCGGTGCCAGCAAGATCCCCGCCTTGTCCTTTCCCGCGCGCGCAGCCCCGATGCCGTCGCGGCGCTAGAGGCTGAAACTGACCACGCAAAACGCCTCGGGGTTTTCGGCGCACCCAGCCTAGTCGTAAGGGGCGAGGTTTTCTGGGGCGATGACAGATTGGACGATGCGCTGTCTTGGGTCCGGGTTGGCCACGTCGTGTGATCTTTAGCCTTAGACAGCACATAACTTTGCGCTAGTTTTCCACTATGCCCTATCAATGGAATCATACCTCGGACACCGAACAGGAATTGCGCCTCTGGCCGCATAACTCATTGCCCCCGCGCGGCGCGATGATCGTGATCCTGTCGGTCTTCACGTTCGGCCTTATTCCCATTCTGGCCATGCTGGGATCGGTTGTCCTATGGGGGTTGCTGCCCTTCCTGTTGCTGACGGTTCTGGGCCTGTGGCTCGCGATCCAGACGAACTACCGTGCACGCAGCGCGGTCGAGGTTTTGACACTCAGCGGCTCCCAGGCGCGACTGGTCCATCAGTCTCCAGGAAAACAGCGGCAGGAATGGTCTTGCAACAGGTATTGGGCCCGCCCCGAGATGCACGAAACCGGTGGGCCAGTGCCGCACTACGTGACCCTGATCGGAGCTGGTCGCGAGGTCGAGATTGGCGCGTTTCTGTCCGAGGATGAGCGGATCACCCTCTATGACGACCTGATAGCAAAACTGCGCGGACCGGCCACGCAGTAGAGGTTCAGCCTCAGCAGTCGCCGTTCGAGGCGGCACATAGATGGTCTTTGACCATCGGACCGACCTTGCCGAAATCCATCTGACCGGTGTAGCGCGTCTTCAACTCGCCCATCACCTTCCCCATATCGCGGATCGAGCCCGCTCCGGTCGCAATGATCGCGGTCTGAATCGCTTTCGAGACCTCATCTTCATCCAGTTGCTTGGGCAGGAATTCCTCGATCACCGAGACTTCCAGCAATTCCCGTTCCGCCAGATCCAGACGCCCGCCCTCTTCATAGGCACGGGCGCTTTCCTTTCGCTGCTTGGTCATTTTACCAAGTATTTCAAGAACCTCGGCGTCACCGCAGCCCTTGGCCTCTTCGTTTTGCGAGCCGCGCGCGGCGATATCGCGATCCTTGATCGCAGCATTGATCAACCGCAGAGTCGACAACCTTTCAGCTGCTTTGTCTTTCATCGCTTGCTTCAGGGCGGCATTCACCCGTGATCGCATGTCCATATGGTTTGTCCATCCCCATGACAAAGGAACCCCGAACATATCCAAACAAAAAGCGTGATACAACAGGGGGCGAATACCGGTAAGCTATTGAAAAACAACAATAGCCTAAAAAATGATCAGACTTGACCCGAACGTATAACCCCCTTAGGTATGCGCCGATTTACCTGCAGGAGAGTTGCGCCATGGCCCAGAACGCCCCGTCCAAGCCCACCGCATGTCTGGCTTTGGCCGACGGAACTTTGTTCTACGGAATGGGATTCGGCGCCACCGGACAGACCGTGGCCGAGCTGTGCTTCAACACTGCCATGACCGGCTACCAAGAGATCATGACCGACCCCTCCTATGCGGGACAGATCGTTACCTTCACCTTCCCGCATATCGGTAATGTCGGCGTGAACCCCGAAGACGACGAAACCGGCGATCCGGTGGCTGCGGGCATGGTCGTCAAATGGGACCCGACCGAGCCGTCAAACTGGCGCTCGGCCGAAGAGTTGAAGGGATGGTTGGAGCGTCGTGGCCGTATCGCGATCGGTGGCGTAGACACCCGCCGCCTGACCCGCGCGATCCGCCAGCAGGGTGCGCCGCACGTCGCATTGGCCCACGACCCCGAGGGCAACTTCGATATCGAAGCACTGGTGTCCGCTGCGCGCGGCTTTGCGGGGCTTGAAGGGATGGACCTCGCGAAAGACGTCACCTGCGCCCAAAGTTACCGCTGGGATGAGATGCGTTGGGCCTGGCCCGACGGCTATCAGCGGCAAGAGGCCCCTGCCCACAAGGTTGTCGCCCTTGATTTCGGCGCAAAGCGCAACATCCTGCGCTGCCTGGCGTCGGCCGGATGTGATGTAACCGTTCTGCCCGCAACTGCCACCGCGGCCGAGGTTCTGGCCCATGAGCCCGACGGTGTCTTCCTGTCCAACGGCCCCGGCGACCCGGCGGCCACTGGCGAATATGCCGTGCCGATGATCAAGGAGATCCTCGACACCACCAAGCTGCCGGTTTTTGGCATTTGCCTTGGTCACCAGATGCTGGCCTTGGCGCTTGGCGGGCAGACCGTCAAGATGAACCACGGCCACCACGGCGCGAACCACCCGGTCAAGGATCTGGAAACCGGCAAGGTCGAAATCACCTCGATGAACCACGGATTTGCGGTCGACGCGCAGTCGCTGCCCGACGGCGTGGTTGAAACGCACCGTTCGTTGTTTGACGGCTCCAACTGCGGCATCCGTATGACCGACCGCCCGGTGTATTCGGTTCAATACCACCCCGAGGCCTCCCCCGGACCGCAGGACAGTTTCTATCTGTTCGAGCGTTTCTCCAGCGCAATGGCGGACGCAAAAACACAGGCATAAACACCATAACCCCTGTGTTTATCACAGTTAACCGCGTGTTAACCTTAGTTGATCAACCCTGACGCCAACAAAAGGCGTCGGGGTTTTTTCTTTTATGGTTGATTTGAACGCACAACAAATCTCTGCAACACATCCTATCCCGTCGCCTGAGCTTCGCAAACCCGTAGGGGCATGTCTGGTTGATGCAGGGGTGATCACGCAGGACCAGCTGGATCACGCGCTGGACCTTCAGGCCCGCCAGAACGCTCCGCTCGGAGAAATTCTGGTGAGTGAGGGCTGGGCCAGCCGCAAAGACGTTCTGGCCGCTTTGTCCGCGCAAACCAACCTGCAGATCGCCGATCTGGTGCAGACCCCGCCTTCTGCTGAGCTAAGCGCTCTCAAACCCATGGAGTTCTGGCTTCGCCACAATGTGATCCCTTGGCTACGGATCGGTCCGTTTCTATTTGTCGCCACCGCGCGCCCGGATCGCTTTGCCACGGTGTCGGTCGAAATGGCGGGCGGCGATTTAACCATCGTTCCGGTTGTCGCTGTTGCCGATCAGATCGACCGCTCGATTGCGCAGATCTTTTCGGACCAGTTGGCCCAAAACGCCGAGGCCCGCGTGACCGAGGATCAAAGCTGCCGCACCTGGACCGCCTGGAGCCGAACCCGCAGCGCCAGCATTGTTGCGCTGGCGTTACTGGCCTTCGTCTCGTTTCCGCTGACTGGAATGGCCGTTCTGGCGACCGCGGCTGTGGTGTCGCTGCTGTTGTTCATGATCGTGCGGTTCTTGGGCCTCTTGGCCTTTGCCCACCAAGCTTTGCGGCCGCAGCCTGCACCCTCCTCGCCGGTGACCGCTCTGCGGCAGCCCTGCGTGTCGATCATGGTTCCTTTGTACAAAGAGCGTGAGATCGCAGGAGCGTTGATCCGGCGCCTTCAGCGCCTGACCTACCCCAAGGCGCTTTTGGACGTGATTTTAGTGCTGGAGGAAAAAGACGATGTCACGCGGGACACATTGTCAAAGGTTGACCTTCCCGGTTGGATCCGAACCATCGAAGTACCTGAGCTGAACGGCCTGACCACCAAACCTCGCGCCATGAACTACGCTTTGGATTTCTGTCGGGGCGACATTCTCGGGGTTTGGGATGCCGAAGATGCCCCACAACCCGACCAGATTGAGCGGGTCGTTGATCATTTCACGCAGGCTGCACCTGACGTTGTCTGCCTCCAAGGCGCGCTGGATTACTACAACCCGCGCACCAACTGGCGCTCTCGCTGCTTTACCATCGAATATAACAGTTGGTTCCGCGTAATTCTTCCGGGGATCGCCAAGCTCGGGTTCGTGGTCCCTCTGGGCGGCACGACCTTCTTTTTTCGCCGCGACAAACTGCTGGAGCTTGGCGGATGGGACGCCCACAACGTGACCGAGGACGCCGATCTGGGCGTGCGCCTCTGCCGCGCCGGCTACCGGACCGAGATCGTGAACACCACCACCTTTGAAGAGGCCAACTTTCGCGCCTGGCCTTGGGTCAAGCAACGCTCCCGCTGGCTCAAAGGCTTCATGGTCACCTATCTTGTCCATATGCGTGCACCGCTGCGCCTGCTGCGAGATCTGGGGCCGCTGAAATTCATCGGCATTCAGGCATTTTTCATGGGTACGGTCGGGCAGTTTCTGCTGGCCCCCGTCTTGTGGATGTTCTGGCTGACCACCCTGGGGCTGAACAACCCGTTCCTTCAGGTGATCCCGATGCAGACCTTCAAAACCCTGATCTGGCTGTTTCTGGCCGCAGAAGCGTTGAATTTCATCATCGGCGTCATCGCCGTCTGGGCGAAAGAGCGGCGCTTTCTGCTACCTTGGGTGCCTACCATGATCCTTTATTTCCCGCTCGGGGTCGTGGCGGCCTACAAAGCATTGTGGGAACTGGCCGCCAAACCGTTCTTCTGGGACAAAACCCAGCACGGGCAGGCCTCCGAGGACCTGCCTCCGCAGAACGCCTAGATCGCTTTGCGTTTGATTTGAATCGAAATACGCTGCCTCTCCCTACGGTCGAACGCGCATTTCGAAAACTTTACCTGAGAATAACGCAAAACGCTTTAGCCGTCGCGCCGGATCGCATCCTGCTTCAAACGGGTCATGAACGCGACCGAGATATGCTCTTTCAGCGCTTTCGCCGCGCCCTCTTCGTCCCGCGCGGCGATGGCTTCGACGATACCCTTATGTTCGCTCTGCGCGATTTCACTGCGCCCTTGCGCCGCCAGAGACGTGGTCGCCATCAGCGCCATGGTCCGATGCACAAGGTCCAGTTGCTGCACCAGATAACGGTTGTGCGAGGCCAGATGGATCTGCTCGTGAAACCGTCGATTCGCGCGCGACAGAGCCGCCGGATCATCGACCAGCGCATCATCCTCGGCGACCATCTCCTGCAACACGCGAATTTCTTCCTCGGTCGCATGTTTAGCCGCGAGGCTTGCGGCCAACCCCTCCAACTCGCGCCGCACGATGTAAAGCTCGGCCATCTGATTGTGGTTCAGGGATGCCACGATCAGCGACCGCCCGTCCCGTTCCAGCAGAGACTGCGTTTCCAGACGTTGCAGCGCTTCGCGAATGGGGGTGCGGGATACACCAAACCGTTCGGCCAATTCGCTTTCGACCAGACGATCTCCGGGCTTGTAGATACCGACATCAATGGCGTCGAGTATCAGCGTATACGCGTCTTTGCTGGGGTGTCTGGATTGGGGCATGGGGCGATTGGTCTCCTCGTTCGAACCTGTCTATCCGTCCTGACCGCCTGCAATCAAGTGCGGCATTGAAAACTCGCCCGCAGCGCCCTACACCCAAGGCATGGTTAAACCGTCCTTCAGCCACGTCACGCAATGGGTGTTCGATTTGGACAACACCCTCTACCCGCCGCAGATGCGCCTGTTCGATCAGATCGAGGTGTTGATGACGGATTACGTCGTGCAAGCCATCGGCGTCGACCGGGCCGAGGCTGACCGTCTGCGCGGGCACTACTGGCGTGAATACGGAACCACTCTGGCTGGTTTAATGGCCGAGCATGATCTGGACCCCGACCCTTACCTGCATGCGGTTCACCAAGTCGACTTGAGCCATATGGACCCAGACACCGAACTGGCTGACCACATACGCGCCCTGCCCGGTCGCCGCATCGTCTACACCAATGGCAGCGCCCCTTATGCCGAGCGTGTCCTTGAAGCGCGTGGGCTGACCGGTCTGTTTGATGCCATCTACGGGGTCGAGCATGCCGGATATCGGCCTAAACCCGAAAAGGCCGCGTTCGAGGCAATCTTTACACAGGACGGGATCACAGCGGAGACGGCCGCGATGTTCGAAGACGACCCGCGAAATCTGGCTGCCCCACATGAGATGGGAATGCGCACGGTTCACGTCGCACCCGACCCGCATGATGCCGATCATATCCACCATCATACCGACGATCTGACCGCCTTTCTCGCCCGCCTGCGATAGGCTGTCACACTGCGACGATCTGTATATTCTGCAGCTGCAAAATCATCCCTATATGCCGGTCTGCGACGAACAGAACGGAGACCCTGATGACCGCGACAATGATGCCGCAGCGCCTGCCGATTTGGCAGCGCCTTCTCTTTGCAATTCCCCTCTTTGGCTGGATGGCCCGCGACGTGGCCGATGGCCGCCCCGAGGACCTGGGCTATACCGCCGCTGCGATTGTGAGCATGTGGGGCTGTTCGGCATTGCTGTTTGGTCTGCCGGGCCTATACATCCCTGCACTGATGATGGTTCCGGTGATGTTTCTGGTCCTCATCCTGATTTCGCGGGGCTGACACGCGGGACAGGATGTCGCTTGGCGCAGGGGCATGAACCGAACTAGGTTTTGCCGGGAACGGAGAATGCGCCATGACTGACAGCTGTGATATCCTGATTTCCGGCGGCGGCATCGCCGGGCTGACCGCTGCCGCCGCATTCGGCGCCGCTGGGTATAAAGTGGTATGCGTAGACCCAACACCGCCAATCACCGAACGCGACGTGGATGGCTCCGACCTGCGGACCACCGCGTTTCTGCAACCCTCCCGCATTTTGCTGGAACAATGCGGATTGTGGGACCGGCTGGACAGCCACGCCGCACCGCTGCAAGTCATGCGGATCGTTGACGCAGGCGGAGACATTCCCGAACCGCGCGTTGTGCGGGACTTCAACGCCTCGGACATTTCCGAGCAACCCTTTGGCTGGAACCTGCCCAACTGGCTACTGCGGCGCGAGATGGTTGCGCGTCTGTCAGAACTGACCAATGTCGATTTCCGTCCTGGCACCGCGACGGTCAGCCTGTTCACTCGTACCGCCGAGGCCCGAGTAGGGCTGAGCGACGGCAGCCGCATCCGCTGCAAGTTGGTGATCGCCGCGGACGGGCGCGACTCACCGATGCGTGAAGCCGCCGGGATTTCCGTTCACACCACGCGTTACGGCCAAAAGGCCCTGGCCTTTGCGGTGACACACCCCATTGCACATGAGAATGTCTCGACCGAGATCCACCGCTCTGGCGGGCCATTCACCCTGGTGCCCTTGCCCGATTGGCAGGGTCAAGCATCGTCGGCCATCGTCTGGATGGAGCGCGGCCCGCGCGCGGTCGAACTGCTGAACCTCGACGCGGACGCCTTTGAGGCCGCGATGACAGAACGCTCCTGCGGGTTGTTTGGACCTTTGAAGCTGGCCTCACGCCGCACAATCTGGCCGATCATCAGCCAATCCGCCGAACGGCTGTCGGGCGAACGTATTGCCCTGATGGCCGAAGCCGCGCATGTCGTGCCGCCCATCGGCGCGCAGGGTCTGAACATGTCATTGGGCGATCTGCGTACTCTGCTGGACCTCGCACAGGCCCGGCCAGAAGGTCTGGGCGACGCACAGATGCTTGAGGCCTACCACAAAGCCCGCCATACCGAGATCGAACTGCGGGTCAAAGGCATCGACCTTCTGAACCGCACCTCTATGCTTGAGGCGCGGCCCCTGAGGGACGCGCGTGCTATGGGCCTCAACGCGCTTTATTCCATGGCGCCGGTGCGCAAAACGTTGATGCAGATGGGCCTCGGTATGCGCTGAGGCCCAGTGGCTTACAGAACCTGATCCAACACGCGCTTCAAACGCGCAATCGTGCCATCGACATCATAGAGCTTGTCGAGCCCAAACAGACCCAACCGGAACGTGCTGAAACCGGCAGGCTCATCACATTGCAGAGGCACGCCAGCCGCGATCTGCATCCCCAAAGCGGCGAATTTCTTGCCGTTCTGGATCTCGGGGTCGGCCGTATAGCTGACCACAACGCCCGGAGCGCCAAAGCCCTCGGCCGCGACTGAAACGATGCCCTTGTCCTTCAGCATCGCGCGTACGCCATTGCCTAAGGCCCATTGCGCCTCACGCAATTTTTCAAAGCCGTAGTCCTGCGTCTCGGCCATCGTATCGCGGAACGCGCGCAGCGCGTCGGTTGGCATGGTCGCGTGATAGGCATGACCACCATCCTCATAAGCCTGCATGATTTGCCGCCACTTCTTGAGATCAATGGCAAAGCTGTCGGACTGGGTGTCCTGCAACCGCGCCTCGGCCCGGTCCGAGAGCATGACCAGACCAGCACAAGGCGACGCGCTCCACCCTTTCTGCGGGGCCGAGATCAGAACGTCCACACCGGTGGCCTTCATGTCGACCCACACGCAGCCCGACGCGATGCAATCCAGAACCATCAGCGCGCCGACCTCATGCGCTGCTGCGGCCATGGCCGAGACAAAGTCATCCGGAAGAATCACCCCGGCCGAGGTTTCCACATGCGGGGCAAACACCACATCCGGGCGCTGCTCGCGGATCGTCGCAACCACATCGTCAATTGGTGCGGGCGCAAACGGCGAAGGACTGTCGTTGCCTGTCTCACGCGCCTTCATCACCGTGACCGATCCAGTCAGAGCGCCGTTTTCGATAATCTGGCTCCAACGGTAGGAAAACCACCCGTTGCGCACCACCAAGACATTGGCATCACGGGCAAATTGACGGGCCACGGCCTCCATCCCATAGGTGCCACCACCGGGGATGATGGCAACGCCATCCGCATTGTAGACCTGTTTCAGCATGCCCGAGATATCGCGCATCACCTGCTGAAAGCTCGCAGACATATGATTCAGGGATCGGTCCGTGAACACAACCGAAAATTCTTCGAGGCCATTTGGGTCGATGGAATCCAGCAAGGCGGGCATTTGATGTCCTTTCAATCATTGTTGACGGCACCTTCAACACATTATCATTTCGGGTAAAGCGCATTTCCGACGAAAAGGTGACGCAAAGTCACCTTTGTTTTTCAGTAAAAATTAACACTCAAACACACCATTATTTTAGTATTGACGCCAACTAGTATCACACACCCTTTACACTTCTGCGTGCTTCTGCCCAGATGCATACACTTTTAAAACGAAGGGAAATTAAAACCCGTGACTGCAAATAAGCGGATCAGCTTTCAGAGTGTTCGAGATGAGGTAAAGCGCAGGATCGAAAGCCGAATTTGGCCTCAGGGATCATTGCTGCCTACCGAGACCCAGCTGGCGGAAGAATTCAATTGCGCCCGCGCGACCGTCAACCGCGCCCTGCGCGAACTGGCCGATCAAGGGGTCGTCGAACGCAAACGCAAAAGCGGAACACGCGTCAAGAAAGAGCCCAGCAAACATGCCAAGCTGGAGTTTTCGTTGACTCGTCAGGTGGTTGAAAACCAGAACGCGGCGTATCGCTATGCCCTGGTCGAGCGCAACGTTGTCACCAGCCCCGGCTGGCTGGCATCGCAGCTCAGCGTCGCGCCAGATGCGCGCATCCTGCACGTCATTTGCATGCACTACTCCGACAACAGACCGTTTCAGTTAGAAGAGCGCTGGATCAACCTAGAAACCGTCCCCGAAGTCGAGCAGGCCGACCTGAGCGACAATGGCCCGCACGAATGGCTGCTGAATGCAGCACCGTTCACCGATGCCGAGGTTGCCTTTTGCGCCGTGTCAGCCGACAGCCGATTGGCCGAGTTCATGGGCACCACCGCAGGCACGTCGATGATTCAATTGGAGCGCACAACCTGGAAGGATGAAAAACCCCTGACCTTTGCGCGGATGACGCATCATCCGGGCTTCTGCATCCGCACCAAATACTGATCCCGTTCAGCCGATCGGTCCGGGCAAACGTTCTTCGCTGAGCAAAACATTTGCCTCGACATCGCCGGCACCCGGAAGGGTCATGATCCGCCGCCGCAGGACCCGTTCGAAATCCGACAGATCTCGCGCCACCACGCGCAGGCGGTAATCGTATAACCCCAGAACGTGCTCGACGGTCTGTACCTCGGGGATGGCGCTGACGGCGCGTTCGAAATCCTCAAGACTCACCTGACCCTTGCGTGCCAGTTTAACTCCTAGGAAGACGGTGACGCCGAACCCCAAAGCCTCGGCATTCAGGCGAAGACGACGGCCCTTGATTACGCCCGCCTCTTCCAGCCGGCGAATGCGCCGCCACGTGGCGGGTTGCGACAGGTCCAGACGACGCCCAAGCGCGCCGGCGCTTTGGGTTGCGTCCTGAACCAGCGCGCGCAGGATCTTGCGGTCGATCTCATCCAGCTCGATCATACTGGCAGCACCTCGTCTCGTTTGAGGCGCGCGATGTGCATCAAGGCCTCGATATCGGCGATATGCGGTAGGGTCAGAATGCGGTCCCGATAGACCTGCTGATAGTGCGCCATATCCCGCGCCAAAACCGAAAGGCGCATATCCACGCGGCCAAGGAAGGTCTGAATTTCGATCACCTCGGCAACCTCGCGCGCGGCCGCGGTGAATTCGTCAAACGCCCGCGCCTGCGTCTTGTCCAGCGTGATCCGCAAAGAGACCTCAACCGCGTAGCCCAAAGCAGCCCAGTCGATCACGGCCTCTTGGCCTTCAATCACCCCTGCCGCCTGCATTTTTTCGATCCGTCGCCAGCAAACACCCGAACTGATGCGGCACCGTTCGGCAAGATCCGCTGTTGTCAGGCTTGGCTCCGCCTGAAAATGGCGCAGTATCCGCCGATCAACATCATCAAGCATGATTTTTTCACGTTTCCACAATTCAGAGAATTATTCTTCATCTTTTTTACAAATACTCAATCTCAACCCTATCGCCAATACCAAAGGCTCAGGCTAAAAGCACAGCAATCGAAACAGAAAGGACCAGCGAAATGCGCGTCTATTACGATCGCGATTGCGACATCAACCTGATCAAAGACAAAAAAGTTGCCATCCTGGGCTATGGCTCGCAAGGCCACGCGCACGCGCTGAACCTGCGCGACTCGGGTGCGAAGAACCTCGTTGTTGCTCTGCGCGAAGGTTCGCCCTCGGCCAAGAAAGCCGAAGCTGAAGGTCTGGAGGTCATGGGTATCGCCGAAGCGGCCGCATGGTGCGATGTCATCATGTTCACCATGCCCGACGAATTGCAGGCTGAGACCTACAAGAAATATGTGCATGACAACATCAAGCCCGGCTCGGCCATTGCATTCGCCCACGGCCTGAACGTCCATTTCGGCCTGATCGAGCCGAAAGAAGGCGTCGACGTCATCATGATGGCCCCCAAAGGCCCCGGCCACACTGTACGTGGCGAATACACCAAAGGCGGCGGCGTGCCGTGCCTTGTTGCCGTCAACAACGACGCAACCGGCAAAGCGTTGGAAATCGGTCTGTCCTACTGCTCGGCCATCGGTGGCGGTCGCTCGGGCATCATCGAGACCAACTTCCGTGAAGAATGCGAAACCGACCTGTTCGGCGAACAGGCCGTTCTGTGCGGTGGCCTGGTAGAGCTGATCCGCTGCGGCTTTGAAACTCTGGTCGAAGCGGGCTACGCGCCCGAGATGGCCTATTTCGAGTGTCTGCACGAAGTGAAGCTGATTGTTGACCTGATCTACGAAGGCGGCATCGCCAACATGGATTACTCGATCTCGAACACGGCTGAGTACGGCCAGTACGTCACCGGCCCACGTATCCTAAAATACGACGAGACCAAAGCGCGTATGAAAGAGGTTCTGAACGACATCCAGCAGGGTAAATTCGTTCGTGACTTTATGCTGGAAAACGCTGTTGGCCAGCCGACCATCAAAGCGTCGCGCCGTGCCAATGACGAGCACATGATCGAGGAAACCGGTGCCAAACTGCGCGCCATGATGCCCTGGATCTCGGCCGGTAAAATGGTCGACAAAGAAAAGAACTAAGCCCGGCTCCGTCGGCGAAAGGGCGGCCCACATGGCCGCCCTTTTTCATTTGCACCCACTTAAATTTCAACCCATAAGATCTTGATAAAAGACGATTTAACCCTATATCACAGGTACTACCATGGTGTCCCAGCCCACAAAACAGGATTGGATCGGCGTCTTCTCTCTTGGCCTTATCTGGGGCGGTACATTCATGGTCGTGGCCATGGCGCTTGAGGGGTATGGCCCGATCACGGTTGCAACGTCCCGCACTACGCTTGGCGCTTTGACGCTGCTTTTGCTGATGCGGATCACCGGACGCCGGTTTCCAACCCTCACTCCGGCGCTTGGCGGCTCGATCATCTTGATTGGCCTGCTGTCCACGGCGATACCGTTCATGCTGCTCAGCTGGGGACAGCAATTCGTGCCTTCGGCTTTCGCAGGCCTGTCGATGGCGGCCATCCCCTTGATGGTGCTGCCACTTGCGCATTTCTTCTCGGACGAACCGCTCAACCTGCGGCGCTTTTTGGGGGTGTGCCTTGGGTTTTCCGGAGCATTGGTATTGATAGGTCCGGGGCTTTTGCAATTGGGCCAAGGAACCGAGCCGCTTGCGCAAATGGCCTGCATCACGGCGGCATTGTGCTATGCGGTTTCATCCATCCTGACGCGGCGATGCCCTCCGATTGATCCGGTTGCACTAGCGGCCCTGACATTGCTGGTGGGAGCCGCGCTCCTGCTTCCGATTATGCTGATGACCGAAGGGCTGCCCGACTGGCAAAGCACCCGTCCCACTCTGGCTCTGATCGTCTTGGGCCTTGTTCCGACGGCCTTGGCAAACCTCTTACGCGTTTCGATCACGCGTAGCGCAGGGTCGGTGTTTTTGACCCTCGTGAATTATCAGGTCCCCGTCTGGTCGATGGTTTTCGGAGCATGGATTCTGTCCGAAGCCCTGCCCCTGCGATTCTACATCGCACTGACCTTGATCCTGACGGGCATGGCCATCAGCCAGTGGTTCAGCCTGCGCAAAGCTCTGATGGGCCGCTAGTACGCCGCCGCCTCAACCTCGGCCACGATGCCATCAACCACCTGCGCCAACAGGGTGGCGTCCTCGCATTCAGCCATGACGCGGATCAGAGGCTCGGTCCCTGACTTGCGGATCAGCAAACGACCCTGCCCGTTGAGGCGCGCTTCGGCATCGGCAATCGCTGCTTGAACGCTGGCCACCTCAAGCGGCAGTTGACCCTGTTGGTAGCGTACGTTTTTCAACAGCTGAGGAACCTTTTCAAACTGCTGCGCAAGCTCAGAAGCTTTGCGTCCGCTCAGAACCATCTCCGATAAGAAATGCAGCCCAGCCATCAGGCCGTCGCCAGTTGTGGCATAGTCGCTCATGACGATATGGCCGGATTGCTCGCCACCAAGGTTAAAGCCACCCTGGCGCATCCGTTCTACGACATACCGATCCCCGACCGCTGTCCGCTCCAGCCGCAGGCCTTGCCCTTGCAGATGCCGTTCCAGCCCGAGGTTGGACATGACCGTCGCTACCAGGGCACCACCACGCAGCTGCTCAGCCCGAGCCCAAGCCCCGGCCAACAGGGCCATCAGTTGATCGCCATCGGCAACCTTGCCATTTTCATCAATAACGACAACCCGATCCGCGTCGCCATCGAGGCAGATACCCACATCCGCGCCATGCGACACAACGGTTTCTGCAGCCACGCGCGGCTTGGTTGAACCACATTCGAGATTGATGTTCTTGCCGTTCGGCGACACGCCCATCGGGATAACTTCGGCGCCAAGCTCCCACAGGACCTCGGGCGCCGTGCGGTGGGCGGCACCGTTGGCGCAGTCGATCACCACTTTCAAACCATCCAGACGCACATCGCGCGGAAGCGAGGATTTGACCCGCTCGCCATAGCGGAACCGCGCGTCATCAACCCGGCGGGCACGCCCGATATTTTGCGCCTGAGCGGGGTTGACGCCTTCTTCGATCAAACGCTCAATTTCAAGCTCGGCCTGATCTGAGAGTTTATATCCGTCAGGCCCGAAGAACTTGATACCGTTATCTTCCGCTGGATTGTGGCTGGCCGAAATCATGACGCCCAGATCCGCGCGCATGGATTGGGTCATCAGACCCACCGCAGGGGTCGGCACCGGACCCAGCAGCAACACGTTCATACCGGTCGAGGTCAATCCCGCCGTCAGCGCGTTTTCCAGCATATAGCCAGACAGTCGCGTGTCCTTGCCGATGACCACGCGGTGAACCCCAGTCGTATCACGGCGAAAATAACGCCCAACCGCCGCACCTATGCGCAAGGCCATTTCTGCTGTCATCGGATGCGTATTAGCTGTGCCTCGCACACCGTCAGTTCCGAACAGCTTGCGCATAGTCGACTCTCCGTAAAATTTGCTTGTGACCGGATTAACGGACGGCAGCCCATAGGCGCAAGGCCTGAGCTGTCTCGGCAACGTCATGGACCCGAAGGATCTGCACGCCTTGGGACAATCCGTCCAGAGCAACCGCGATTGATCCCGGCGCGCGTGCGGTTTTTCGCGGCTCCTGCCCGATGGAGCCGATAAAGCCCTTGCGCGAGACACCCAGTAGAATCGGGCAGCCTAGACCATGGAACAGGCTTAGGTTACGTAGCAGGGTCAGATTGTGCTCCTCGGTTTTGCCGAAACCGATGCCGGGATCGACGATGATCAGATCTCTGTTCAGGCCTAACGCCTCGAGCCGTTCAATCTGACCGGCCAGGAAATCGTAGACATCCAGCACGACGTTTTCATAGACCGGATTGTCCTGCATGGTCGCGGGATCGCCCTGCATATGCATGACACACACAGGCGCGCCCAGCCCTGCGCAGAATGGCGCAAGCTCCGGGTCGAAGGTGAAGCCCGAGACATCATTGACCAGCCCCGCCCCGGCCTCGCAAGCCGCTTTGGCCACAACGGCCTTGCGGGTGTCGATTGAGATCAATGCATTCGTTTCAGCCCGGATCGCTTCGATCACCGGGCGGGTCCGGGCGATCTCTTGGTCTGCTGGGACGAAATCTGCACCAGGACGCGTAGATTCTCCGCCGATATCCAGAATCGTGGCGCCGTGTGAGACCATCTCAAGGGCTCCGGCCTGCGCGGCCTCGATCGAGCTGTGGATGCCACCGTCCGAGAAGCTGTCAGGCGTTGCGTTCAGGATACCCATTATATGAGGGCGCGCCATATCCAAACCGGACAGCGCCGCGCGCGGTCGGCTGATTCGGTGTAGCACATCCGCGGGGATATTCGCTGCGGCTACGACCTGAAACGCTCCATCGCGCGAAAGCACTGCGGCATGAGTGAACCAGAGCGACTGCCCGGCCAAAGGCACGGCTCCATCCGGACGAGCCGTACCGTGCTGTACCAGCGGTCGGTAGTAGCGGCTCACAATTGTGCCTGATCAATGGCCACAGCGCGCAGGGGCGTTTTCGGCTCTTTCGGCAAGGCGCCTCCGATCACCATCATCTCGCTGGCCTCAAAGGTGGCGGCAAACCATGCCGCCAGCGCGACCGCGTCGGAGGGCGCGGCCGAGGGGCCATCAACGGCATCCAGAACGATCTTTGACGGGGCCCAGACGCAAATCTGGCCATTCTTCATCGCCCAGTCCAGTTCGGTTCGGGTCGAGACGACCACGCAGCGATGATCACGCGCGGCCAGAACCCACGCGTTCTGTTCGATCGACAACAGGTCGATGCGGCGCTGGGTCATAGCGTGACCGGTCTGCGGCACCGGAAGGTCCGAGGCCCCGACACACAGGATCAAGGGACGCTGACGGTTTTCCAACTGATCGATCCAGCCGGTCAAATTATCCGAGACCATCGCCTCATTCGACAGGAAGACAAGACGCGGATGCGGGCGTTCCTCTTCGACGACGTCGTGGTGTACGGCGTCCTTGCCGCGCACGATCTCGACCCCAAGCGCACCGGGGCCACGATCCAGCTTTTCGATCCGGACAAAAACGCGAACCGCTTGCGGCTCCAGCAGGATACGTTCGGCCACGCGTTCGGCCAGCGTTTCCAACAGGTTCAGACGCTCGGCCGCCAGTTCATAGGCAATCGCCTCGGTCACGCGGTCATAGGACAGGATACGATCCACATCGTCGTCAATATCCGAGGTCAGCGGACGCACCTCAACCACGATATTGAAACAGATACGCTGGGTCGTGCCGCGTTCGGCCTGAAAGGCACCGATCTCGACCTCGACAGTATGATCACGCAACGAGATGCGATCCAAAGGCCCTCTGGGCGAGGTCGCCTCGGACCGTTCAGAGGGGTGCGCAAAAGCGAGGCGGATTTCAGAACTCATGGGTCAGGCCTTCTTGGGCTCGTTGAAACATTCGCCCAGTCTAGGCGTTTCGAGGGCCTATAGCATTCATACAAACGCCATTCCAACTGCTGATTTCGACGCTTTTTCTGCGTGCAATGGTATACGCTGCGCCTTGGTTTCAAGACGCAGCGCCGGTCCTGCTTCAGTTGCTCGCAGTGCGGTAATTGTGACGGTAGAAGATGTGAACGCCAATCTGCGCCGTCTGTTTATAGACCCGCGCCCAGGACGGGCGGACCGCAGTGGTATGATAGTGGGTCGCCCCTTCAGTCAGCTCTTTGGCAACGCCATCCATCGCCGCGCGGGCGACTTTCGAGACACGCTCAAAGGCTTTCTTCTCGTGGATCACTTCCTTGCGGCCATCACATGTATAGGTGAACTGGCACTGGTACTTTTTACCGGTCCCCTGACGGATCACACCGCAAAGGCTATCGGGAAAGCGGCTGCTCTTGACCCGGTTCAGGATAACCTCGGCCACTGCAAACTGACCGCGCACGCTTTCGCCGCGGGCTTCAAAATACAGCGCCTCTGACAGGCATTTCCAGCCTTCATCTCCGGACGCTTTGGGCTGTTGGTCCAGCCAATCCTTAGAATAGGACACTTTGATCGGTTCCACCACTTTACGCGGCTGGAACAATTTCAGATAGTCCCGAAAGCTCTGCCCCGGCAATTCACTGCGGGCAACTAGTTCTTTCTTATTGGCATCCGTAGCTTCCCTCTCAGCGTAGGACGCACTCGGCAGCACGGTTGCCGCCAATGTGGCAACAGCCATTATGTAACGTAGCATCAGATAACCTCGCACAGGCACTTCACGCGCCAAACCCTCCCCCGGCGGGCGCGACGAGGCATTTAGCGCAGTCTTGCGCAAAGGTCCAGATCAGAGGCAAATACAAGTGGAAATTCGCTCGTGGGGAAAAACAATTCCGCCACAAGTTCGCTTATTGACCACTAATCATGGGGTTTCAGGCTGCTGTCAACCCCCAAGTCTGGACGAAATTGCCAGTTGAGCGGCAGCCAGCCGAGCGACCGGTACTCGGAACGGAGAGCAGGACACATAGTCGAAGCCCAGATCGCGGCAAATGGCGATTGATTCGGGGTTTCCGCCGTGTTCTCCACAGACCGAAAGGGTCACATCGGGTTGGGCCGCGCGCCCCCTTTCAGACCCGAGCTTGAGCAATTCGCCCACCCCGTCCGCGTCCAGAACATGGAACGGGTCTTCGGTGAACACCCCCTGCCGGACATAGGCCGACATGAAACGCCCCGCGTCGTCGCGTGAAAGACCATAGGTCATCTGGGTCAGGTCGTTGGTTCCAAAGCTTAAGAAAGCGGTGTTGGGTGCAATCTCTTCAGCGCGCAGGCAGGCGCGCGGCGTTTCGACCATCACACCGAGGCGGTATTCGAACTCCTGCCCCTTTTCAGCTGCGACAGCGGCCGCCACCGAGTCGATGCGAGATTTTACCAGCTCGACCTCTCGCTTGGCCGAAACCAGCGGGATCATCACCTCAGGCACGACCGGTGCACCGTTCTTGCGGGCCTCAAGCGTGGCTTCAAAGATCGCGCGGGCCTGCATGTCGTAGATTTCGGGCACCGTAACACCCAGGCGAACCCCGCGAAGACCCAGCATCGGGTTGTATTCGGTCATTGCGGAGACACGACGCTCTACATCCGAGACAGGCAGATCCAGCGCTTCGGCCAGTTCGCGCTGGCCGCCGCGGGTGGTGGGCAGGAATTCGTGCAGCGGTGGGTCGAACAGACGAATGCACACCGGTTGCCCCTCCATGATACGGAAAAGCTGCACGAAATCGTCGCGTTGCATGGGCAGCAAACGCTCCAACACGGCGGCACGACCCGAGGAGGTCTGCGCAAAGATCATCTCGCGCATCACGATCAGGCGACCGGGGTCAAAGAACATATGCTCGGTCCGGCACAAACCGATGCCCTGCGCCTGAAAGTTCCGCGCGGTCTGCGCATCCGCAGGGGTATCGGCATTGGCGCGGATCTCGATATCCCGCTCGGCGTCGGCCCAGCCCATGAGCGTCTGGAAACAGTCGTCCAGCGCAGCCTCGAGCATCTCGGGCTGTCCCGCCAGAACCTGCCCCGAGCTTCCGTCGATCGTCAGAACGTCTCCGGTCTTGAACACTCGCCCATCCGGGGTCGTCAGCATTTTCTTCTTGGTCTGGAACCGCATCTCGGACGCGCCGACGATACAGGGCAAACCCAAACCACGACCGATCACGGCGGCATGGCTGGTCATCCCGCCCTTTTCGGTCAGAACGGCAACGGCGGCATGCATGCCCCGCACATCCTCGGGAGAGGTTTCGCGGCGCACCAGAACACAGGCCTCGCCCCGCGCGGCGCTGGCTTGCGCCTCGGCGGCTGTAAACACGATCTTGCCGGTCGACGCCCCCGGACTTGCACCAATCGCGGTGGTCAGCACATCCCGCTCGGCCTCGGGGTGGACTTGCCGGTGCAGCAGCTCATTCAGGGCATGAGGGTCCACGCGCATCACCGCCTCTTGTGGCGGGATAATACCGTCTTCAGCCAACCGCACTGCAATCCGCATCGCCGCGCGCGAGGTCCGCTGAACGCGCACGCCGTCCAGAATATGCACATTGCCGTTCTGGATCACGAATTCTACCTGCATTTCCTCGCGCAGCTTCTCGCGCATCAAAGCGGCCTGTGCTTTCAAATCAGCAAATGCACTAGGAGCCACTTCTTCCAGCGACGGCCCCCTCGGGTCTTTCTCAAGATAAAGCGCCGAGACGTCTTCGCCCAACGCATCCCGCCCCTGGCTCTGGCTCAGATACCGTCCGGTGATCTGAGGCATCCCGGTGGTCGGATCCACCAGTTGCAACACGCCCGAGCCGCATTCGCCCTGCCCGACGCCCGGGATCATCTCTTGGATGACGAGCCCCAACCCCGCATCGGCCGGAGCGCCCTTGGCCTGACGTAACAGGCGCGCTGAGGTGCCATCCCACGCCCGCGCCATCGAGCGCAAAACGCCAATCAACTGCTCACCGCGATCCTCAGGGAAAACCTCATCGGTCTCGTCCTCATAGGCGTGCAGAGTACGCTTCAACCCCGCGACACCATCCTCGTCGATCTCGTCGAACACATCCGCATCCAAACGCGCCACATGTATCGCATAGCTTTGCACAAAGCGCAGATACATGGCGGCGGCAGGCTCATCACCCATCGAGTTCGACAGCTCGGCAAACCGCGCTTCGTTCATACCGATATTCAGAACCGCACCGGGGCCGCCCCAATCGGGGTCCTCGGAACTGGGACGCACACACAACAAGGCCGTCGGCTCGAATTGCTCGAGGATTGCGGCCAGATCGGGGATTTGTCCTTCGGCGATGCGCTGCACCGCGTCAAAAGACAACGCGACCGTGCGCGGCACCGGCATCTCCAACCGGACCAGACGTTGCAGGCACTTTGCCCGCCCCCCATGGGTGTGCGGGGCAACGGGCGCGGTGGACGTGATGAGCGTTGTATGCGGATTATTCTGCACTGCGGCACCTTTTGGTTTCACCGCAGCATAGGCCCATGCGCCCGTCGCGCAAGGGTGATCTGGGCGCGCAAATCCGCGCGCCCGGGCCTTTAGCCTTCGATCTTGGTCAGATCGGCAACGCTGGAACAGACCGTGCGGATCTGGCTGAGCAAGTTCAGACGGTTGCGGCGGAGGATGTCATTGTCGGTGTTGACCTGCACATCCTCAAAGAACGCATCCACCGGCCCGCGCAGCGCGGCCATCGCTGCCATGGCGGTCGGGAAATCCTCGGCCTTGAGCGCCGGATCAATCTGCGCCTGTGCCGCGTCAAGCGCCGAGAACAGAGCCTTTTCGCTGTCGGTCTCGGCGAATTTCACATCCGCGCCGTAGGAGTATTCGACCCCGTCCTTCTCTTCGGCTTGCGTCAGAATGTTGTTGGCCCGCTTGAACCCCTGCACGAGGTTTTCCCCATCCTCGGTCGCGATCACCGCGTTTAGAGCACGGGCGCGTTTGACCAGCAAGTTGAGGTCGTCATTAGCCTCCATCGCGATACAGGCATCGATGATGTCGTGGCGGATGCCCTCATCGCGGAGGAAGACTTTGAGGCGGTCGTGGAAGAACGACAGAAGATCGTCAGATGCGTCTGGGACCTTTTTCTCAAGTTCAAGAAAGGCCGTAGCAGGCAAATCGTCTACTCTGTCTCTTACGGTCTGGAATGCAGCGCCAAAGACACCTCGTTCGGCGATTTCTTCCAATAGATCAAGAACGTTAGCCTCCGGCAGCGCCTCATTGATTGCGCTTTCTGCTCGTATCAGTTGGCTGTCAAAGAACCGATCCAAAGACAGCCGCAGATCGTTTTCGAGTATCAATCGAGTTACACCCAATGCGGCACGACGCAGAGCAAACGGGTCTTTCGAACCGGTCGGCTTCTCATCAATCGCCCAGAACCCGGTCAGCGTGTCCAGCTTGTCGGCCAGCGCCACAGTCACCGAAAGCGGTGCGGTCGGCACGTCATCTGACGGGCCAAGCGGCGAGTAGTGGTCCTGTGCCACGGCGGCCACGGCGGCGTCCTCGCCTGCGGCTTCGACGTAATAGCGACCCATAAGCCCCTGAAGTTCGGGGAATTCATAGACCATCTCGGAACTCAGGTCGGCCTTTGCCAGACGCGCGGCTTTCTCTGCCTGATCTGCATCCGCTCCGGTCACAGGCGCCAGTTCACGGGCCAGTGCGGCGATGCGGTCGATGCGCTCCGCCTGTGTGCCCAGCTTGTTGTGGAAGGTCACATTCTCCAGCGCGCAGGTCCATTGGGCGACGTCCGATTTGGCGACGCGTAGGTCGTTCTCCCAGAAGAACTTGGCATCCGCCAGACGGGCCGAAAGGACCTTCTGGTTCCCGGCCAGAATCGTCGCGCCATTGTCGGCAGTTTCGCGGTTGGCGACGGTAATGAAGCGCTCGATCCGACCGGTTTTGGGGTTCCTCACGGAAAAGAACTTCTGATGCTCTTTCATTGAGGTCTGCAGCACCTCGGGCGGCAGATCGAGGAATTCGTCGTCGATCTGCCCCATCAGCACTACGGGCCATTCGACCAGACCAGCGACCTCGGCCAGCAGGCCCTTGTCGTCGACCACTTCCAGACCAGCGGCAAAGGCCATGTTCTGGGCGTCGTTCCAGATATGCTCGGCGCGTTCCTCAGGCGACAGCACCACAAAGGCGCGTTTCAGCTTGGCGGCGTAATCCTCGAACGAGGTAACGGCAAAGCGGTTCGGAGCCATGAACCGGTGACCCTCGGTCGTGTCGCCGGAGGTGATGCCTTCGACCTCAAGCGGAACGACTTGCGCGCCCGCCTCATAGGTCAGAATGCACAGGATCGAGTGCAGAGGCCGCACCCATCGCATCGGGCCGGAGCCCCAGCGCATCGACTTAGGCCATGGAAAGTTGCGGATCGTGGCCTCAAGCACCTCGGCCACGATCTCTGCCGCCGGGCGTCCGGGCTTTTCGATCTGGGCGAAATAAACCGCACCTTTGGGGGTGTCGCGTTCCTCTAGCTGGTCACGGGTCAAACTAGCACCGCGCAGGAAGCCTTCGATCGCTTTGTCAGGTGCCCCGACCTTGGGGCCTTTGCGTTCCTCGCGGATCGTGGGGCTTTCCGCCAGCAACCCTTCGACTGCCAAGGTCAGTCGGCGCGGCGTCGTCCGGGCGGCGGCAGAGGCATAGGTCAAACCGGCCTCGACCAAACCATCGGTGATCCGCTTTTTCAGGTCCTCACCGGCGCGAGTCTGCATACGCGCGGGGATCTCCTCGGAAAACAGTTCGATCAGCAGGTCGGGCATTTTCGGTCCTTAGAAATTTACGATCGTCTGGATGACGATGGCATTGGCGATATCCACAAAGAATGCGGATACAAGGGGCAGCACGATAAAGGCAATAGGCGATGGGCCATATCGCTTGGTTACTGCGGTCATATTCGCAATAGCAGTGGGGGTCGCGCCCAAAGCGAAGCCTCCAAACCCTGCAGCCAACACCGCGGCGCGGTAATTTGAGCCCATGACCGGGAACAGCACCCACAGCACGAAAACCACCGTGAACAGGGTCTGGGCGGACATGATGACGACAATGGCCATGCCAAGCTCGGCGATGGTCCAAAGCTGAAGGCTCATGAGGGACATGGCCAGAAACGCGCCCAAGGCGAATTCCGAGATCAACGCCAGCGATGGCGTGCGCGATACCGGTGGGGCCGACGGTGCCACTAAGGCGCGTACATTGGCGATGACGATTCCCATGATCAAACACGGCACAAACAGCGGCAGCTTGAGACCAGCAGCCGAGATCGCTTCGTTCAGAGAATAGCCCGCAATGATCGCGAGGTTTAGATGCAGCAAAATGCGCATGATCGACAAGTGGTCGATATCGAGCGATTTGCCCTCTTTTTCGTCCGGCAGTCCGACACTGGGCCCTTCGTCTGGACGGTCGGGGCTGAGATTGCGCCCTTCAACCAGCAACCGCGCAATCGGTCCACCAACCAGGGCGGCCAGAACCAAACCCAGCGTTGCAACGGCAACGCCCAGCTCGGTCGCGCTTTCCAACCCTGTCGCCCGCGCAACTTCGGGCGCCCATGCGATTGCGGTCCCGTGCCCTCCGATCAGCGCCGCCGAGCCGAACAGAACACCCGCCTGCGCCGGATAACCAAACATGGAAGCGCCAACCGCACCGATCACGTTTTGCATAACGATCGTCACAAGGGTTAGGATCAGAAGCAAAAATAGTGGCTTACCGCCCGAAATCAGGTCCGACAGACGTGCATTCAATCCGATCCCGGCAAAAAATACGACCAGTAGAAAATCCCGCGTACCCAGCTCGAATGCGAGTTCAAGATCGAATATCAAATACAGCGCCAGAACGGCAAACGAAGCCAGCAACCCTCCGGTCACGGGTTCGGGGATGTTGAAATTGCGAAGTGCGGCGACGCGATCATTGATCCGTGCGCCAAGCAGGTAAACGGCAAAACCTAAGGTCGCCGTCAGAAACTCGGGGATTTCGACGACGTGCTGCATGGCGGTCTCCTTACTGCTGCGGTCTGGGTGGGCATTCCTCGCCGACCACGGTGCCATCATAGGCTTTTTCACCGCAATTGTTCAGGGAATGCCAGACAAAGCCCCGCCCATCTTCAGTGATCGCGACAATGCGGTCGACTCCGTAGTGGATATTCTTCGCGCTCATGTAGGCCTGCGCCTGCCCGGTTTTCAACGCTTCGGCCACGGCGGCCGCATCATAGCAATCAAACCAACCCGGAGCTGTCAGGGGCTCTGCATTCTCAGCAGGCACGAAGCCGGACAGCTGTTCTTCGGAGAGATCAGTGTTGAAACAGGCTCGATACCGGATCGGAGAGCTATCGGCATCAATCGCCTGGAAAGAAGAATAGGCAATCGGCTGGGGAGTTTCGCCATCCACAGGCAACAGGGCGACGTCCTGTCCGGGCTTCGGTTCGACCTCATAATAAAAGCCGTAGACTTGCAGGTAATACATGCCCGCCCCGGCCATCACAGCCGAAAGCCCCAGAATGATCGCAAGCAATTTTCCCGTCATTGTCTTAGGCTGCCTCTTTCAAGTTCCTGAAAAATCGGACAGGTTTCGGGTGGAAACTGGAAACCACAAGGGTGTTTTCATGGAATCGACCCTCGCCGTTGGGTTCTTTGGTGCACTGTTTGCGATCATGAACCCGATCACCAACCTGCCTGTGTTCCTGAGTGTTACGCAGGACCTGCCCCCTGCGGATCAACGTAAAGTCGCAGTCAAAACCGCGCTCTACTGTCTGGTCCTGGGCGGCGCGTTCGCAGCCATTGGCAGTCAGACGCTGAGCCTGTTCGGAATCAGCGTGGACCATCTGCGCGTCGCCGGAGGGTTGGTTGTGCTGATGATCGGCCTGAACATGCTGAACGGCAACGAAAGCACCTCGCATCACGGGACGGACGGAGAAAAAGAGGCCTATCCTGCGCCTGACACAGTCGCGTTCTACCCGCTGGCCTTTCCCATTCTGGTCGGTCCGGGCACCATCACAACCCTGATCCTGTACGCTCATCACGTCAACAAGCCGCTTGAAGCTGTTGTTTTCGCAGGTGTATTCCTGACCGTCGTCTCCTTGCTTCTGGTTACGTTCTGGAATGCCCCATGGCTGTCCAATCGTCTTTCGAGCAACGCACGCGTCATCATGAGCCGCTTCATGGGTATGATCCTCTCGGCCATTGCCATCGGCATGATTTCTGACGGCCTCAAGGCATTGCTGCCCGGATTGGCCTGAACGCTGCATCAGGCCTCGTACCCGGCGGCCTCAGTCAGGACAAACGCATCCGCGCATTGCTTGGCCAGCGCCCGGACACGGCCGATGTACGCCTGCCGTTCGGTCACCGAGATCACCCCGCGCGCGTCCAGCAGGTTGAAGATGTGGCTGGCCTTAATGCACTGATCATAGGCAGGGTGCGCCATCACGATGCGCTTGCCTGTTTTTGGATCATGATGCTGTTGCGCCAGAATGGTGGCGCATTCGGCCTCGGCCTCTTCGAAATGACGCAGCAGAACCTCGGTGTTGGCCACATCAAAGTTCCAGCGGGCGTATTCCTCTTCGGTCTGCTTGAAGATGTCACCGTATGTCAGCGGGCTTGGGGACTGAGGGTCGTTGAACGGCATGTCCATCACATGGTCGATGCCCAACACATACATCGCCAAACGCTCCAAACCATAGGTCAGTTCCCCGGAGACCGGCGTGCAATCATGACCACCGACCTGCTGGAAATAAGTGAACTGGCTGACTTCCATGCCGTCGCACCAGACCTCCCACCCTAGGCCCCAAGCGCCGAGGGTCGGGCTTTCCCAGTCGTCCTCGACAAAACGGATGTCATGCAGCTCCATGTCGATGCCGATGGCCTCGAGGCTGCCCAGATACAGTTCTTGCAGGTCCGGCGGGCTGGGTTTGATCAGAACCTGATACTGATAGTAGTGCTGCAGACGGTTCGGGTTCTCACCATACCGCCCGTCGGTTGGACGGCGCGAGGGTTGAACATAGGCCGCAGCCCATGCCTTGGACCCCAGCGCGCGCAGGGTTGTCGCCGGGTGGAACGTCCCTGCCCCGACCTCCATGTCATAAGGCTGCAAAATCGCACAGCCTTTCGAGGCCCAATAGGTCTGAAGCCGCAGGATGATCTCCTGAAAAGAACGAGGTGCGCTGGACTGATCGGTCATGACATTCCCTTTAGGCGCGCCTGCGCCCGGTTCCGATGGGTTTGGCCCTTCCTATGCAAGGGGCCGAGGGGCGTCAACGGGCCAATAGGTCCCTGCTGTATCTGCGCTGCCACACCGCAAATTCCCCGCATTCTCGCCATGGCTTTCGCCACCCGAAATCGGGTATTCTGAGCAAAAGCATCAAAACTGCATAAACGGGCAGAAAATGACACGAGTATTTACGGCAATTTTATTGTTTCTATTGGTCGGCCTGCGCGCCGCAACCGCCCAGCAAGATCAGGGCGTCTGGGTTCAGGTCGAGGCGCAGCCATCCCTGCGTGAGGCACAGGATCGTGCGCAGGATTACGCCCGCGCACTGCCTGACGTGAACGGCTTTCGCCTGGGCAGCGGTTGGTACGCCATTGTGATCGGCCCCTACCTGCGCAGCGACGCGGAACAGGTGCTGCGGGTTTACCGCGCCGAAGGACAAATTCCTCGCGACAGTTTCATCACCTTCTCAAGTTCCCTGCGGCAGCAGTACTGGCCGATCGGGGCAAATGTGCTGAACCGTGGCACCCTTGTTCCACCGGTCGAACCCGAACAGCTCACTGTCGACACGCTGTCAGACGCAACCCCGCAGCCGTCGGATGAAACCCGCTCGCAGGCGTTACAATCCGAACGTTTGCTCACGTCGCAGGAACGCAAAGACCTACAGACTGCACTTCAGGCTGCCGGATTCTACAACTCGACCATCGACGGAGCCTTCGGCCAAGGTACGCGCCGTTCCATGTCCGACTGGCAGAGCTTCAACGGATATGAGGCGACCGGCGTTCTGACCACTGTCCAGCGCGCCGCATTGATCGAGGACTATAACGCTCCGCTGATCAGCGTCGGGATGGCGCGATACACGGACGATCAGGCCGGTATCTCGGTTGATCTGCCTTTGGTGGCCATTGCCTTTGACCGCTATGAGGCCCCTTTTGCGCATTTCCAAAGCACATCCGACCTGAACGCACAGGCGCTGCTGATCAGTCAGGAGGGCAGTAAATCCACCCTGCGCGCGCTGTATGAGGTCATGCAGTCGCTGGAAATCGTGCCGCTGGTTGGCCCACGAGAGCTGCGCGGTGATCGCTTTACTCTGGAAGGGCGCGGCAAAGGCATCGTCTCTTACACCGAAGCGGCGCTGAAAGATGGCAAGATCAAAGGCTTCACGCTGGTCTGGCCCGAGGGCGATGAGGCCCGCCGTGCCCGTGTTCTGGCTGCGATGAAGGCCAGCTTTGCCACCACCGACGCGGTTCTGGATTCCAGCGCAGGCGCAGATGCTGAGCAGCGCGTCGATCTGGTCTCGGGCCTTCAGGTTCGCAAACCGCGCCTGTCTCGCTCGGGCTTCTTTGCGGATGCGTCCGGCACCGTCCTGACCGTATCCGAGGCCGCCGACAGCTGCAGCCGTGTCACGCTGGACGGCGATCAGGAGCTTCAAGTGGCCTGGACGGATGCCGATCTGGGTGTTTCCGTCCTGCGTCCGCGCAAGTCGCTTGCCCCGATCAACGTGGCCGAGTTCCGCACGGATCAACCGCGTATTCAGTCCGAGGTCGCGGTCTCAGGCTTCTCTTACGAAGGGGCTTTGGGCGCGCCAACGCTGACCTTCGGCCAAATCGCGGACGTGCGCGGCCTGAACGGTGAATCCGGTGTGAAACGTCTTGCTCTGGCCGCCCAACCGGGCGATGCCGGTGGTCCGGTCTTTGACGACAGTGGCAGCGTGGTTGGCATGCTGCTGCCCTCCCCGTCCGAAGACCGCACCTTGCCCCGCTCGGTCAGTCTGGCGGTTTCGACCGAAGGGCTGAACGACGTCCTGACCCAAGCAGGTATCACGGGTCAAGCGGCACAAGAGACGGCTGAAATCTCACCCAACGAGCTGAGCCGCCGCGCCAATGGGATGACTGTTCTGGTGCATTGCTGGGACTAAAAGCGTCTAAAATTTTGAAAAGCCGCTGCGCATCTGCGCGGCGGCTTTCCAGTTTCCCGACTAAAGAATGTCCGGCGTCACGTAGATCAATGTCGGTCCCGAGGCCTGAAACGCGGCGTTTACCGCCTCCTGCATCTCATCCACAGTTTTCGGCGCTCTGGATAGCGCCCCGAACGCCTCGGCCAGTTTGCAGAAATCAGGATTACGCGCCACAACAGCGTTAGGCGCAATCTGACTGCGGACCATGCTGTCCTCGATCTCTTTCAGCTTGCCGTTGTCCCAGAGGATAATCGGCAACGGCAGGCCCAGTTCCACCGCCACGCCCAGTTCTTGCATCGTGTACTGGAACCCATAGTCCCCGGCGATTACCGCCGTTGGCCGTCCCCGCCGCGCCACCGCGCCCCCAATACCGGCAGGCAAAGCGTAGCCCAATGTGCCAAAGCCGGTCGGATGGTGCCAATGATGGGGATAGGCCATATCCCAGACCTCTTTCGCGGCATAGGCGAATTGGGTCATGTCGGAATAGATCATGGTGTCGGCAGGCATCGCGGCGCGTAGCGCATCAGCGACGGGCACGATACGCGGGCGCTCAGCATCGACCTCGGCCCGCCAACGGGCGCGCGCCTCGGCAACTTCCTCAGCCGTCCAGCCTGTCGCAGGTTTGGCGCTTTCGGTGACAGCCCACAAGGCGCGGGCAAAGCTGGCACTGTCGGCCTGAATTTTGACGGCGGAGCGGTGGCGGTCGGACAGGACCTCGGGGTCCAAGTCGACGCGGACCAGATGCGCCGAATGGCCAAGCTCTTCTCTCCAGAGATCAACCTCGCCCAACTCGGCCCCAACAGCGATCACCAGATCGGCTGAGGCGATCACCTCGGCGCTGCCGGGCCGAGGCAGCATCGACCCAAAATCCAGAGGATAGTTCGCCCCAACCATGCCACGCCCTGCGTAAGTCGTGAAACAAGCTGCACCCAGCTGCGTCAGAATTTGCCGCCATTCGTTGGACCGGCAGCCACCCCCCAGAATGAACAAGGGCCGTTTGGAAATGTTCAACAAGGACACAACCGGCGCGACGTCCGGGGCAAACACCTTGGGGCGCAAGGCCGGTTGGTTCGGGAATGGCGCGGGATCCGCATCGCCCTCAAGCTGTGCAATCGGCACCTGTATGTGCTTTGGCCGCGGACGAGAAAGTTCGAATTCCTCAAACGCGCGCTCAACCAGACCATAGGCAGCCTGCGCAGTGTTCGCTTGCGCCGACCAATCCGTGACAGTACCCGCTGCGCCTTGCTGGTCCTTCATCTGATGCAACTGACCGCGCTGCGCCTGCGTCTCATCCAGACAGGATGACAGCACCAGCATCGGGACCGAGTCGCTATAGGCCTGCCCCATCGGTGTCATGATGTTGCACAGCCCCGGACCGGTGATCACATAGGCAACGCCCGGCTTGCCTGTCGCCCGCGCATAGCCATCGGCCATGAAACCCGCGCCCTGCTCATGCCGGGCCAGCACATGGGTGATCCCGGCCTCTTCAATGCCGCGGTACATTTCTTGATTATGGACGCCGGGAATGCCGAAAATCACATCCACGCCGCGATCCCTCAGCATATGGGAGATTTGCGCGCCAAGGGGTCTTTTCATCAGTCTCTCCAGAATTGGACGGTAAAGATTGCGTAAACGGCCAGCAACTCAAGCCGGCCGACCAGCATGCCTGCGGTCAACAGCCATTTTGCGGTGTCGTTTAGACCGGCAAAATTACCCGCCGGGCCAATTTGGTTCCCTAGGCCCGGTCCGACATTGGCCAGCGCTGTCGCAGCACCCGAAACGGATGTGATGAAGTCCAGCCCGGTCAGCGCCAGCGCCCAGGACAAAATCCCCATCGACAGGACGAAGAACATGAAAAAGCTCATGACCGAGGTCAGAACGTCCCGACTGACGGGGCGCCCGTCATAGAGCGGTACGAACACCCCATGCGGTGATCGAATGCGTCGGATTTGCGTTTTGATCGATGCAAACAGAAGCTGATAACGGAACACCTTGATCGAACAGGCGGTCGATCCGGCGCAGCCTCCGATCAGGCCGATGAGGAAGAACAGCATGATCGGGAAGCTACCCCACAGCATGTAGTCCACACTGGCGTAGCCGGTGCCCGAGATGATCGAGGTGATGTTGAACAACGACTCGCGCAGGGCCCTTTCCCAATGGTGCGGAAAGACCGAGGTCAGGAACACGGACATCAAGACGACCAGTACGAGAATGGTTGCCAGAAAGGCGCGGATCTGACTGTCCTGCCATAGCGACGAGGTGTTGCCATTGGCCAGTTGCACATAGCGCACGAACGGCAATGCCGCGAGGATCATAAAGACCGAGGCCGCGTATTCCGCCGGGCCGCTGAAGGTTGCAAACGAGCTGTCGTAATTCGAAAATCCCCCCGTTGCGATGGTGGTCATGGCGTGGACTGTCGCGTCAAAGAACCCCATCCCGACGGCCGCATAGACAAGGCCACAGGCCAGTGTCAGGAACACGTAGATCAGCGAGATCTGGCCCGCGATCTCCTGCGCGCGGGGAAGGATTTTCCCCATGGTTTCAAACCCTTCCGAGCGGAAGATTTGCATACCACCGACCCGCAGCTCAGGCAGGAACACCATAGCGACAACGATGATCCCGATGCCGCCCAGCCATTGCAGGATCCCTCGCCACAACAGTAGGCCCTGTGGCAGGTCATCGAGCCCCGAAATCACGGTCGATCCGGTGGTGGTCAGGCCCGACATCGCTTCGAAATACGCGTCGACAAAGCGCAGCTCGGTCTCGCCAAACAGAAACGGAATTGCTCCGAACACCGGCAGTGCCACCCAGACACCCGAGGTCAGCAAAAAGGTCTGACGGATGGTCAGACCTTCGCCCACACCATTGGCGCAGCTCAGCGCAAGGACAACGCCGGTCAGAACGGTGATGATCGCGCTTTCAAGAAAGACATGCCACTCGCCCCGCCCCTCGATCATGTCGGCAAGCATAGGCAGCAGCATGGTCGCCCCCAGAATGGCGACCAGCATTCCAATCACATATCCGACCGGGCGAAGATCCATCATGACGCGCAGCGTTGGCGCGCCAGCCCGACCGTGTCAAGCAGATGACCCCGATTACTCGTCGGATTTCGCTACGACCTTGGGCATCGCGGGCGGTTTAGACGGCGCGCGCGTCTTGCGAGGGGCCGGTTTAGGGGACTCTGTCGTCGCTGCAGCCGCTTTGGCCGGTGCCGCACTTGGTGCCTTGGCCGCGGGTTTTGGCGCAGTCTTGGGGGCCGCCGGAGTTTTGGCCGGTGCCGCCTTTTTAGCCACGGTTTTTGCCGGAATTGCCTTGGCCGCAGGTTTAGGTGTTGCGGGCTCAGGGGCAGCCTTGGCCGCGGGTTTGGATGTCGCCGGTGCAGGCGCTGCCTTGGCAACTGTTTTGGGCTTTGCTGCTACTGGGGTAGCCTTAGCAACCGGTTTGGGCTTTGCTGCCGCCGGCGCAGCCTTAGCCGCCGGTTTAGGCGTTGCAGGTGCGGGGGCAACTTTGGCGGCTGCAGGTTTTGCCGCCGGGCGCGGATTGGCGGTGAATTTTGCAACCGGTTCGGCCTTAGGCTTCGACACGGCGGGTTTGGGCTGCGCCTTCTTGGCAGTCGAGGCCCGCTTGGCCGGAGCAGGTTTTGCAGCCGGTTTGGCAACAGGTTTAGGTGCCGTCGCACGTTTTGCTGCAGGTTTGGCCGGCGCTGGCTCCGATGCCGTGTTGCGCAGCGCGTGCAAGGGCGCCATCGGCAGTTCCATGGCCGACAGGGCCATGATCTGCATAATCTTCATCTGGCTGACCACGGCGTATCCAGCCACGCGCATTGCAGCCGCCTGTAGCTCCAACGGTTGGGAAATTGGGTTCATGACATGTCTCTCCTGTAAAAGCGATGCAGCCGGAACACTGAGAGAGGGATGCCCAGTCCGCGCCGATCACTCGGGCGGTTGGCGGGGTCTTGCAGTCCAAGGCGTCGCACGTCTCGGCTTCCTTCCGGGGGCGGCACACCCGTTTTATAACGGGCAAGCGGCAGCTGCATTCCCTGCCTTGATAGCCCATTTACCACGCAGACGCAGCAGGTTTTGCTGCATTGCGGCGAAAAAGCGCTGTTTTTGAGAGGGCGCGGCTAAATTTTCCGCATCTCCGGAGGGTTAACCCACGTGGAATAAGGTCGTGAACAGACGCGGATCAAGGCTGGAGGTCGCAAATGTGGGCCCTTCCGTCAGGATCGAGACTGCATCATGGCTGTGCAGGCTTTCCTGATGGCTGGCGATCACACGGAAATCGCCCACGTGATGATCGGCCAGCAATTCGGCGCAGAACAGGCGCGCAGCGTCTTCGACAAAGATCGGATTGGCCGCGTTCAGTTCGGCAAAGGCCTGTTCATCCTCGCGCTTGACCATGACCTGTGTTTCCGTCGGAACCGCACGGCGGCACAGCTCGATCAGGTCTTCGAACCACAGGCAGTCGGCGTCGCAATCCACCAGTACCGAAATCCGCGCGACCGAGCGCTGCGAGTGCGGCGTCGCCAACTGTCCGCGCTGCGACCGGGCATGCTCGCTCAGTTCTAACGAGCAAGGACAGGTCGACGAATAGACATAGTCCAGATGCATGATCTTCTGGCGCACACCGTTCTGTTCGATCAGCTCCAGCGCGATGTCGTAATACTGGTAACCCTCGAGGCCAGAACGCAGGCTTTTGACCTTGGCCGGATAGGAAAAGCGCATCTGCAGACGCGCGTCGAAACTGTCGAGGTCGGTCAGATAGTCGCTTAGCGCAGCCTCCATCACCTCAAAGCTGAAGGTCCGCTCGGCGTGTTTGTAGAAGGACCGCATGATACGGGACATGTTGATGCCCTTCTTTTCTGCCTCAAGGCTCACTGTGCCGGTGACCGAAGTCTCAAGCGTCAGGTCGTCCCCATCTTTGCGGTGAAAACGGATCGGCAGGCGAAAGTTCGAGATGCCCACATGCTGGATCTGCTGCTTGGCCCCCCGGATCAGGCTGGACGGGCCGTTTTGCAGGTCTGGCAATGTGGCCCGATATGCCTCATCCGCGACAAAACCTTCGGGATATTCACGTGACAGGGACGGATAGTTCACCGCCGACATGCCGGGCACGAGCCGCGCCAAGGACGGGTCCAGCTGGCTGATCTCGGCCGCAGGCGCGGTCTTGGCCCATTGCCGCAGCAATTTCAGCGCTTCTGCGGCCTGTTCCCGGTTTGGGGCGTCGTCGATGTCACGGGGGTGAACATTCATAGGCTGAGGTTCCTCGGTTGGCCGTCGAAATTCAAACGGCTGAAGTTCAGTATCCAGTTTAACCCGATACGGGCCAATTAACAGGATGGATCGAAAAAACCCAGCGTAAATCCGGCATTCTGCGCGCGGCAGCGACACAGTTTACGCCAACCTCGGCGGATCAGAGAGGCAGGTTGCACCACCTCTCTGCCTGTAACATCACCAGTTCGAGGCGTTTTCTACTGCCCCTGCGAGACGTCCAACGCGTGTTGGATATCGGCCAACAGATCGTCCGCATCCTCGAGACCAATGGACAGGCGGATCAGACCGGGTGTGATGCCCAGTTCTTCTTTCTGCTCATCGCTCAGACGCTGATGGGTTGTGGTTGCCGGATGGGTCGCGATGGATTTCGCATCCCCCAGATTGTTCGAGATCACCGGGATCGTCAGCGCATTGAGAAACGCAAAGGCTGCGTTCTTGCCGCCCTTGATGTCCAAAGACAGTACGGTTCCGCCCTTGCCCCCGAGCTGCGTCTGCACGAGAGCGTTCTGCGCATGGGTTTTCAGGCCCGGATAAAGCGTCCGTTCCAGCGCCGAGTGACCTTCCAGCGCCTCGGCCACCGCCTGCGCCGTTGCAGCCTGGGCGTTGACCCTCAAGGCCATCGTCTCGAGACCCTTCAGCATGATCCAAGCGCTGAACGGGCTAAGTGCTCCGCCGGTATGCTTCATGTAGGGTTCGACCGTGCCTCGGATGAACTCCTTGGTGCCTAGGATCACACCACCCAGCGCCCGGCCCTGCCCGTCGATATGTTTGGTCGCCGAATAGATCACCACATCCGCGCCCTGTTCGACCGCGCGCGAGAACACCGGGGTCGAGAACACGTTGTCCACCAGAACCAAAGCTCCGACCGAATGGGCCAGTTCCGCAACGGCGGTAATGTCGATCACCTCGAGCGTCGGGTTCGACATGGATTCGAAGAACACGGCCTTTGTGTCCGGGCGGATCGCCGCCTCCCACTGGTCAAGATCTGTGCCGTCGACAAACGTCACCTCGACACCATAGCGGGTCAGGATGTTTTCCAGAATGAACAGACACGATCCGAACAGCGCCTTGGCCGAGACCACATGGTCCCCCGCTTTCAGCATCGAGGTCAACGCACCATTGACAGCTGCCATGCCGGACGCCGTGGCAAACGCATCTTCGGCCCCTTCCAGCGCCGCGATACGCTGTTCGAACATCGATACTGTCGGGTTGCCATAGCGCGCATAGATGAACTCATCCGGGCCACACTCCAGGAACCGGGCCTCGGCCTGCTCGGCAGTGTCGTATACGAAGCCCTGGGTTAGGAAAATCGCTTCGCTCACCTCGTTGTACTGACTGCGACGGATGCCGCCATGGACGGCTTGGGTGCGTTTGGTCCAGTTCTCGCTCATGTCATTCCTTTCGGCCTCGCTCCCCGAGGCGCATCAAAAAAACCCCAGACGCGGTCAAGCGAAAGGGGCCTTTCATCCTGACCTTTTAGCGGTGTTGTTTAGCGTGGCCCGCAATCCGGTAACAAATCGCCACGTGGTGTTGTTGCCCTTACGCCGCAGTTGCGAATTCGTCAAGCCCGACACCTGCAACGTCACGGTTCTGTAATCGTTCATTCACGGAAACGTCATAGCGCCATGACAAAGCGACACCACAACATCTTGTATGGGGCAGAGCTATGCCAGTAATCAGGATCAATGCTGTCAACGGACGTGCTGAGTTGCATGGTAGTTCCCGACCCCTGATCGAGGCTGTGCAAGAGGCCCAGCAATCCGACGGACCAGTCATTATCATGACCCACGGATACAAGTATCGGCCCGACGATGCAGGTGCCTGCCCACACCGGCATATTCTGTCGCTGCATCCCAAGGCGATGCCCTGGTACAGCCCCAGTTGGCCGCAACATCTGGGTTTTGGTGGCGGGTTTGAGAACGAAGGTCTTGCAATTGCCGTTGGTTGGGACGCGCGGGGCCCGCTCTGGTCAGCGCAACGTCGTGCCGTTGAAGCGGGCAAGGTACTGGCTGACGTCATTCGTCAAGTGCATCATTCGAACCCAAAGCGTCCGATCCATTTCATCGGCCATTCCATGGGTATCGAAGTGGCGCTGGAGGCTCTGCATCACATTCCACCCGGCGCGCTCAGCCGGATCATTTCTCTTACCGGGGCTGCCTATCAATCCCGCACCGTCGCGGCCCTGACCACACCTGCCGGTCGCGCGGCTGAGTTCATCAACATCATCAGCCGCGAGAACGATCTATTCGACTTTCTTTATGAAACCTTTATCCAGCCACCCCGTCGTGGTGATCTCAGCATTGGCGCGGGCCTGACGGCACCAAACTCGGTCACATTGCAGATCGATTGCCCTGCCACTGTGGATCACCTGTCGGCGCTGATCTTCCCGCTCGCCGCGCCCGACCGGCGTATCTGCCATTGGTCCAGCTACACGCGCCCCGGCGTGCTGCGCGTCTACAACGCCTTGCTGCGCGATCCCGAGCGCCTCAGTCTGCAAAGGCTCAAACACGGTATCCCCGAAAAACCGCACAGGCGCTGGTCACGGTTTTTTGCCCTACCCCGCCCACAGGGCCTCTTGCCGTTTGCTCAGAAAGCTTCATGATCCCCTCAGCTTGAGGAGACATCATGATCGACCTGTATTTCTGGCCCACCCCGAACGGTTGGAAAGCCTCCATCGCATTGGAAGAGATGGAGCTGCCCTACACCACCCATCTGATCAATATTGGCAAGGGTGACCAGTTCGATCCGGAGTTTCTGAAGATCTCACCCAATAACCGCATGCCCGCGATCGTCGATCCGGATGGGCCTGATGGTTCGCCAATCACGGTTTTCGAAAGTGGCGCGATCCTGATGTATCTGGCACGCAAGTCCGGTCGGTTTTATGGCGCGACCGAACGGGACAGGGTTGCGGTAGAAGAATGGCTGATGTGGCAGATGGGCGGCGTTGGTCCCATGGCTGGTCAGGCGCATCACTTCCTGAAATACGCCCCCAACCTAGAGCCTCCGCAAGACCTGCCCTACGCCAAAGATCGCTACCGGACCGAAGTCGCCCGGCTTTACGGCGTGCTGGATCGGCGTCTGGCCGAGAACGAGTATGTCGCGGGTGATTTTTACTCGATCGCGGATATGTCGATCTGGGGTTGGGCGAGCCTTTGGGAGGGTCAACAGCAGGTTCTGGACGACAAGCCTCACTTCACCCGCTGGCTAGAGGCCGTCAGCGCCCGCCCCGCCGTTCAAGCCGGACGCGCGCTACACGCCGAGCTGCGTGGGGATCACAGTAGCAAACAAGCGCAGAGTGTTTTGTTCAAGCGATGAATTGTCGCGTCTAAATGCAAACATATTGTTGAAATAATTCGATTTAAATGAGACTGATTCTTTTCCTTTTGTTTTTCGCTAGTGCAGCTGCGGCCCAAACCTATCCGGATCCGCAAACTACGACAGTAAACGATTTTGCTGATTTGTTAGCTGCACCTGAAGAGGTGTCTCTGTCCAAACAGCTTGATCGACTGCGCCATGAGACCGGCGTCGAAATGACTGTGGTAACTCTTGCTAGAAAGTCAGATTATTCTCAGAATCAAACCCTTGAGCAGTTTGCCACCGGGCTGTTCAACAACTGGGGAATCGGCAACGCCACACGCAATGATGGTGTTTTGATTTTGGTTTTGCGCGACGACCGCGAGATGCGTATCGAACTAGGGGCGGCCTATGCCCGGACGTGGGATTCTACCGCTCGGCATATCGTAAACAGCGATTTCCTGCCGGCGTTCAAAAACGGTGATTATCCTAGCGGGATCAAGACGGGAACAAAGGCAGTCATCGACGATATCATCATGCCATTTCGAGCCGGCGAAGACAGCCCGGTCAAATCTCAGGATGATGAACTTCCACTGTTTCTTTTTGCGGCGTTTGCAATCTTTGTTGTTGTGATGAAAGGGCGCGATTTTTTGGGCGATGTGCTGGCTCGTTTCCGCAAATGCCCAAACTGTGGTCAACGCAGCATTCGTCAGAGCCGTCGTGTCATATTGCGGCCGACCACCTCAATGCCTGGCTCGGGTGTGCGCCGGGTCGAATGTTCTTACTGTGGGTATAATGAAGAGTTTTCCTATTACATCGCACAGGTTTCCAATAACAGCGGCAGCAGTGGTGGTTTTGGCGGAGGGCGTTCAGGCGGAGGTGGCGCTTCGGGGCGGTGGTAATCGGCAGATAGGCTGTCGCCTTTGTAGACATCACCCCTCTCCCCGCACCAGAACATCCAGCATTCCCGAGATATCCTCGATCTCTTCCGCAATTACATGGATCACGGCGTCGGCCTTCTGCATTCGGCCCGTGACCCTCAGCAAACGCCCCGAGATCACCGCGCGGCGGAATTGTTCGTAGATCTTGCGCCAGACCACGATGTTCACGATCCCCGTCTCATCCTCAAGCGTCAGAAAGATCACCCCTTTGGCGGTTCCGGGCCGCTGTCGCAGGATTACCAGACCCGCCACCGCCACCCGCGCGCCTTCGGGTGGCTGATCCAGCCGGTTGGCGGGCAAACAGGCAGGCGGGCAGGGCCAGGTTCGGTTTGAAACATCAGGACAAGTCGCGGCAACAAGCATGAGAACAAAAATAGAACAATTGCGCAGAAAGTCCAGACGCGGCGCACAGAGTCGCAAATGAGGCTAGAAAGACCTAAATGCCTTGATTAAGGAAGAATTCGAACATCGCAAAAGGAAGACGCAAGCCATGGCAAAGATCACCTATGTCGAGCATAGCGGTACTGAACATACAGTCGACGTCGCCAATGGGCTGACCGTTATGGAAGGGGCCCGAGACAACAACATTCCCGGCATCGAGGCCGATTGCGGCGGCGCTTGCGCCTGCTCGACCTGCCACGTCTACATCCACCCCGACTGGGTTGAGAAAATCCCCGCCAAGGACGACATGGAAGAGGACATGCTGGACTTTGCATATGAGCCCGATCCCGCCCGCTCGCGCCTGACCTGCCAAATCAAGGTCACGGACGCATTGGACGGTCTGGTCGTGCAAATGCCGGAAAAACAGATCTGATGCATTCCAAAGCACCGCGTCCCCCCGTCCGCCCTTGGCACCGTCGGGCACGCGGCGCGACACTGATGCTGTGCCTATTGCTGGCGGGCGTGGCGTCTGCTGCGACATCAGGGGAAATCATCGAAGCCCGATTTACCGAACCCACAACACGCTATGCCCATGGCGTATTGGGGGACAACGTGGAATACGGCGCATTGAAACTCTGGGTCGAAACGCGCGGTTCAGACAATGTGCAAACATTGCGGACGATACGCCTGCCCCAAGATCGGGTTTTCGAAGACCTTTCTCCCCGACTGGTTGATATGGACTCGGACGGAGCGCCCGAAGTAATCGTAGTCGAATCCCAAGCTCAAATTGGCGCACAACTTGCAATCTACGACGCAAGCGGCACAAAGATCGCTGCCACCCCGCATATCGGAACCCGCTTCCGCTGGCTTGCCCCGATCGGAGCCGCCGATCTGGATGGCGATGGCTATACCGAGATCGCTTATATCGACCGCCCTCACCTCGCCAAAACCCTTCGCATCTGGCGCTACAAAGAGGGCGCGTTGGCCGAGATCGCTTCACTGCCGGGCCTAACCAATCACCGTATCGGCGAAGACTATATCTCTGGTGGCCTGCGTGACTGCGGCGAGACGCCAGAACTGATCACAGCCAGCGCCGACTGGTCACGCATCATCAGCGTCACCTACAACAGTGGATGGACCACGTCAGACCTCGGCCCCTTCACAGGCCGCCAAAGTCTGGACCAAGCCTTGAAATGCTGATCCGAGCTTCATCTGGCTAAAAATATCCTGGGGGTGAGGCCGCAGGCCGAGGGGGCAAAGCCCCCTGACCCACATCAAAGTCAAAGCGCCCGCCACCCAATATCGCGGCGATAAAAGCCCTCGGGCCAATCCACCCCGTCAACCATTTCATAGGCCCGATCCCGCGCCTCTTGCAACGTTGCGCCTCGGGCGGTGACATTCAGAACACGTCCGCCAACCGCTTGAATCTGGCCCTCTACGGCCTTTGTTCCCGCGTGGAACACCATGTTACTGCTGTCTTCAGGAAGGTTGTCCAAGCCCTTGATAACCGAGCCTTTCTCATAAGCACCCGGATACCCGTTGGCAGCCATGACAATGGTCATCGCATGATCATCGGCCCAGTTCACGCGCGTCTCATCCAAGCGCCCTTCGGCTGCGGCATGCATCAGATCCATCGCCTGCGCCCCAAGACGCATCATCAAAACCTGACATTCGGGATCACCAAACCGGACGTTGTATTCCACCAAACGCGGCCGCCCGTCCTTGATCATCAGACCAGCGTAGAGAACCCCTTGGAACGGCGCGCCCCGGCGCTTCATCTCGGCCATGGTTGGGCGGATGATTTCATCCATCGCGCGCGCCTCAATCTCGGCGCTCAGAACCGGAGCCGGGGAATAGGCCCCCATCCCACCGGTGTTCAGACCTGTATCCCCCTCGCCCACGCGCTTGTGGTCCTGCGCGGTGCCGATGGACAGGATGTTCTCTCCATCGCAGAGAACGAACAGCGAGGCCTCTTCGCCATCCATAAACTCTTCGATGACAACCTCGGCACCCGCCCCACCGAAGGCCCCGCCAAACATGTCGTCAATTGCGTCCAGAGCGGTCTGCTCGTCCATAGCCACAATGACGCCTTTGCCCGCCGCAAGACCATCAGCCTTGACCACGATCGGGGCGCCCTGCTCTTGGATGTAGGCCTTGGCGGGCGCGGCTTCGGTGAACCGTGCATAGGCGGCGGTAGGCGCACCGGATTCATCGCAAACCTCTTTGGTGAAGCTCTTCGAGGCTTCCAACCGAGCCGCTTCGGCAGAGGGGCCAAGCACCAGCACACCGGCTTCACGTAGCCGGTCGGCCACGCCAGCGGCCAGAGGGGCCTCGGGGCCGACGATCACGAAGTCTATCGCGTTGGCCTCGGCGAAATTGACCACCGCACCGCCATTCTCGATATCCAGCGAAGCGCATTCGGCGATCTGAGCGATCCCGGCATTGCCTGGCGCAACGATCAGACGGTCGCATTTGGGGTTCTGCATCACCGCCCAAGCGAGGCTGTGTTCACGCCCACCGCTGCCGAGAATAAGAATGTTCATTGGGTCATCTCCGATCTGCTTGGCCTCGCCTGCGCGGCGTTCTAAGCTGGCACGGCATTTGACACAAGGCGCTGAAATGTCCGACCTGCTTGACGACCCAATTCCCGGCCAAAACACCCCTGAATACTCGGTTTCCGAGATTTCTGGCGAGGTGAAGCGCACGCTCGAGGGCTCGTTCGGGCGAATCCGTGTACGCGGCGAGGTCGGTCGCGTGTTCAAGGCGCGCTCGGGTCACCTGTATTATGACATAAAGGACGACCGGAACGTTCTGGCCTGTACCACCTGGAAAGGTCAGATTTCCGGCCTGTCCGTTGTTCCCGAAGAAGGGTTGGAGGTCGTCGTCACCGGTCGCCTCACAGCATTCGGCGCGCAATCCAAATACAACATGAATGTTGATGAGGTCGCGGTCGCTGGCCAAGGCGCGCTGATGGCACTGCTGGAAAAGCGCAAGAAACAGCTAGCGGCCGAAGGACTATTCGCGCCCGAACGCAAGAAGCCGCTGCCCTACCTGCCCCAGATCATCGGCGTCGTCACCTCACCATCCGGGGCGGTGATCCGCGATATCCTGCATCGCCTGCGCGACCGGTTTCCCCGAAAGGTCCTGATCTGGCCTGTCGCCGTGCAGGGTGCAAATTGTGCGCCCGAGGTGACCCGCGCCATCGAAGGCTTCAACGCGCTGACGCCAGGTGGCGCGCTGCCCCGCCCCGATCTAATCATCGTCGCGCGCGGTGGCGGCTCAATAGAAGACCTATGGGGGTTTAACGAAGAAAACGTGGCCCGCGCGGCTGCGGCATCAGAAATCCCGCTGATCTCAGCCGTGGGGCACGAGACGGACACGACGCTGATCGACTTTGTCTCCGATCGCCGCGCGCCTACGCCAACAGCCGCAGCCGAATTGGCCGTCCCCGTGCGGATGGAGTTGATGGCCTGGACCAACGAACAAGGCGCGCGCCTTTCGCGGGCCGCCAGCGATGCGGTTCAGCGCCGTGCGCAACGCCTGCATGACGTCTCGCGCGCGTTGCCACGCCCGGATAGCTTGTTGAACTCTCCACGGCAACGTCTTGATCTGATTGCAGAACGCCTAACACCCGCCTTGAATCGCGGGGTGCAAAACCGCCGCCTACAACTGGTTGAGATGTCGGCTCATCTGCGTCCCTCGACTTTGCGAGGCGTCGTCTCCTCCCGTCAGGAACATCTGCGCAACCTGTCTTCGCGCCTCTCCCTCCGCCCGATCCAGCGCGAGATAGAACAACAACGTCAGGCTACCGCCCGACTGGCTGAGCGGCTGAACGCGGCCCAAACCGTCCGACTGGAGCGTCTGCGCCAACAACTGACAGCAACCGACCGCCTACGCGAAACGCTCAGCTACAAGGCAACGCTGGCGCGGGGCTATGCGGTTGTGCGCGCCGAGGGTGACGTCGTGACCACCAAGGCTCAGGCTGGCAAACACGCGGTGCTTGAGATCGAATTCTCGGACGGTCGCCTGACGACGGGCTCCGCTGGCCGCCCTGCCGCGAAAAAACCCAAACCCGACGCGCCGGATCAGGGATCGCTGTTCTAGAGGTTAAACCCCAACTTCAGGCCCCAGACACACCATCTCTTCCCCGAGGTCTTCCGCCTCATAGAGTTCAGTCGCCTGTGGGTCGCCTTCGAACTGCGCGATCAGACCACCGCCCGACTTGGTGAATACCCAGCATTGCGGGTCCAGCCGGTCCTCGTAGACGAAACAGATTTGATCCTCGCGCTGATACCAGACGCCTTCTTTGCACTGTCCGTCCAAAAACGACCAGATCACGCGGCGGTTGGGCAAGTATCGCTCAACCCCATAAACCTTCCCTTCAAAACCATAAAACAGGGTTTTGCCCCGCGTGTACTCATCGAACTCGGCCCCGGACAGCGCCGTTTGCGCGCCCGCCGTCTGCGCCGACAGCGCCAATAGAATCACGAGATGCCTCAACATGAGGCCATAGTGTCAGATGCGGGCGGGCATGGCCAATCACCACGCCGGTATTCGCCTGCCGCCACGTCATTATTGTGCCGCGTGCCACCGCAAAGAACAGTGGTCCCGAATTCGACAGAGGGGACCGAAGTGACACACCTGCTATTCTGGCTCGCCGCCGCTTGCGCCTTGGCCTATTTGCCGATGTCCCCGCGCCCGGCAAGCGCGCGCCGTACCGTTCTGAAAACCGCGTCGGTGGCTGTGCTGGCCCTCGTCGCCCTCTTCAGCGGTGGCGCGACCTTGCTGGTTGTCGCATTGGGCCTCTGCGCGGTTGGGGATGCTCTGCTGTCGCGAGAGTCCGACACCACCTTCATGGCAGGGATCGGCGCGTTTGCCGCTGGCCATATCGCTTATATCGCGCTTTTCCTGACGCACCCCAGCAGCAACTTTGACCTCATTCTGGAACGGCCGGGATATTTCTGGTCGCTCCTCATTCTCGGGATCGTTGCCGCCACTTTGCTCACCCCACGCGCCGGAGAGCTGAAACTCCCGGTTCTGATTTACATCCCGATCATCCTTGGCATGGGCGTTGCAGTTTTATCTTTGCCCGAGACCGGAATGCTGCGTTGGGCCTTACCTGCGGCACTGGCATTCATAGCCTCAGACCTCGTGCTGGCAACCGAGAAGTTTCTGCTGCCCCAAGACCACCCGGCGCTGAAGCTGACGCCCTATCTGGTCTGGCCGCTTTATTGGGGCGCGCAGGCTGGACTACTGATTGCTTTCACCTGACCCTTTGCAACTCCGGCAAATCCACATTAGGTGGAGGGGAACACCTGCGGAGACCGAAAATGGCGTTTTTTTCAAAGCTGAAGGACAAGCTGTTCAAATCCTCGTCTCGTCTTGAGGAAGGGCTGGACGCCATTGTCGAAGACGGAGGTGAAGAAACCACCGCACCAGAGCCGGTGGCGCAGACGCCTGAACCTGCTGCGCAACCGCAACCGCAACCGCAACCGCAACCGCAACCGCAGGAAGCTCCACCGCAACCCGACACGGCGCAAGAAGATCAGCCCGTACCCAGCGGATTGCTGGGTCGCCTGTTAAGCCGTACGGAAACCAAGGCCGAAATCCGCCGGACGCTGGATGACGATATGTTGGAACAGCTCGAAGAGCTGCTGATCGCCTCGGACATGGGCGTCGATACGGCCCTACGCGTTACCTCGAATATGGCTGAGGGGCGTTTTGGCCGCAAACTCTCGTCCCGTGAAATCAAGCAACTGCTCGCGCAGGAAGTGGCCCGCGTGATGGAGCCGGTGGCCCGCCCCCTGCCGATCTACCCCAAACGCCCGCAAGTGGTTCTGGTGGTTGGCGTCAACGGCTCGGGCAAGACGACGACCATCGGCAAACTGGCCAGCCAGTTCAAATCCGCGGGCAAGAAGGTCGTGATCGCCGCCGGAGACACCTTTCGCGCCGCCGCCGTAGAACAACTGCAGGTCTGGGGTGACCGCGCTGGCGTCCCGGTTCTGACCGCGCCCGAAGGTTCGGACCCCGCTAGCCTTGCCTTTGACGCCCTGACCAAAGCGCAACAGGACGGCGCCGACCTTCTGATGATCGACACTGCAGGCCGCCTGCAAAATCGTGCCGACCTGATGGAGGAACTGGCCAAGATCGTCCGCGTGATCCGCAAGGTCGATGAGACCGCGCCGCACAATACCTTGCTTGTCCTAGATGCGACCACAGGCCAGAACGCGCTTAGCCAAGTGGAAACCTTCCGCAAACTCGCCGATGTGTCGGGCCTTGTGATGACCAAACTGGACGGCACAGCAAAAGGCGGTGTGCTGGTCGCGCTGGCCGACAAGTTCGGCTTGCCCATCCACGCCATCGGCGTCGGAGAGCAAATAGATGACCTCGCCCCGTTCGACCCCGAAGAATTCGCGGCCGCGCTAACAGGTCTCGACCAAAACTGATCCGCCTCTTCATCTGGCTGAAAATATCCTGGGGGTCTGGGGGCAGACGGCCCCCAGCCTCGTCACACTGGACAAGTTCTGACAATTGAGCGACTGGCTGATCTCACTCGAAGGCACCGAAGCGGGCCACACCCTCGCCCTAGGCCTCGCCTTGATGGCAGCTTTTCTGCACGCGGTCTTCGGAGCACTGCAAAAGGGCCGCCACGATCCGTGGCTGTCTCGTGGGGCCATCGACGCCTGCTATTGCCTAATGGCGATCCCCTTTGCCCTATTCGTCGTGCCATGGCCCGAACCCTATATGTGGCCGATCTTCGGCATCGTCTGGCTGATCCACATCACCTACAAGATCCTTCAGGCCTTGGCCTATACCAAAGGCTCCTACACGGTGGTCTACCCGGTCGTTCGCGGCACCGGCCCGCTGTTCACCGTAATCGGAGCCTACCTTCTGTTCGGAGAAACCTTCACAGGCACGCAATGGTTCGGTGTGACCGTCCTTCTGGCCGGCATCTTCGGTCTGGCCGCGTATAATTTCCGGTTTCTGGAAACCAATCGTGAGACTCTAGGCATCGCTCTCACCCTGGCGATTGCCACCGGTCTCTTCGTAGCGCTCTACACGACCTATGACGCCTATGGCATCCGCGCCACCGCTGATCCGTTCACCTTTCTGGCCTGGTTCTTCATGATCGACGGCTTCGCGATGCCGATCTACGCGTTCCTCAGATGGCGCGCCATGATCAACCGCCCTTCCCCAGGTCCGCTGATGCTGCGGGGGCTTGCAGGCGGCTTGATCGCGCCACTGTCATTCGGAGCCATCATGCTGGCCACCCGATTGGACAAAGTCGGAGAAGCGGCTGTACTGCGCGAAACATCAACTGTATTTGCAGCCTTGATCGGCTGGCTGGTTTTGAAAGAAACCGTTGGCCCAAGACGCATCGCCCTGATGGCACTGATTGCATTGGGCGCTGTAATCGTTGAAATGGGCGGATGAACAGCAGGACACCACGATGACAGGCAAAAAAGAGATCAATCCGTTTCTGAAACAGGTGCTGGAGCTGGGCCCCCCGCTGGCCTTCTTCTTCATCTACCTGCGACTGCGTGATGACAGTTTTCTGATCGGCGGTATCGAGTATTCAGGCTTCATCATCGCTACTATCCTCTTTGTCCCGCTGATGCTGGCGGCAATGGGCATCTTGTGGTTTCTGACAGGCAAGCTCAGCCGGATGCAGATTTTCACCGCTTTCATGGTGATCTTCTTTGGTGGCCTGACCGCCTGGTTCAATGATGAGCGGTTCTTCAAGATGAAAACCACGCTGGTCTACGGGTTCTTCTCAGTCATTCTGGGGATCGGGTTGCTGCAGGGAAAGTCCTACCTGGCCTACGTTCTGGATGAAATGCTACCCATGAAACACGAAGGTTGGATGATCCTGACCCGTCGCCTCTGTGCCTGCTTTGCGGTTCTGGCCATCGCCAATGAGATCGTCTGGCGCACCATGTCCACCGATCTTTGGGTCAAGATCGAAACCTTCGCCTTTCCCATCGCGTTGATGGCCTTCCTGATGTACCAGTTCCACCGCTTGCAAAGCTATCTGGAAGACCCCGATCGCCAGTAGTCGACCCAAAGCCCCTTTGGTATCAGTTTGACACTCATCCAAGGAAACCACTTGGCTTGTTGACCTTGCTGTGAATAATTGAGTAACCACTCACCATCCTACTCCGGAGATTAGTACCCGAATGGCGGTATTCCCAAATAGCGGCTTCCTGTCCGATGCATCCGAAGGCCTGCGCGAGATGCTCTCGGCGCTGGCGACGGAAATCTCTTTGGATAAAAACGAAACCCTGTTCGATCAGGACGATGAAGGCGATGCGCTTTATGCCATCGTCGAAGGGACGCTCGAAGTGTCCTTCCTGGCCATGAGCGGCCGGAAGCTGGCGCTGACGCTCATGCGCCCGGGCGAGGTCTTCGGTGAGATCGCTCTGTTCGACAGCGGCCCTCGCACTGCCACTGTTGCGGCTGCTGAACCTTCTCGGGTTCTGCGCGTGCGTCGCAGGGACGTGATGGAGCAAATCCGCCAACACCCCGATCTTGCTGTTGATATGGTCCGTCTTGCCGGATTGCGCATGCGATCGATGAGCTCGCAGTTGAACGAGCAGGTCTTTCTGCCGATGCCGATTCGACTGGCGCGCAAACTGCTGCACCTATCGTCTCTGCAGGACGATCCCACGGAACGCATTACCCTGTCGCAAAGTGAATTGGCCGAATTCGTTGGGGCCACGCGTGAGGCCGTCTCGAAAACCATTTCGATATGGAAACGCGACAATGTGGTCGAAGCTTCGCGGGGCGGATTGCTGATCCACGACATCGAAGCTTTGCGCGCTTTGGCTGAATCGGACTTGATCTGACCTTTTGTGATCTTGTTCACAGACGACTCAGAAGTCAGTGCCCTAGGGTAAAACTGTTACCGTAGGAGGTCAGTAATCATCCCCGATATCTGTCCGCTGATCTCTCCCTGTACCTAAGCCATATGCCCAAAAGGCATATGGCTTATTTTCTTTCGGCCGGACCAAAAAGACATGAAAAGGCCGGGGAAATCCCAGGCCCTTTTCGGTAGCTATGTGATGAGCTTAGTTTTCAAGGCTCAGCGCGACAAAGCGCGGGTCGCCGCCACGGCGCACCAACAACAGCAGTGATTTGCGCCCGGCTTCAGTAGCTTCTTCAATACGCGCCTCAAGGTCACTGATGGATTCGACCTTCTGCTGCCCGGCTTCGGTGATCAGATCACCTGCGCGCAGACCTTTCGCAAAGGCCTCCGAGGCTTCGTCAACCTCGGTCACAACCAGACCGTCCGCCTCGGCATCCAGCCCCAGATCTTCACGCAGCGTATCTGTCAGCGGCGAAATAGTCAGGCCGAGAATGTCGGCGTTTTCATCGGTTGGCGCGTCCGGAGTATCTTCCTCACTCGTTTCGGCACGCTCCGCATCCTCACGGCGCCCCAGAGTGACCAGAATAGTCTGAGTGCCACCGTCGCGATGTACCACCACACGAACTGATTTGCCCACGGTCGTCTCACCGACCTGACGCACCAGACCGCGCGTGTCTTCGACCTCGACCCCGTCAAAGCTGAGGATCACGTCCCCTGCTTTCAGACCGGCCTCTTTCGCAGGACCCTCCGGTACATCGCTGATCAGCGCGCCACCGGGTTTATCCAGACCCATCGCCTCAGCCATGTCTTCGGTCACATCCTGAATACGCACGCCCAACCAACCCCGGCGGGTTTCGCCAAACTCACGCAGCTGGTCGACGACCTTGGTCACGACATTGGAGGCCATCGAAAACCCGATACCGATCGAGCCGCCATTGGGAGACAGAATCGCAGTGTTCACGCCAATGACCTGACCATCCATGTTGAACAGAGGACCACCCGAGTTGCCCCGGTTGATCGCCGCATCGGTCTGGATGTAGTCGTCATAGGAGCCGCTGAGCGCACGATTGCGGGCCGAGACGATCCCCGCGGAAACCGAGAATCCCTGCCCAAGCGGGTTGCCCATGGCAATCACCCAGTCACCAACACGCGCCGTGTCGCTGTCGCCGAACTGGACGTATTGCAGCGGCCCCGAAGCCTCGACCTTGAGCAGCGCGATATCGGTTTTCTCATCCGTGCCGATCACCTTTGCAGGCAGTTCCTTCACGGGCTGACCATCGCCGGGGAAGAATTCGATCAGGATCTCATCAGCCTCGGCGATGACGTGGTTGTTGGTGACGATAAAACCGTCTTCTGAGATCACAAACCCCGACCCCAGGGCATTACTACGGCGTGGGCGGTCGCCATTATCGCCGTTGCGATCCTGAAACTCGCGGAAGAAGTCTTCGAACGGAGAGCCCTCGGGCACGATCCCCTGCGGCCCGGTCTGGCCTTCGATCAGGGTCGATGTGGTGATATTGACCACCGCCGGGCTGATTTGTTCCGCCAGCGGCGCAAGGCTTTCCCCACGCGCATAGGCCGCAACCGTTTGCGCTGCTATCAGAACCATCGCTCCGAAGGTCAGCCACATCAGTCGCATGAAACCAACACTATCGTCCCGCCGGACGGAAATACTGCGCGCTTGTGCCTGCACTTGGGAACTCCTTGTCGTCAATTTCTTACAGACCGCCTTTAGGCAGACTATCTTTCCACCCAATGTAGTCGGTTTGATCACGCTCGCAACTGAGGATCGCGGGGAAATCACCGGCAAGTGAGGTCAATGGGTCAAAACCCCAGCTGATAGGCGCCCCAAAGCAGCACAAGACCGCTTACAACACAGAGCAGCCCTGCCAAACGCCGCGCCTGTTCTGGCAGCGTGCGCAGCGCCTCTAACATACGTTCAATAAGCGAAGGGGCCAGCGCATAGGCCAGCCCCTCGACAATCAACACCAGCCCAAAGGCCAGAAGGACCATTCCCATTACTGGGTCGCCTGCCCGGTGGGCGATTTCAGGTAGTTGAAGAACTCCGAATCCGGGCTGAGGACCATTGAGCTGTTCCCGCCCTGCAGTGCACGCTCATAGGCGGACAGCGAGCGGTAGAATTCAAAGAACTCTGGGTCTTGTCCAAACGCTTCAGCGAAGATCGCGTTGCGTTCGGCGTCTGCCTCACCGCGGATGATCTCGGCCTCGCGGTTGGCGTCCGAAACAAGTTCAACCACGGTCCGGTCAGCCTGCGCGCGGACACGCTGCGCGGCTTCGTTACCACGGGCGCGTTCGTCGGTTGCTTCCCGTTCCCGTTCGGCTTTCATCCGATCAAAGGTTGCCTCAAGGTTTGCCTGCGGCAGGTCGGTGGCTTTCAGGCGCACGTCAATGACATTAACGCCCAGCGCCCGCGCTTCGGCAATTGCGCTGTTGCGGATCCGCAGCATCAAAGCCGCTCGGTCAGAGCTGAGGATATCACGCGAGGAGACCGAACCCAGAACTTCCCGGGTTTCCGCACGTAGGATGCGGTCCAGACGGTCCTCGGCAACCGGAATACCACCAACACCAACGGCCTGACGGAACTGCTCCAGATCCGAAATCCGGTAGCGTGCGAAGGCATCAACCACCAGACGACGGTCATCAAGAGGTGTTACCTCAAGCGGCTGCACGTCGATCGACAGGATGCGGTCATCATAGCGCACAACCTCTTGAATCAGAGGGATTTTAAACGCCAATCCGGGCTCTTCCTTGACCGCGACAACGCGACCAAACTGCAGAACCAGAGCGCGTTCACGCTCATCCACGATGAAGATCGAGGACAGAACACCGACAATCGCGAGGAAGACGACGGGTAGGATAAATGTCGTTTTACGCATCAGTTGCTCTCCGCTGCAGGGGTACGACGCAGTTCGTTCAACGGCAGGTACGGCACAACGCCCTGCCCCGAGCCGCCGGTGTTTTCGTCAAGGATGATCTTGTCCACGTCACCCAGAACCTGCTCCATACGCTCCAGGTACAAACGCTTGCGGGTCACATCTGGCGCTTTGGAGTATTCCTCCAGAACCGCGCTGAAGCGGCTGGCCTCACCTTGGGCGCTGTTGATCTGTTGGGCGCGATAGGCTTCGGCCTCTTCCAGAACCTGAGCAGCTTCACCACGCGCTTCCGCTAGAACACGGTTGGCGTAGGCATCAGCGACGTTTTGCAGACGATCCCGTTCCTGCGCAGCGGCCTGAACGTCACGGAACGCGGCAATCACGTCCTGCGGCGGGTCAGCCTTGTCGAAGTTCACACGAACGATGTTCACGCCCGAATCGTAGCTGTCCATTGTCTGCTGAATCAGCTCTTGCAGTCGTTCTGCGATAATGCCGCGATCTCTGTTCAGGATCGGAGCAAGTTCGCTTTGCGCGATAATCTCACGCATCGCCGATTCCGACACCGCTTGGATCGTTTGGCGCGGGTCACGCAGGTTGAAGAGGAACTTGGCGGGGTCGTTGATGTTCCAAACGACCTGATAGTCGATATCGACCACGTTTTCGTCACCGGTCAGCATCAGACCATCATCGCTGCCACGAGCGCCGCCCATGTCTTCGTTCTGTTCCCGTGTAACAGGGATGACTTCGGCAGTTACGAACGGCCAAGGCGCAAAATTCAGACCGGGATTTCCGACAGCCGAGAACTCGCCAAGGAACAGTTCAACCGACTGTTCTTCGGGCTTAACGGTGTAAAAACTGGCCGCAGCCCAGAGGCCGATCGCCACCAATGCACCAATCGCCACGGTGCCCTTGGTAAAGATCGGACCACCACCGCCACCGCCTGAACCATTGCTGCCACGGCCACCGCCGCCGCGACCGCCCATGAGGACGCGCAGCTGCTCTTGCCCTTTTTTCATCAGCTCATCGATTTCGGGGATCTGCGGGCTCTCCCCTTCGGGAGGCTTGCGCCCGTCGCCGTTATTACCCCGATTTCCTCCACCACCAGAGGAGCCTCCGCCCCCCCAGGGGCCACCGCTGTTGCCCGCCATATGTGTCTATTCCCTTGTGTTTGACCGTGTGATCACGGTGTTCCTTGTAACTTGGTTGCGCGCAGTTGCAAATCAAGCCGTGCGTACAGGTTGCCGCATTGTCACCAGTTCTTCGGCCATGACTGGGTGAACTGCAACCGTTCGGTCGAAATCTTCCTTGGTCGCGCCCATTTTGACGGCAATGCCCGCCAGCTGGATCATCTCACCCGCGCCCGGCGCCACGATGTGGCAACCCAGCACCGTGCGCGTCGCCTGAGACACGATCAGCTTCATCAGAACCCGCTGAGTGCCACCGGCAAAGGATTTCTGCATCGGCTTGAACGAGGTCGCATAGACCTCAATCGGTTCCTGCGCTGCGGCCTCTTCCTCGCTGAGGCCCACGGTGCCGAATTCGGGCTGGGTGAAAATCGCGGTCGGGATCAGCTCATGATCCACTGGGGTCGGGTTGCCTTTGAAGACGGTCTCAACAAAAGCCATGCCTTCGCGGATCGCAACCGGGGTCAGGTTCACGCGGTCGGTCACATCGCCAATCGCATAGATTGAGGGCACCCCGGTCTGACTGTATTCATCCACAACGATTTCACCCTTGCGACCCCGTTCGACGCCCACGTCCTCAAGCCCCAGATTGTCCGCGTTCGGAGTGCGCCCGGTGGCATACATGACCACGTCGAAATGATCCTCGGTCCCGTCGGTGGCTTTGACCCGGATCTTGTCGCCCTCTTTCGTCATCTCAAGCACATTGGTGCCCAGACGCACGTCGATACCGTTCTGGCGCATCTCTTCGCAGATCAGGCCACGCGCTTCTTCGTCAAAGCCACGCAGGATCTGCGCACCGCGGTAGAACTGAGTGGTTTTGACGCCCAGCCCGTTCATGATCCCGGCGAATTCACTGGCGATGTAACCGCCGCCGACGATCAGGATGCTTTCGGGCAGCTTCTCAAGGTGGAAGATTTCATTCGAGGTAATCGCCAGATCCGAGCCGGGGAAGTTCGGCACAACCGGACGGCCACCCGTCGCAATCAGGATATGCTTTGCGGTCTTGCGTGTGCCATCGGCCAGTTCAACCGTATGCGGATCAACCACATGGGCACGCTGATCAAAGCTCTCGACACCGTTGTTTTTCAGGATGTTGCGGTAGATACCTTCCAGCCGATCCAGTTCCGTCACCAGCTTGTCGTGGAAGGTGTTCCAGTTGAACGCTCCGGGCTGAATGTCCCAGCCATAGGCTTGCGCGTCACCGACCATCCCCGAGTATTCGCTGGCGAAGACCATCAGTTTCTTTGGAACACAGCCACGGATAACGCAAGTGCCGCCGTACCGATCCTCTTCCGCCAGAGCCACTTTGGCACCGTTTTCGCCCGCCGCTACGCGCGCCGCGCGGACCCCGCCCGAGCCTCCGCCGATTACGAAGAGGTCATAGTCAAAGCTCATGCTGGGTTCCTTCATTCAGCTTGCAAAATTCTTTGGATATCTGGGCGCGAAAACCGCCCTGCCAACCCCCAAAGGCGTAAATTTCCAGTATATTCCAACACGTCCTTAGGATGGCGCCTTCCACTCAGTCCGAAAAATCCGAAAACAGGTTGTCCTTGGCGCCATCAAGGAACTGGTCCAACTCAACGGTTCCGGCATTGATATCGCGCAGCTCAACCCGACCATCGCCATAGCCCACAACAACCTTGTCGCAGATATCTATGAACAGCCCGTTCTCGACGACACCCGGCACCTGGTTCAAAACCAGCGCCATCTGCCGGGCATTGCCGATCCGCTGCAGATGCAGGTCGAGGATATGGTTACCCTCATCGGTCACAAACGGGGCCTCACCATTCATGCGAAGGGCTGAATTGGTGCCAAGCACATCCATCGTATCCAGAACTTCTTCGATCAGCGTTCGAGTGGTCTGCCAGCCAAAGGGGATCACCTCGACCGGCAGCGGGAATGCGCCGAGCGTTTCGACCTCTTTCCCGGCATCGGCGATCACCACCATCTGATCGCTGGCCGTTGCCACGATTTTTTCCTGCAGATGCGCGCCGCCACCGCCTTTGATGAGGTTCAGATCACCGTCGAACTCATCCGCGCCGTCAATCGTCAAGTCCAGCCATCCGGCTTGATCTAGCGACACGACCTCGATCCCGACTTCACGCGCCAATTGCGCGGTTCGGGTCGAGGTGGGTACGCCCTTGATACGCAGGCCTTCTTGCTGGACACGCTCGCCCAGACGGCGAACAAGCCAGGCGGCGGTCGAGCCGGTGCCCAGCCCCACCCGCATTCCGTCTTCGACCATGTCGGCCGCGCGGTACGCCGCAACGTATTTGGCTGTGTCGATTGGCGACAAATCCGCGGTCATTGGCAGTCTTCCCCAAATAGTCTGCAAGACTTATATGCAATGCTCCCCCCAACTTCGAGACCCAATTCACGTCGCCCGGATGCGAAAGATGTCGCTCAATTGCGCGTTTCCTATCGGAAACGTCGCAAACAAGGCTTTTCCGGTTTCCGTTGCTGTATATCTAGTCCGTATGATGACGCCCTATCGCCTGCACTATGCCCCTGACAACGCCTCGCTGGTGATCCGGCTGGTGCTGGACGAAATGAGCCAGCCCTATGAGACGGTGCTGGTTGATCGTCGTCAGAACGCGCAAGACAGCGCAGCCTACCGAGCGTTGAACCCGAACGGGCTGATCCCGGTTCTCGAAACCCCTCAGGGGCCGATATTCGAGACGGCAGCCATTCTGCTGTGGCTGGCCGACAGCCATGAGCAACTTGCGCCCGCGTCAAACAGCCCTGATCGGGCCGCTTTTCTGAAATGGCTGTTTTTCGCGTCCAACACGCTCCATGCCGATCTGCGTATCCTTTTCTATGCCGAGAAATACATAGACCCAGAACAGGCCGAGACCCTGCGGGCCGGAATACGCCCAAGGCTGCGCACTCATCTGCAAAATCTGGACGCGGTCGCCGCGCAGGCACCGGAATGGCTAAGCGGATATCAGCCGTCAGTTCTGACATACTATATCGCCTGCATGATGCGATGGATGGCGCTTTACCCATCCAATGCTGACCGCAGCTGGTACCAACTGGCCGATACGCCCTATCTTCAGCGCATCCTGACACAGCTAGAGATGCGCCCCGCAACGCGAACGGCCATAGCCGCCGAAGGTCTTGGGGCCACGCCGTTCACATCACCCATCTATGCCAACCCTCCTGAAGGCTCAGCTATCTGACATGTTCCTCTCTGTCTTCGATATGTTCAAAGTGGGCATCGGCCCGTCCTCCTCCCATACCATGGGTCCCATGGTCGCCGCCGCACGCTTTCTGGACATGATGCGCGCGTCGCCATTTGAATTTGCCGGGCTGCGCGGATCGCTACACGGCTCGCTGGCCTTTACCGGAGTGGGTCACGCCACCGACCGCGCCACCATTCTTGGCCTCGCCGGATTCGTGCCGGACACTTACAACAACGACAAGGCCGAGGCCGCACTGGCCGCGATTGCGGAAACGCACACGGTTGCGCCCGAGGGGCTGCCGACTCTGGCCTTCAACCCCAAAACCGATCTGGTCTTTGACTACGACCACAATCTGCCCGGCCATGCGAACGGCATGATCCTGATGGCGACCGATGCGCAGGGCGATGTGATCCTGCGACAGGTGTTCTACTCAATCGGTGGCGGCTTTGTTCTGACCGAAGAGGAACTGGCCGCTGGCAAGGCCACCGACGAAGGCGCCCCAGTGCCCTTCCCCTTCAAATCGGCTGTCGAGATGTTGGAGATGGCCGAGTCCAGCGGCAAATCCATTGCCGAAATGAAGCGCGCCAACGAAATCGCGCGCGGCTGCGCGGATAGCTTTGCCAAAGGCTCTGCCCGGCTGTGGCAGGTGATGAACGACTGTATCGAGCGTGGCCTGACCACCGATGGCATCCTGCCCGGCGGCCTCAGCGTGCGACGCCGCGCCAAGGGTATATATGATGCGCTGATGGCCGAGCGTGGCATGAACCTGACCGCACCGCACACCATCAACGACTGGATGAGCGTCTATGCCATGGCCGTGAACGAGGAAAACGCGGCCGGAGGCCAGGTGGTCACCGCGCCTACCAACGGCGCGGCAGGTGTTCTGCCTGCAGTGCTGCGTTATTACCTCGACCACGTGCCTGGCGCGTCGGAAAGCCATATCGAGGATTTCCTTCTGACCGCAGCCGCCATTGGGGGGCTGGTGAAATTCAACGCCTCGATCTCGGGGGCTGAGGCTGGATGTCAGGCCGAAGTGGGCAGCGCCTCAGCTATGGCCGCGGCTGGTCTCTGCGCCGTCATGGGTGGCACGCCCGAGCAGGTCGAGAACGCCGCGGAAATCGCGCTTGAACACCATCTGGGTATGACCTGCGATCCGGTTGCAGGGCTGGTTCAGGTGCCGTGCATCGAGCGCAACGGCCTTGGCGCGATCAAGGCCGTTTCGGCCGCGTCACTTGCTTTGCGCGGGGATGGGCAGCATTTTGTACCTCTGGACGCTGTGATCGAAACCATGCGTCAGACCGGGCATGATATGCATGAGAAGTACAAGGAAACCTCATTGGGTGGTTTGGCCGTAAACGTCCCGAACTGCTGAGGTCAGACAGGAGGTAACGAAATGCGAGGACATTGTTTGTGTGGCAAGGTCGCGTATGAAGTTGATCCTCCGGTCTTGTCCTGCGTCTCATGCCATTGCGACAGTTGCCGCCGCCAGTGTGCCGCTCCGATGACGACCTATTTCGGGGTGCGCGACGGCCAGTGGCGCTGGACCGGAGAAGAACCGAAGCGCTTCAACTCTTCGCCTGGGGTCGAGCGGAGCTTCTGCCCACATTGCGGAACACCGATCTCATTTCGGTCGACCAAGATGTCGGACGTTCTTCACCTCTATGTCGCGACGCTAGAGAGCCCCGAAGCCCTAGAGCCAACTCTTCATGTGTCACATGAAGAGAAGCTGAGTTGGCTGAAACTGGGCGATGATTTGCCCACCTGCATCGGCCCGGACTACACCAAGGTTCAACCCCTGCCGGAGGCTTGAGAACAGAGCTTTTCTCGGCCCCGGGAAACAGCTAGCGTCGCGCCCATGACTCAGGATCGTCCCGTATTCGGCATCGTACTGATGCTTGGTTTCTGTGTGCTCGCCCCGATGGGGGATGCGCTGGCAAAGCTATTGGGGGAAACAACCCCACTGGCGCTGTTGGTCTTCGTGCGTTTTGCCATTCAGGCGGCGATCCTTGTGCCCTTGGTCGCCATGACCGGCAGGCCATGGCGCATGCGGGGCCGTGTTCTGCGTCTGACCGTGATCCGCACGCTTTTGCACATCGCGGGCATCACCGCGATGTTCTCGGCGTTGCAATTCCTGCCCTTGGCGGACGCGGTCGCCATCGCCTTCGTGATGCCCTTCATCATGCTGATGCTCGGCAAATACATACTGAACGAAGAGGTCGGGCACCGCCGCCTTGCGGCCTGTATCGTCGGGTTCGCCGGAACGCTTCTGGTCATTCAACCCAGCTTTGCCGAAGTAGGGCTGCCAGCGCTTTTGCCGCTGATCGTCGCAGTTGTCTTTGCGTTGTTCATGCTGGTCACGCGCCAGATCGCAAAAGAGACCGACCCGATGTCGCTACAGGCTGTCTCGGGCGTGTTTGCCACAATCCTGCTGCTGCCCCTTCTAATCTGGGGAACGCAGTCTGAGATCTGGGAGCTGTCATTCACCCTCCCCTCGGGTAACGAACACTGGCTGCTTCTGTCGATCGGATTGCTGGGGACCGTCGCCCATCTGTTTATAACATGGTCGCTGCGCTATGCGCCCTCAGCCACGCTGGCACCGATGCAGTATCTGGAAATCCCCGTCGCCACCCTGATCGGCTGGCTGATCTTTCACGACCTGCCGAACGGTCCGGCTGCGCTTGGCATCCTGATCACGATCGCCGCAGGGCTCTATGTTATTCTGCGTGAGAGGGCCACGGCGCGCTCTGCCCCGACAGAAACGCCTGCATGACCTGATCCAGAGCGCTACGAGGCACCATCACCAACATTCCCGGGCCGTCCATCTGAAGCTCAAGCCTTGAAATGACACGGTTCGAGGTGCCCACCTGCCCGCTCGGATCGAAGTAAAGCCCCTCGATCGGCCACTCCAACCCGCGGCTGCGCCCGGTGACTTGTTTCAGAGGAAAGAGAGAGACGACCTCGCCTGGCGCCAGATCCAATACGATGCTGGGCGGTGCGTGGAAAACCACCTCATGTGCGCCGATCAGAACGCAGGCCCTGTCCGGATACTGGACCAGAGTGTTCAGGACTGCCAATTGATGGTCTAGCCGCCCGCCAAGGAAACCGGCGCCCAGAACCAAAGGGGCCTGCACGTTGCGCAGAGCCTTGTCGAAATCCGTGCTGTCCTGTTCCGCAATCGGAAAAAGGCGATCCTGAGGAATGCGAGCTCTAATTTCAGGTGACAACGAATCGAAATCACCAATCACGGCATCCGGAATTCGCCCCGAATCGACCAGAACCGAGGCTCCACCGTCGGCCGCGACCGCAAAACTGACGCGATTCAGCACCAAATTCAGGTCTTCAGGGCCGATCTGCCCCCCTCCAAATAACCCGATTGGGCCATTTGAACGTACAATTGCCCCATTTTTTCTAAGACTGATCATTTTTCCCGGATTTGGACACATTGAGACCACAAAATGATAGGTTCATGCAGTTAGTTCCGAGTCGATCGGGTTGCCCCTGTCCGGGCGGATCGGCTCAGTTAGTTTGTAAAGGACGCATGTCTGATGGTACAGAACAACAAGGTATTGACCGTTTCCTATGGGACTTTCTCGTGCACTTTGGAAGGGTTCGACGACTCTTTCGAGACTATGAAAGCCATAGCCGAATACTTCCGCGATCTTGCGGCAGAAGACAGATACTTTGGATCTGAACCCCCGCAACCTGACGCCGAAATGCTGACGCGGATTGCACAGCGCGACAACGTGCAAAAGGTTGAAGCGCGCCCAAGCGATACCGGCCTGCTTCTGCGCGCCACGGAAACACCCCCCCGTACTGAAACGCCGCCCGCCCCTGAAGCGACCCTGCCACAGGATAACGCCATGCCCCAATCGCCCGATCTGAATGTTGTCCAGCCGACCCCCTCTGCGACACCTGAAACAGACTCTGCCGCATCGTTCTTTTCCGAAGCTGCGCCGGTCGATGCCGACGCGGACCCGGCGCCCGATAGCCTGGCCGCCAAGCTGCAACGCATCCGCGCGGTTGTTTCTCATTCGGACGTGGATACGGACAACTATGCCGAGGAAGAGGTCGCCCCCCTAACGGCCGACGCCCCCGCGCCGATGGACGCTGTCTCAGCCGCCTTTGCAGCAGGTTCGCTGAGCCCCGAGGATCTGGCCCCTACCGAGGCACCTGCCGTCGAAGCTGTAGAAAAGTCACACGCGCCGGAACTACCGGGTGCGCCAGCCATGGAATCGGCGCCGCTCGATTTGCAAGATGAGACCCCAATGCAAATCGAGTTTAAAGACTCAGAGGAAGAAGAGGCCCCCGAGGTGATCTTCGACGAAGACACCGAGACGGCGACCGATGACGGCGATGAGGTTGAGAATATCCTTAGCCCAGCAGACGAAGCAGAAGACGACCAGCAAGGTGTTCTGACCGCTGAGGATGAAGAAAGCCTATTCCTCGAGATTGACGAGATCGAAGAGGAAATGGATGCGCAAGCGACCACGACGTCCTCGGATCTGGATCAGGATGTCTCGCGCCTGATGGCAAAAGCAGATGAGCAGATGGACGACCCGGCTACTAGCGGCACGCGTGAGGCCTATTCCCATCTGCGTACGGCCGTTGCTGCAACCTCGGCGGAAGATGTGGCCAAGCAGGCCGCGACTGATGAAGAGTATCGTGGCGATTTGGCCTCGGTCGTCAGCCCCCGACGTCCGGATGATGTTCAGGTTACCAGCAAACGCCCTGATGCAGACATGGCGGCCCCTCTGAAGCTGGTCGCCGAGCAGCGTATTGACGCGCCCAACGCGGATACAGGCCCGGTGACCCCCCGCCGTGTCACCTCGGATCAGTCCGAGGACGCGTCAGAAGAAAGCGGCTTTGCACAATTTGCACAGGATCAAGGCGCGCAGTCTCTGTCCGACCTTCTGGAAGCAGCTGCGGCCTATTTGTCCTTCATCGAAGGGCAGGAACAGTTCTCGCGCCCGCAATTGATGAACAAGGTCCGCTCGCTGAAACAGGATGAGTTCAATCGCGAAGAAAGCCTGAAGTCCTTCGGGCAGCTTCTGCGCGACGGCAAAATCGAAAAAGCTGGCGGAGGGCGCTTTGCGGCCTCAAGTGACATCGGTTTTCGCCCGGAAGGTGAGCGCGCCGTAGGCTGATATCCTTCATTTCGCTATCGAGAGTGGGTCGGAAATTTCTTCGACCCATTTTCTTTTTGCACTTACCCTACGGAATCTCGATGCGGACATGATGTCGCTATGCTGCACTGCAGAAAAATGATATCGTCTGAGTAAAGGTAACAGATCTTTCAGTTCGTGTTCAAATCAAGGCTCCGCCATGTATGAACTACCTATTCGACGCCTCAGAGCATTCGACAAACCCAAAATAGAAAGCCATTTCAAGAGTCTCGATGCAGAAGCACTGACATCTCGATTTGGCGTACCGGTCAGCCCGGCCTTTGTTGAGAATTATCTCTCAGGCATATTCAAAAATTCTGCGCTGGTATTTGGCGCATTCCCCGATTCCTGCCTGCGTGGTGTCGGAGAGTTGCGGGCTGTTCCTGACAGCCACAACCATGTGGCTGAACTGGCCTTTACCGTTGAAACAGTCTGGCAGGACCTGGGGATCGGCGATGCACTGCTGTCGCGGATAGTCACTGCAGCCCGCAATCGTGGATTTCGCGAAGTCCATATGTTGTGTCTGGCCACCAATCAAAAAATGCGCCGTCTGGCTGCAAAACACGAGGCCGAGCTGAAACTGACGACAGGACAGATCGAGGCGACGCTGACGGCGCCCTGGCCCACCCCCTTCAGTGTCGCCGAAGAAATCTCGGGCGAGTATCATGCCATGGCCCGAGCAATTCTAAGCTGGTCGGGAAACGATCGACGAACCGGCTAAGAACAGACATAGACGCGCAGCGCCTTTGACGACCATATGCGCTCTTAGAACCGGACAGCCCGAAGCTGTAACCTCGGATTTGCCCTCATCTCGCTGTTTCTGTGTTGCGTAGGGAAATGACGCAAGCCTGTGACCCAAGCAGAGATACTGATCGGTCGGGCTTCTGGTCAGGGTCTTCTTTCCCGACGCCCTTAAACACGAACTTGATGGCATCATAGTCAACAAAAGGCCGGGTCATTGCACGGACTTTTTTTGTATCACAAACCGTGACACCGCATATTCGGTGAAAGATCAGAAGTTGAACGCAAGCGCGACGTAAGGGCCTGTCAGGATCAGGTCTATGACTTCTCCGCCGTCTTCGAAATCAACGCTCAAATGGCGATACCCACCAGCGACATTTACCCGGTCCGTCCACTTCCAAGAAGCCTGAAGAACGGCTTCCCACTGAAAACTCGAGCCAACATCGAATCCGCCGATATTGCCCATTGCGGCGAGGGTCCAACGCGGATTGACCGCATGCGTATGTCGGGCGCCGACTATAGGGTCTGTCCAACTCTGATCTGTACTTGCGGTAAAGCCGCTTACCGTCGTGGACAGGTCCAAATCCCAGTGCCGCAATCCACCAAATAGTTCGGTTCTGGACTGATCTTTTTCCGAAACGGTATAGCCGACTACAGCCGAAACCATGATACCGTCCAATTCCCACTCGGCGCCGAGGCCGAAGGGCCCGTCCACTTCGTCGCCGAGGTTGAGATAGTTGAACTCTCCACCAATCGCCCACGGGCCATTTCGCGCCTCACCCGCGATCAGGAATGCGCTGTTGAGAATATTGAAGATAGAAGTACTGCCGTCTACCGGTGGGTTTCGACCGATATCAAGTGATGTTCGGAAATCCGGCCCCCAGATATACGGCGCTATGGTGTATTCCCACTCGCTTGCTTTCGCCGGACTAGTCAGGGCAAGCCCACCCAAAAGCACAGAAACAATGCTCTTTTTGTTAAAATCTAGAAACATAATCTGCCCCAATTTAGCTTGGGGGCAGAGTGTCATGGCAGTCGCACCAAAGCAACTACCGCTTGAGTTCAGGACTCGTCCGGGTCTTCTTTCCCAACACCCTTGAACACGAACTTGAAGGGCAAAGCCCACAGGATGCCCAGCGCAACGTAAACCAGCAGCTCAAGCCAGATCGGAGGACGATCAAGCCAGTTCACCACCGTGACCACGGCGACAATATAGACAGGCAGGCCAATCACCAGAATGAACAGAGACCAACGCCTGCGCGCCTTGTAGCTAAGGCCGGGTGTCTTTTCGCCCGACATCAGTCTGCAAACGGGTCGGTCACCAGAATGGTGTCGTCCCGCTCCGGGCTGGTGGACAGCAGCGCCACAGGGCATTCGATCAACTCTTCGACCCGGCGCACGTATTTGATCGCGTTTGCGGGCAGATCCGCCCAGCTGCGCGCGCCTTCGGTGGATTCGCTCCAACCGGGCATCTCTTCGTAGATGGGCGTGCTGCGCGCCTGCTGATCGGCTGCGGTCGGCAGATAGTCCAGACGCTCGCCATCCAACTCATAGCCGGTGCAGATCTTGAGCGTTTCGAACCCGTCCAGCACATCCAGTTTGGTGAGAGAGATCCCGTTCACCCCGCTCGTCGCGCAGGTCTGGCGCACCAGACAGGCATCGAACCAGCCGCAACGGCGCTGACGACCGGTGGTCGTGCCGAATTCGTGGCCACGCTCGCCCAGTCGCTGACCGTCAGCATCCTCAAGCTCGGTCGGGAACGGCCCCTCTCCTACACGGGTGGTGTAGGCTTTGACGATTCCCAGCACGAAGTCGATCGAGCCCGGCCCGATCCCCACACCGGTCGCCGCTTGACCGGCAATCACATTCGAGGACGTCACGAAAGGATAGGTGCCAAAGTCGATATCCAGCAGCGCACCTTGCGCGCCTTCGAAAAGGATACGTTTGCCCGCCTTGCGCTTTTCGTTGAGGACCTTCCAGACCGGAGCCGCAAAAGGCAAAATTTCTGACGCAATTTCTTTCAGCTGTGCCAAGAGAGCATCGCGGTCAACAGGTTCAATCCCCAGACCTTTGCGCAACGGGTCGTGGTGCTGCAACGCACGATCAACACGGGCTTCCAGCGTCGCCTCATCAGCGAGATCAGCTACTCGCACCGAACGGCGACCGACCTTGTCTTCGTAAGCCGGGCCTATCCCGCGCCCCGTGGTACCAATCTTGGTTCCCTTGCTCGCGGCTTCCTCGCGCGCGCGGTCCAGCTCGCCGTGGATCGGCAGAATCAGAGGGGTGTTCTCGGCAATCATCAGCGTCTTAGGCGTGATCTCAACGCCCTGAGCGCGCACAGTCGCGATTTCTTTGACCAGATGCCACGGGTCCAGAACCACGCCATTGCCGATCACGCTGAGCTTACCGCCGCGTACAACGCCCGAGGGCAACGCGTGCAGTTTGTAGACCTCGCCATCAATGACCAGAGTGTGGCCAGCATTGTGCCCGCCCTGAAAACGCGCGATCACGTCTGCTCGCTCGCTGAGCCAGTCGACGATCTTGCCTTTTCCTTCGTCACCCCATTGGGCGCCGACAACAACCACGTTGGCCATATCCGGTCCTTTTCGCGAAAAGATATCAAACTCGGCTGATATAACGAGGCTCAGACGGTAGGGAAACCGATATTTCGCCGCATCTGAAAATCGCGCGGCGCGCAATGCCTCCGGCGGGGATATTTTTAGCCAGATGAAGAACGGATCCCCTGCTTCATCTGGCCGAAAATATCTCGGGGGAGTCGCCAAAGGCGGCGGGGGCAGCGCCCCCAACTCGCTTTACGGCAAACGGACCGGTTTACCATGCGGCGTGGTCATGTAAGCCCTTTCCCAAGCGCCCTGCAGCAAGGTGACCTCATCTGAGCGGGCATCTCCTTGTTCAGCCAACAAGGCCTCAAGGGTTTCAAGCCATGCGTGGAAGTAGTCGTCCCCGCCATCCAGTTCTTTGTTCAGACCGTTCCGCTTCAACGTGTTCGAAAACCGGGCGGCCCAGTCGGACCAGTCAAAACGCCCAGCCTCGTTCAGCGCGACGGTGACTGCAAAGACCTGCGCATGCCAGGGTTCTAAGAACACAGGCTCTGGCGCGGAGGCTGTGATGCAGTTGCTCATGCAGGCTCCAGATAGGATTGCCACAGATCCAGCACCACTTCATCCTTGGGGTGTTCCGGATCGGTCCATAGCTCGGACGCCAGGAAAGATACGGCATAGAGAGGTTCTGGGGCTTCTCCCAGCCCGTGGGCATTGGAATCGGGTAGAACATGTGTGCCGTGCAGGCGAACGATCCGCCCTCGGGCCCCAGCGGCATAGTTCGGCAAACGTGTGTGCCCACCATCCACCAAACGGTTCGCGGCGGGTCGCACTGTTTGCACCATCTGCCCGATCTCGAACTGCGCCGCGATGTTCGAATTGCGATCAGCGGGGCCGCCTTTGGCCAATGCAGCTGCGACGGCTTCGACTTTCAGCATGCGGTCCGTCAGTGGATGATCACCAACTGAGGTTTCTCCGCGCAGGTCTTCGAGGGTCAGCACCCCTTTGGCGACCAATAGATCGGCCAGCCCAGAGATCCATTTCTCATAGTAGGAAAACCGGGTGTAGTCCTTCGGCGACAGCTGCTCACGCGCGTGGCGCGATGTGTCGATGTGCCATTGCCCCAAAAAGCCCGAGGCCAGCGTCACCGCTAAGGCCCGCGCGTGCCAGTCTTCGGCAAAGATGGGGGCGTCTTCGGCTTCCGGGTTGATCGGGCCGTCGCCAAACCGCCCTCCCATATCATGAACGCGCGTCATGATGCCTCCTTGGGCAGGCCCGTGCCGATCATGCTGTCGCGCGTGACCAAAGCCGCGAGTTCCTCTTCGCCCAACCCTTCAGTCCCCTCGGGACGCATGGGCAACACAAGATAGCGAATCTCGGCCGTGGAATCCCAGACGCGTACCGCCGTATCCTCGGCCAGCGTCACACCAAACTCCGTCAGAACCCTGCGCGGCTCGCGCACGGCGCGGGCGCGGTAGGCGTCGGATTTATACCAGCCGGGCGGAATACCAAGTAGCGGCCACGGGTAGCAACTGCAGAGCGTACAAACGATCATGTTGTGTTGCTCCGGCGTGTTTTCGACCACCACCATATGTTCGCCCTGACGACCATAGTAGCCAAGCTCAGCCACGACCGGCGATGCATCTTCAAGCAATGCCGCCTTGAAGGCAGGATCGCTCCAGGCCTTGGCGACAACGCGCGCGCCGTTCTGCGGGCCAATCTTGTTCTGGTAGGTGTCGATGATTTCATCCAGCGCCGCCGGGTCAATCAAACCTTTCCGAGTCAGAATCGTTTCGAGCGCTTTGACGCGCAGCGCAGGTTCGGGGGGCAACAAGGCGTGCGGGTGGTCAGAATGATCATGAGGCATGGCCGCAGGGTGCGCCAAGCTTGACCGATCTGTCCAGTCCCTTTGGCGTGATGTGCAACATCATCAACTGTGATGCCAACTCGTGACTTGCCCCCAGAACCAAACTTGCATAAGTACCACGCGATACACGCCACGCTGTACAGGACCACCATGGAAAACGTCGTTCTCATCATCCATCTTCTTCTGGCTTTGGGCCTGATCGCCGTCGTTTTGATGCAGCGGTCCGAGGGTGGCGGTCTTGGCATGGGTGGCGGTGGCGGCGGCGCCATGACAGGCCGCGCAGCTGCAACGGCCCTGGGCAAAGTGACATGGATCCTGGCCGCCTGCTTTATCGTCACCTCGATCACCTTGACGATTCTGGCAGCGCAGAAGTCCTCGGGCAGCTCGGTCATCGACCGTTTGGGCGTTCCGGCCCCGGCCGCGACTGAAGAAAGCGCACCTGCGGTTCCGTCCGCAGATGACCTGCTGCCTCCGGCGCAGGGCGACAACGCTCCGCTAATCCCGCAGGCCGACTAAGCCACAAAACCTAGAAACCTGAAAGAGAACTGCAACAGCATCTTGCGGTTCTCTTGCGCTATTGGCGCGAATCCTTTATACGTGAAGTCCCGTGATGCAGCGGTTTTTCGGAACCGTCGGGCAGCTGATTTTGACGTCTCACGGGAGCAGCCGAAAAAACATGGCGCGTTTTATTTTCATCACTGGTGGTGTGGTTTCGTCCTTGGGTAAAGGACTGGCTTCGGCGGCTCTGGGATCGCTGTTGCAGGCGCGGGGATACTCGGTGCGTCTGCGCAAGCTGGACCCCTATCTGAACGTCGACCCTGGCACCATGTCGCCTTTCGAGCATGGCGAGGTTTTCGTCACCGATGATGGCGCCGAAACCGATCTGGACCTAGGTCACTATGAACGCTTCACCGGTGTGGCCGCACGCAAGACCGACTCGGTCAGTTCGGGGCGTATCTATTCCAACGTGTTGGAAAAAGAACGCCGCGGAGATTATCTCGGCAAGACCATTCAGGTGATCCCGCACGTCACCAATGAGATCAAAGACTTCATCGCGATCGGTGAGGATGAAGTTGATTTCATGCTGTGTGAGATCGGCGGTACCGTGGGCGATATCGAAGGCCTGCCCTTCTTTGAGGCTATTCGTCAATTCAGCCAAGACAAGCCGCGCGGTCAGTGCATCTTTATGCACTTGACTCTACTGCCCTACATCAAAGCCTCGGGTGAGCTGAAAACCAAGCCGACCCAGCACTCGGTGAAAGAGCTGCGCTCGATCGGCCTGGCCCCCGACATTCTGGTTTGCCGGTCCGAGGGGCCGATCCCCACGAAAGAGCGCGAAAAGCTGGCCCTGTTCTGCAATGTGCGCCCCGATAGCGTGATCGCGGCGCAGGACCTGTCCACCATCTACGACGCGCCTCTGGCCTATCATAAGGAAGGTTTGGATCAGGCGGTTCTGGACGCATTCCAGATCAGCCCTGCCCCCAAGCCCGATCTGGCCAAATGGGAGGACGTCAGCGACCGCATCCACAACGCCGAAGGCGAGGTGAAGGTCGCGATTGTAGGTAAATACACACAGTTGGAAGACGCCTATAAGTCGATTGCCGAGGCGCTGACCCATGGCGGCATGGCGAACCGCGTTAGGGTCAAGATCGAATGGGTCGATGCCGAGGTGTTCGACCACGAAGATGCCGCCCCCTATCTGGAAGGCTATCACGCTATCCTTGTCCCCGGCGGTTTCGGCGAACGTGGCACCGAGGGTAAGATCAAAGCCGCGCAATATGCGCGTGAACACAAGGTGCCCTATCTGGGCATCTGTCTTGGCATGCAGATGGCCGTGATTGAAGCCGCGCGCAACGCGGCTGGCATCACCGAGGCGGGCTCGGAAGAGTTCGACCACGAGGCTGGCAAGAAACGGTTTGAACCGGTGGTCTACCACCTCAAGGAATGGGTTCAGGGCAACCATAAGGTCGAACGCAAAGTAGGCGACGACAAAGGCGGCACCATGCGCCTTGGGGCCTATAACGCGGTTCTCGCCGAAGGCTCGAAAGTTGCGAATGTCTATGGCGGCACCCAGATCGAGGAACGCCACCGCCATCGCTATGAGGTCGACATCAAATATCGCGATCAGCTTGAAAAAGCGGGCCTGAACTTCTCGGGCATGTCCCCCGATGGCCGCCTGCCCGAGATTGTCGAATGGTCGGATCACCCGTGGTTCATCGGCGTTCAGTATCACCCCGAGCTGAAATCCAAGCCGTTTGACCCGCATCCCCTGTTCCGCGACTTCGTGCGCGCGGCCAAGGACAGCTCTCGACTGGTCTGATCCGGTCGCTGCAACGTGATGTACCGACACAATTAACCGCTTAGGATTCTGGCGTCATGGGATTAACTGTTGAACGAGTTTCGACAGGAGATACCCCATGACGACCCAAGCCCAACGTGCTGAAACCTTCACGCGACTGCATGTCAAAGGCGAACCGGTCATCCTGTTCAACATCTGGGACGCGGGCAGCGCCGCCGCCGTGCGCGACGCAGGCGCGCAAGCGATCGCAACAGGCAGCGCTCCGGTCGCGATGGCGCAAGGCTATGCGGACGGGCAGCACATCCCAATGGAAGCCGCGCTGGACAACGCAAAACGCATCGTCAGCGCCATTGATCTACCCGTCACGCTGGACTTTGAAGGGGCTTATGCCGTCGATCCTGCAGGCATCGCCGACAACACGGCGCGCGCTTTGGATTGCGGTGTTGTTGGCTTCAACTTCGAAGATCAGATCGTCGGCAGAGACGGCCTTCACAGCATTCCCGATCAAGCCGCGCGAATCGAAGCGATGCGCAAGGCCTGCGACGCGGCCGGTATCCCCGCCTATATCAATGCACGCACGGATATCTTCCTGAAAGCACCGGCCGACACGCATGATTCTACGATGTTGGAAGACGCCATCGCCCGCGCTACGGCCTTCCAATTCGCAGGGGCCAGCGGGTTCTTTGCCCCGGGCCTGAAAGATGAGGCCATGATCCGACAGCTCTGTGAAGCCACCGAGTTGCCGGTCAACATCATCGCTCTGCCGGGAACACCAGACTCAGCGACACTCGCCAAGCTTGGCGTGGCCCGGATCAGCTACGGCCCGGTGCCCTATCGCCAGATGATCGCATGGCTAACCGAACAGGCGCGTCAGGCCATCGGCTATGCCGGATAGGAGCGACTTGCAATTTATACGCAAACTTCGCACCTTGCCCTAAACCGATGCGGGAGAGCTGCATGAGCAAAGGCTACTGGGTGGCCCATGTCGATGTCGACGATATGGAGACATACAAAAACTACATCGCTGCGAACGCTGAGCCTTTCGCTGCCTACGGCGCCCGCTTTCTAACACGCGGCGGTTTGCGCGAGGTCAAAGAGGGCGCAGCCCGGGCAAGAACGGTTGTGATCGAGTTTCCCAGCTACGAACAGGCCCTCGCATGTTACGAAAGCGAAGGCTACCAAAAGGCCAAAGCGCTGCGCGATCCTGTCTCGCTCGGCGATCTTGTGATCATTGAGGGCTATGACGGGTAGTCTCAACTTGGCGCGCCACAAAATATGGATTAGATTGGCCTCATGTTGAAAAAATTCTTCCAAGCGTTTCGACCGCCACAGACAGAACACCTGCCCGACCCCGACGCCGAACTGGCGCTGGGTGCGTTGATGGTGCGTGTTGCGCAGGCTGATCGGGACTACAAACTGGAAGAGATCAGCCTGATTGATCGCATCCTGGCCCGCCTCTATCAGCATAACGCGATTGAGGCCGCCAAGGTTCGTGCCACCTGCGAGAAACTTCATGCGGCGGCACCGGACACCGACACGTTCGGCAAGCTGATCCGCGAAACCACCGACTTGAACGAACGCCTCGCCGCGCTAGACGCGCTGTGGGAGGTCGTGCTGGCCGATGGCGACACGGATGAGGGTGAGATCAAGATCGTCGAAGAGGCCCGCATGGCAATGGGCCTGAGCTTCAATGATAGCAAATCCGCCCGTGAACGCGTGCAAAGCCGCTTGGAAGCTCACTAACCTGCCTCTATATCTGTCTCATGTTTCGTGATTTTCTGTCCCGGCTGACACAGCCTGACCCCGACCCACTGGCCGAAGATGACGCCCGCCTGGCGCTGACGGCGCTTTTGGTGCGTATCGCCCGGTCCGACAATGACTACGCCGACTCGGAAATGGCCCGAATCGACAAGGTCTCGGTCGAACGCTATGGCCTCTCACCTTTCGAAGCTGCAGGCCTGCGCGCCCGCGCCGAAGACCTTGAGGCCGAGGCGCCCGATACCGTCCGCTTCACCCGCGCGATCAAAGAGGCCGTCGCCTACGATGATCGTTTGGCCGTTGTACAGGCCATGTGGTCGGTCGCCCTCGCAGATGGGCAAAGGACCGGCGAGGAGGATTCGCTGCTACGCCTCGTGGTCAGCCTGCTGGGTGTCAGCGATGTGGATTCGGCCCTCGCCCGTCAGAAGGCAGCCAAAGCGTGACAGCGATGCTGGGCATGTATGACATGCCTGCCCTGCGCGCCTCCAACGATCGCTTCTGGGATCTGATCAGGACGCATTTGGGGTTCGGTCCCGCCAGTCTGGAGCGGTCCCGAGATTTCTGGGAAATCTGGCGCGATCCCGATCTGATCTTTGCCCAAACCTGCGGTATGCCCTATCGAACGCACCTTCACGATGCTGTGCAACTGATCGGCACGCCGGACTATGGTCTGCCCGGCTGCCCAGAGGGTTACTACAGATCTGTCTTTGTCGCCCGTGCCGATGATCCGCGCAGTCTGGCGGAGCTGACGGACGGGGTCTTTGCCTATAACGAACCCCTCTCTCAATCCGGCTGGTCCGCGCCGATCACCCATTTGTCCCGAATGGGGCTTGCACAGAAACACCTGCAGCAAACCGGAGCGCATGCCAATTCGGCCCAAGCCGTGGCCGAGGGCATGAGCGATTTCGCCGCGCTCGATGCGCTGACCTGGGAGCTTCTCAAGGCGAATACCGATCTGGGAGACGCATTGCGCGACGTTGCCAAAACCGAACCGACCCCCGGACTGCCCTATATCACGTCGAAATCGCAGGATGCGCCTCGGATCGCAGCCGCGGTTCAGGCCGCCATTGATGAACTGACGGATGAGGATCGAGGCAATCTGCGCATCCGTGGGTTGATCAAAATTCCCGCAAGCGCGTACCTCGCCATTCCAACTTCGCCTTCGCCCGAAGCACAGTTGCGCAGCAGCTAACCAATTTGATCACGACCTTTGGTCATTTTGATTGATTCCCCGCTCGAATCTGTGTTTTGCGCATTGCATTGCGCCGGATTTTCCGCCCTATTACCGCACCAACACCACTCATGACTGGAGCTTCCGTGACAGACGCCTCTGCCGTAATCGAGATCAAGGACCTTCACAAAAGCTTCGGTAATCTCGAGGTGCTCAAGGGCGTGGATATTACCGCAAAACGTGGCGATGTGGTCTCGCTCATCGGGTCTTCTGGCTCGGGAAAATCCACCTTACTGCGGTGCTGCAACCTTCTGGAAGACAGCCAGCAGGGGGAGATCACGTTCAAGGGCGAACCCGTTAAATGGAGCGGCTCGGGCAGCGCTCGTCGTCCCGCCGATCCTAAACAGGTCCTGCGCATTCGTACCAATCTGTCCATGGTGTTCCAGCAATTCAATCTGTGGGCGCACATGACCATTTTGCAAAATGTCATGGAGGCCCCGGTGACCGTTTTGGGCCGTGACAAGGCCGAAGTGGAAGACAGCGCGCGCAAATATCTGGAAAAGGTCGGCATCGGCGACAAGTGCGATGTCTACCCGGCACAACTGTCCGGTGGTCAGCAACAACGCGCTGCCATCGCACGCGGCCTGTGCATGGAGCCCGAAGCACTGCTGTTCGACGAACCCACCTCGGCGCTCGACCCCGAACTGGAGCAGGAAGTGATCAAAGTGATCAAGGATCTCGCCGCCGAGGGCCGGACTATGATCATCGTAACCCATGACATGAAGATGGCCGCCGATATCTCAAGCCACGTGGTGTTCCTGCATCAGGGCCGGATCGAAGAGGAAGGCAGCGCCGAGGATATCTTTACCGCGCCTGAATCCGAACGGCTTCGGGGCTTTCTTTCCGCCACTCAGGCGGCATAAGTTTCAAAAACAGAACCAAACTGGGGAGTAACCAATGAAAAACCTGATTCTGTCCACCGCGGCACTGGCGCTGACCGCCGGCATCGCAATGGCCGACACCGTCCGCATGGGCACCGAGGGCGCCTACCCTCCGTACAACTTCATCAATGATGCCGGCGAAATCGACGGGTTCGAGCGTGAAGTGGGCGACGAGCTGTGCAAGCGCGCAAACCTGGAATGCGAGTGGGTTAAGAACGATTGGGACTCGATCATTCCGAACCTGGTCTCGGGTAACTACGACACCATCATCGCAGGCATGTCGATCACCGACGAGCGTGATGAAGTTATCGATTTCACGCAAAACTACTTCCCTCCTGCGGCGTCGGCCTATGTTGGCGCATCGGACGGAGTTGACGTAGGCGGCGGCATCGTTGCTGCACAGACTGCAACCATTCAAGCTGGTCACGTAGCTGAATCCGGCGCGACTCTGGTCGAGTTCGCGACCCCCGAAGAAACCATCGCAGCCGTACGCAACGGCGAAGCAGACGCCGTGTTCGCCGACAAAGACTTCCTTGTGCCGATCGTCGAAGAATCGGGCGGTGAGCTGGTCTTCGTAGGCGATGACGTCCCGCTGGGCGGCGGTATCGGCCTGGGCATCCGTGAATCCGACGGCGAATTGCGCGGCAAGTTCGACGAAGCAATCACCTCGATGAAAGCGGATGGTTCACTGAACGAGCTGATCGTCAAATGGTTCGGCGAACGCGTTCCGACCTACAACGCCGACGGCTCTGTCGTTTCCAACTGATCTGCACGAAAAGGTTCGGCGTATTGAATGCGCCGAACCTGCCCCGGCCTCGCGCCGGAATTGACGTTCGAAAGACGCCACATGTTTTCCTATTGCGCTGATCCCGACACGCTGGGCACGTTCCGCTGGTTTTCGTGCTATTTGACCAACGGCGTGCATTGGTCGTTTTACCTGTCCTTTCTAAAGGTGCTTGGCTTGCTTGCCGTGACCGCCCCGGTCGCGCTGAGCTTTGGCTTTGCGGGCGCGATGGCAGCCAGGTCACATGTCGCGCCGCTCAGTTGGCTGGGCAAAGGGTACATCGCCATCGTGCGCGGCGTCCCGGACATCGCGTTTTTCTTGTTTTTTGTCATCGCCCTGGATCAGGCCTTTGAGTGGACACGCCACCAGGTCATGTGTCCCGAATGGACAGATCCGGTCCGTCAAGGCAATGACTTCATCGTCTGTCAGGCCGCCAAACTGCCCTTGGGCAGCGCCCCGGAATGGGTCCACGAGACCTATGGGTTCTTCCTGGCCGTTGTCACCTTTTCCATCGTTTTTGGCGCGTTTGCGGCCAACGTTCTGTTCGGCGGTATGCGCGCCGTGCCACATGCTCAGCTTGAAACGGCCGAGGCCTATGGCATGACCCGCCGCCAGACATTCTGGCGAATTCTGGTACCGCAGATGTGGGTCTATGCCCTGCCCGGCCTGTCCAACCTGTGGATGGTGCTGATCAAAGCCACCCCGCTTCTGTTCCTGCTGGGCATCGAAGATATCGTCTATTGGGCGCGTGAGTTGGGTGGCACCAAGACGTCACGCTTCACCGATTACCCCCATGGCGACTGGCGCATGTGGTATTTCCTGTTCCTGCTGATCTTCTACCTCGGCATGACCCGCGTCTCGGAAATCGTGCTTGAAAAGCTGATGCGCCGCCTGTCCCACGGTCAGGCCACATCCGGCGGAGAGCTGCTGCGCAAGGAGACGACGGCATGAGCTGCATCCAGACGATCCAGGACTACGCCCTGCGCTCTGTCGGCCTTGGCGAACGCCTGCTACCCAAATCTGACTTTACCCTGTGCGAACAGTTCACGCTGATCGGCTCGGGCATGATCTGGAATGTCTATTTCGGCATCATGGCCCTTGCGACTGGCTTCTTTCTGGCCACCGCGCTGGCCGTCGGCAAAGCATCTCCGAACAAATGGCTGCGCAAACCTTCGGAATGGTTCATCTTTCTGTTCAGGGGTTCTCCGCTGTTCATCCAGTTCTTTTTTGCCTATTTCTTCTTCCTGTCGCTGAAGAAGCCGTATCCGATGTTCGACGCCCTGACGTCGGCCTGGTTGGGGGCATTGATCGTGCTGTTCCTCAACACAGCCGCGTACACCGGCGAGATCTTCTATGGCGCACTGCGCTCAATCCCCAAGGGTGATATCGAGGCCGCAGATGCCTATGGCATGACCGGCTGGGCTCGCTTCCGCCGGATTGTCTGGCCGACCATGCTGCGACTGGCTTGGCCCGCCTATACCAACGAGGCGATCTTTCTGTTCCACGCGACAACGCTGGTCTTTTTCTCGGCTTTCCCGGCCTGGCAGCAGCGCGGAGACGCCCTGTATTACGCCAGTTATTTCGCGGACAAGACCTTCAACCCGTTCATCCCCTATCCGATTTTGGCCTTCTATTTCATCCTGCTGACGCTGGTCATCATCTGGGGCTTTGGGCAGGTCAACAAGCGACTGAACAGGCACCTGCCCGCCGCCCGGAAAAGCAAAATGAAGTTGCGCGTTAACCTGGCGCGCTGATCTCCAGCGCGCCTGAGCATCAAAATCAAGCACTCTACGCCGCGCTTACAGCGCGGTTTTTTGTTCGAAAATTTGGGAAATGGTACCGCCTCCCTGGCTTGAACAGGGGACCTCTGGATCCACAATCCAGCGCTCTAACCAACTGAGCTAAGGCGGCACTTGTGAGGGGCGATGTACCGAACACGCCACGGGAATGCAAGAGGATTAAAGCCGAATTTTCCAGCTTTGTTCGACGAGATCGACGCCGAAAGAATACACCGGCTTGCTTTCCACCAGCTGCCATCCCGTGGACCGGTACAAGGCGCAGGCGGCCTTGTGGCTTTCATGGGTCCAGAGCTGCATTTGCTGGTATCCCGCTGCCTTGGCAAATCCCATACAAGTGCCAAGAAGCCGCTTTCCCAGCCCCAGACCGCGCGCCTCAGGCACCAGAAGGAACAGGCGCAGTTTTGCGGTCTGCACGTCGAGTTTGACACAGAAGATGCTCCCCAGTCTTTGGCCCTCTGCCTCGGCGATCCAACCCCTCTCGCACGAGGGGTCATGATCGGCAATAAATCCATCCAGAATGCGCGCGACCAGCGGGGCGAAGCTGTCATCAAACCCCTCATCGCGGGCATAGAGGGTTCCATGACGCTCAACCAGCCAACGCGCGTCCTGGGGCTTAAAGGGTCTGATCCTTACGTTCTCCATACCGCATCAGAGCGCAAAGGCGGCTTGATTCTCAACCCCGTGCGCGCTAGCAGGAACGCTCAGATCCCGGAGGCGAGTATGGGTATCAACACCGAACGCGACATTCAGGCCAACCTTCAGATCGGCCCTACCGATCAGGGTATGGTGCGTCTGTTTATCGAGGCCGACGGCCTCGAGATTCCGATGGATTTCGATCCCGAGGAAGCCGAAGAGATCGCAGATGAGCTGCGTGCCGCCGCACAAGCTGCCCTAGCCGTCAAAGGCTGATCTGCGTTACAGCCGCGGGTCGCGCAGCGCCTGCAATCGACGTGCAGCATCTGTGGCGAATTTCTGGATCATCTTTTTACGCCGGGCCGGAGGCAGCTTGTCCTCGGGTGCCATGCGAATGATCTCGGCATCGTAGGCGTCTGCGATAATCAGACCGGTTTCCTGAGGTAAAAGGTCCGTTGGGAACTCGGTATCGACGGCCCAAAAGAATCGATCGCACCACTCCAGATAGCCTTGCCACTTCGCATCTGACTGATAGTCGGCACGGCTGGATTTGCACTCGATCACCCAAAGCTCGCCCTTTGGACCCAACCCCATGACATCAACACGCAGCCCGCGCGTCGGCACAAATTCTTCAACGGAAACAAAACCGTGGGCGGTGAGATGGCGCGCGACGCCGCGCGCAAGTTTCTGTCCAGGCTGTAAATCCAGTGTCATGCTGAGAATGTGAACAATTAGTGAACAAAAGTAAAGTCTTCGCTCAACACTTGACATGATACCATATGGTATCTCATTAATATGATACCAAGTGGTATCTTTACCGAGGCGACAAATGCAAACTCTTACCCAAAACGCGTTTCGTGCGCTGGCAGACCCAACCCGTCGGGACATCATCAAACTGCTTGCCTCTCAGGACATGACGATCGGGCAGTTGACGAACCGGTTCGACATGACGAGGGCTGCCGTCAAAAAGCACCTGACGGTCTTGTCTGATGGTGGGCTGATTACGGTGGAAGCCCGCGGCAGAGAACGCATCAACCGAATTGAACCACAGGGCATGGCCCCTGTCTTGGATTGGCTCAGCTACTTTGACCAGTTCTGGGACGACCGCCTCAACTCTCTTAAGGAAGCTATTGAAAGGAATAAAGAATGACGAATGCCGTATTGCAAAAGACGATTTTTCTACGGGCCGATCCAGATATCGTCTGGGCCTATCTGACTGAGCCCGAACGGCTGGCAGAGTGGTTTCACAAACCGGATCGCACGTTGACCAAAGGAAGCAAACTGCAAATGTTCGGGACCACCAGCAGCGACCTGCTGATCTGGGGCGAGGTACGGGAAGCACGTGCACCTGAATATCTTGAATACACATTCACTGTGAAGCCAATGGGAGACGCGGTCAGTCTAGTCAAATGGACTCTGACCCCTGTCGCAGGCGGTACAAAGCTTAGCCTTCAACATGAAGGTTTGCCTCAGGGTGCGGATGCGTTCGGCCTGATCCTTGCGCTCGACAACGGCTGGGATGAGCATTTCGGCAAGATGCGCACGGCGCTGCACGAAACTGTTGACGCCTGACCCCTTGTGTAAACCCGCCGGACGCCCTACGTAGGCGCTTGGCGGGTTCTGCCCTTCTTGTGACTGGTAGCATTCTGGTGGCCTTAAGCAATTCCGAGGGGGCTGGCTCTGTTCAGGTCCTGGCCTGATTACCTGGCGCCCACCTGTACATACAGGTCCTCGGGAATCACACCGCACGGTTGACTGGTGGTCCCGCCACATTTTCCATGAAATTCAGCGCTCTGCGCGCGCTTCCTGCTTGGCCAATGCCGGCTTGAAGCTGTCGACCACAGGCGAGCCGCGACGTGGGCCGCCAGGTTTTTCTGCCATGCTCATGATCTTGTAGCCGAACTGAACACCGGCAAATACGATCCCGTTCATGAACCAGATCATCACAAGCGCGACCAGACCGATTTCCGAACTGGTGATCAAATGACGGAGGTTTGCCACGTTAAATGCTAGAAGCACCCCTACAAACACGGCCGAGATAACGAAACCCCAGGCGACTTGCGTGATATACAGGCGGATCAGTTTGGGCATGGCGAACCTCATTGCGCTATGACATTCAGGTTAGCGCATGTTTGGTTCGAGTAAAGGCGTCAGAATGCCTCGGGCTGTGCCTCACGGGCCATGTGATCCAGCACGGCGTTGACGAATTTCGGCTCTTTGCCTTCAGGGAAGAAGGCGCGTGCAACGTCAACGAACTCGGTGATGACCACTTTGGGCGGCGTGTCGCTTTGGGTCAGCTCGGCCCCGGCGGCACGGAACAGCGCTCGCAGGGTTGGGTCGATGCGTGAGATCGGCCATTTGGCGACCAGAGCACGGTCGGTCATCTGGTCGATCGGTGCCTGATAGTTCACCGCATTGTCGACCAGCGACCGAAAGACGCTGATGTCGCCGTCCAACATTTCTTCGCCCTCATAGACGGCGCCGAACCGGTGATCCAGAAACTCATTCACGACCGATTCGGTCGTCTGCCCTGATTGCTCCATCTGGAACAGCGCCTGAACGGCATAAAGCCGAGCGGCGGATTTCATCAGGCGTTTCTGGTTGGCCGGTTTCGGCGCGTCTGTCTGGGTCATGCTGTCGTGGATCCGTTGCTGTCGCCCGCCACAAGGATGGACTCGGACGGCGGCTTAAAGCCCACGCCCTTTTTGGAAGAGCCCCACTTACGGCTGAGCGCGATCAGATGCAAGGCCGCAGCAGCTGCTCCGCCACCTTTATTCATCTTTTCCGGGTTGGCACGGACTTCGGCCTGATCGTCATTCTCGACGGTCAGGATGCCGTTGCCGATGCAAAGCCCCTGCAGCCCCATCAATTGGATCGCACGGCTGGAGTCGTTGCAGACGGTTTCATAGTGCGTGGTCTCGCCGCGAATGACACAGCCCAGCGCAACATAGCCGTCGAAGTCGCACTGACGGTCGGCCATAGCGATGGCGGTCGGAATCTCCAACGCGCCGGGAACTTCGACGACTTCGCAGTTGCCGCCAGCTGCTTCGATCTCGGCCTTCGCACCTGCAATCAGGTTGTCGGCAATCGCGCGGTAGAAAGGCGCCGCGACGATCAGCAACTTCACCGGCTTGTCGAAGCTCGGTGTCGGCAAAATGCCATGTTTGTCTTGCTCAGCCATGATTAGTCTTCCTTCAGGATCGGACGGGTGCCAACGATGGAAAGCCCAAACGCGTCCAACCCCAGATATACGGTTTCGGGCGAGTCGGTCAGCAGGACCAGCTCTTGAATGCCCAGTTTGGACAGGATCTGAGATCCCAGACCGGTTTGCTTGATGGTCCGCGGGCCTTCATCTTCGGCTGCATAGAGAGAGTTGCGCGGCTGGCGGAACAGACAGACGACCCCCCGGCCCTCTTCCGCGATCTTCTCCATCGCGCGCGGCAATTCACGAGAAGATTTCGGACCGAGGCCCAAGATATCCGGCGCTTCGTGCAGCGCGTGGGTACGGGTCAGGACAGGCTCGGGCGTCGTGATGTCGCCTTTGATCATGACGACGTGTTCGATGCCGTGAAGCTGATCGGTGAACAGGCGCATTTCCCATTCGCCGCCGTATTCCGACGAGACCATCTCACGCGAGGTTTCGACCACGAGGTTATCATTGCGCGAGCGGTAGGTGATCAAGTCGCTGATCGTACCGATCTTCATGTCATGGGTTTTGGCGAACTCGACCAGATCGGGCAGACGGGCCATGGTGCCGTCGGGTTTCATGATCTCACAGATCACGCCCGAGGGGTTCAGCCCGGCCAGGCGTGAGATATCCACGGCAGCCTCGGTGTGGCCTGCACGGACCAGCACCCCACCCCGCTTGGCGCGCAAGGGGAAGATGTGCCCCGGTGTTGCGATATGGGCCATCGTGTTTTGTTCATTGATCGCAGTTGCAACGGTCAGTGCGCGATCTGCGGCGGAAATGCCGGTCGACACACCTTCACGCGCTTCGATCGAAACCGTGAACGCCGTTTCGTGGCGGGATGAGTTGTTCACCGCCATCATCGGCAGCGCCAGTGCTTCGACCCGTTCAGCCGTCATCGGCAGGCAGATCAAGCCACGCCCATGGGTAGCCATGAAGTTGATCGCCTCGGCATCGGCAAACTCTGCGGCAATGACCAGATCACCTTCGTTCTCGCGATCTTCATGATCAACAAGGATATACATCCGGCCTGCGCGGGCCTCTTCAATGATGTCCTCGATCGGGCTGATCGCGTCGCGCAGCTGGGCCTCGACCGGGCCGGGGGTTTCAAAGCTCATGGGGCAGCCTTTCACAAGAGCATTTCTGCAAGGCGGGATAGACCACCCCGCATCCAAAAGCCAGAGCGCAAACGGCCTGAGCGGGCTCAGACGCGACGTATTCTAACGCTCAGACGGTCTCGGCCAGGCGGGCAACGTAGCGGGCGAGAGTGTCGATTTCCAGATTCACCCGATCCCCTACGGCGACATCACCCCAGGTGGTGACCTCTTTGGTGTGGGGGATGAAGTTGATGCCGAAATCGCAGCCCTCCACATCATTCACGGTCAGAGACGTCCCGTTCAACGCAACCGATCCTTTGGGTGCAATAAAACGCGACAAGTCCTTGGGCGCTCGCAAGGTAACGCGGGTGCTGTCGCCTTCGTCGCGTAGATCGACAACTTCGGTAACGCCATCCACATGGCCCGACACGATGTGACCGCCCAGTTCGTCGCCAACTTTCAGCGCACGCTCAAGGTTGACGCGCTTGCCCAGCGCCCAGCTGTTCAGGTTGGTTTTCGAGACGGTCTCGGCGCTGATCTGAACGTCATACCAGTCATCACCCAGCGCAATCACGGTCAGACAAACACCATCGCTTGCAATCGATGCGCCAATGTCAATCGAGGCCGTATCATAGCTCGTCTGGATGCGCGCACGCAGGTCGCCTTGCTGGTCCAGCTCGGTCACTGTTCCGATATCGGTCACGATCCCTGTAAACATTCCGTCAACCCTCGCGTTCTACCCTGTCTCAGACTATCAGAGCCGAGGTAAGCTGATCCGCGCCGCCCGGCAAGCCCAACCTTGCCGAGAAATCCTAAGGCGGGCATAGTTTCGACAAGAATATTGGCTAAATCGCGCAGATGCACCACCCAGAACAACACGCTGACCCTCGGGTCTTTCTGTTCCTGCAAGGCCCGCATGGCCCGTTTTTCAACGCGTTGGGCCGGATGCTACGGGCCTCGGGGACGCAAACATGGCGCGTTGGCTTCAACGCGGGCGATCAGGCGTTCTGGTTCGACAGGAAAAGCTACATCCCCTATCGCGACGCGCCAGAACACTGGCCCGAGGTGCTGCTGGCGCTGATTGCCGAGAAACAGGTGACAGACATCGTTCTATACGGTGACACCCGCCCGATTCACGCCAACGCCGTCAGGATCGCCAAGTCACGAGGCATAACTGTGCACGTGTTCGAGGAAGGCTACCTGCGCCCATGGTGGGTCACCTATGAGCGGGGCGGCTCAAACGGCAACTCGCGGCTGATGTCTCTGGATCTGGACCAGATGGCGCAGGCACTGTCGCATTCGGGCGCGCAATCACCACCGCCGCCGTCTCACTGGGGTGACATGCGTCAACACATTTTCTACGGCGCGCTTTATCACTGGTTCGTGCTGTTTCTGAACGGGCGCTATCGCAATTTCAGACCGCACCGCGCACTGACGGTCTCGAAAGAGTTTCGCCTGTATTTCAAACGCCTTATGCTAATGCCTTTCCACCGGCTGCAACGAAGTCTGGCAACGGCGCGGGTACGTAGCGGGGCCTTTCCGTATCACCTTGTGCTGTTGCAATTGGGTCATGACAGCTCGGTCCAATCCCATTCAGACTATTCGGGAATGTGCGCTTTTTTAGAACAAATGATGGAGGGCTTCGCCAAAGGCGCCCCCGCACATCACCACCTTGTAATCAAGGAACATCCGCTTGAGAACCACCGCGAACCCCTCCGTCGACGTGTTCGGGATTTGGCGCTCAGATTCGGGATCAAGGGACGGATTCACTACGTCCCCGGCGGCAAATTGGCGAAACTGCTGGATGATGCCAGCTCAGCCGTGACAATTAACTCGACCGCAGGGCAGCAAGTGCTGTGGAGAGGCATCCCCCTGCGGATTTTTGGTCGTGCCGTCTATGACAAGCCAGAACTTGTGTCACAACAGGAGGTTAGTCGATTCTTTGCCGCCCCCGAATTACCCGACATCGAGTCCTATCAGTTGTATCGACGGTTTCTGCTGGAAACCAGTCAGGTCCCGGGCGGCTACTATTCTCGGCGCGGACGTCGGCAATTGCTGCGCCGCGCTGTCGACATGATGCTGAGGGCTGATGATCCCTATCAGGCCCTGCTGTCCGACGACGCGACCCCAGAGCCACAGTTGAAAATCGTTGAGTAGACCCGGCCATCCTTCTCTGGAAGTTGTAGCGATAAAAGAGTAGTTTTCCGAAAAACAAGTAGAACTGAGGTTATCGGCAGTGCATCGCTTTCCAATCCGTTGGGTACGGGGGGTCGCCCTTGTGACCTTACTCGTCGTGCTGAGTGCGTGCCAGTTGCCCAAGGCGGGCCCAAATAAGAACGAGATTCTGGCCGGCTCCGTCAATAATGGCGGCAATGCGTTTGTGGTGGAAGTCGATGACCGCGTTTCACGGGCAACGTCATCCGTGCCGCAGTTTGGGTTCTCTTCGTCCTTTACTTCAGCCCCGTCGCTGACCGCAGATACTGTGCGCCCAGGGGACGTTTTGGGCTTGACGATCTGGGAGAACGTCGATGACGGTCTGCTGGCTGGCGAAGTCGGTTCCTCGACCGCGCTGGAACAGGTTCAGGTCGACAGCGAAGGCTTTATTTTCGTCCCTTACGCGGGCCGTTTGCGTGCGGCAGGTAACACTCCGGAAGAGTTGCGCGGGTTGATCACCGATGAGCTGGAAGAGCAAACTCCTGACCCTCAGGTCGAAGTACGTCGCTTGGCCGGAGACGGGTCGACCGTTTCGCTGACGGGCACCATCGGCGCTCCTGGTATTTATCCAATCGAACGTCCAACCCGCACTCTGCTTGGCATGCTGTCTCAGGCCGGAGGGGTTTCAGTGGCCTCCGATATCGCGTTGGTAACCTTGATCCGAGGCGATCAACGCGGGACAGTCTGGTACGAGGACCTGTTCCGAAACCCCAAGCTGGATGTTGCGCTGCGCGGCGGCGACCGCATTTTGGTCGAGGAAGACAGCCGTTCCTATATCGCGCTTGGCGCAACCGGTGGGCAATCGCGCGTCGCCTTCGACAGTCAGGACCTTTCAGCGCTTGAGGCTCTGGCTCAGGTTGGCGGCCTGGTATCCGTCTCATCTGATCCAACAGGTATCTTCGTCCTACGCCGCGAACGTCAAGACATCGCCCGCCAGGTGATGGGCCGTTCCGACCTGCAAGGCGATCAGCGCATGATCTATCTGCTGAACTTGACCGCGCCCAATGGCCTGTTCATTGCGCGTGATTTCGTGATCCGCGACGATGACACAATCTACGTGACCGAGGCACCGTATGCGCAATGGACAAAGTCGATCTCTCTGATCGCCGGGGGCCTGACGCCGGTTGCGAATGTCGCCACCCTGACCGGCAACTAAACCATGACCCATGGGGACCCCACCGCAACTGGCGCGGCGCGGTCCCAGGCATTTGTCTACAATGGCGGATTTCTGACCAACGGGCGCGTCCGGCGCATTCTTTCCCTTTCGGGATATGACATCCGGCTGGGCCTGCCCCGACCCGAAGACACCGTCGCCATTTGGGGCAACAGCCCTACCGCCCATCGCGGGCGACGTATCGCTCAGGAGCGGGGCACGCCTTTGCTGCGAGTCGAGGACGCCTTTCTACGATCTCTCCATCCCGGCCGCGAGGGCGAGCCGCCTCTGGGTCTGCTTCTGGATCGCTCGGGCTTGCACTTTGACCCGGCCCAACCGTCGGATCTGGAAACGCTTCTAGCGACACATCCGCTGGATGATACCGCGCTTCTGAACCGGGCGCGTGGCGCGATTGAGCGCCTGAAAGAACTGAACCTCAGCAAATATTCCGCCTTCGACCCCGACGCGCCGATCCCCGACCCCGGTTACGTGCTGGTGATTGATCAGACGGTCGGCGATGCCTCGGTCACGGCCAGCCGAGGGGACCGTGCCCGGTTTCTTGAGATGCTGGTGATCGCACAAGAAGAAAACCCCGGGATGCCGGTTCTGATCAAGACCCATCCCGAAACGCTGGCTGGTCACCGCACCGGCCACTACACCGAACAGGACCTCTCAGATCGCGTTTCCTTCGTTGCGGAGAACATCAGCCCTTGGCCGCTGTTGGACGGCGCGGTCAGTGTCTATACACTCTCGTCGCAAATGGGGTTCGAGGCAATTCTCGCCGGTCACAAACCCCGCGTTTTCGGGCAGCCATTCTATGCCGGATGGGGTTTGACGCAGGACGAAAACCCCGTTCAAAGCAGACAACGCAATCTGACGCGCGCCCAGCTGTTCGCTGCAGCCATGATGCTCTACCCCGTTTGGTATGATCCCTATCGGGACCAGTTGTGTGAGCTAGAGGTCGTGCTGGATACGCTTGAGGCACAGACCCGCGCGTGGCGGCAGGACCGTTTGGGATGGACCGCGTCGGGCATGCGGATGTGGAAGCGCAAGCACCTGCAAGCCATGTTCGGCCAGCACCAGAAGATGCGGTTTTTGCCGTCGCCACCAGCCCTATCCAACCGCCCCCACATGGTCTGGGGCAATCACGCCCGAGAGGCCGAGCGTGTCACCCGTATCGAGGACGGCTTTCTCCGCTCACGCGGATTGGGCGCCGATCTTGTGCCTCCCCTGTCGCTGGTCACGGATGATCTGGGGATCTACTACGATCCGACCCAAACCAGCCGGTTGGAAGAGTGGATATCCAAGCGCGAAACGCTGCGTTCGGATCAGGAATACCGGGCCGAGCGGGTGATCTCGGCCCTCGTCTCCGAAGGGCTGAGCAAATACAACACCGGCGGCGCTGCGCCAGCTCTGCCCAAAGGTCACCGCATTTTGGTGCCGGGGCAGGTCGAGGATGACGCGTCTATCCTGTTGGGCACCAGCACCATCCGCACCAATCTGGACCTGCTGCGCGAAGTTCGGGCCGCCAACCCCGATGCGGTGGTGATTTACAAACCCCACCCGGATGTCGAGGCCGGACTGCGCTCGGGCCGGATCGACGCTGAAGGGCTGGCGGATGTGATCGCAACTGAGACCGACCCGTCAACCTTGCTGTCCGAGGTGCAGGAGGTTTGGACCATGACCTCGCTTATGGGGTTCGAGGCACTGCTGCGCGGCATTCCGGTGACCACTTTTGGCGCCCCCTTCTACGCTGGTTGGGGCCTGACCGCGGATCTGGGCAGCGTCCCGGCCCGTCGCGGCGCGCGTCCGTCTCTGCTGGGTTTGGTGTATGCCAGCCTGATCGACTATCCCCGCTATCTGGACCCGGTGACCGGCGCGCCGTGTCCTGTCGAGGTCGCCATTGAACGGCTGGCCCACGGTCAGCCCCCCAAACGCGGGCCGCTGAATCGCGCCTTGTCGAAGCTACAGGGTGCTTTTTCCACCCATGCCCATCTCTGGCGACGCTAATGCGTCGTTCGGGCCCAACGGTGTAATACGTCGCCGCCGACCGGGTGCGCCTCGATCAACTCGAACCGAGGGGCGCTGTCCAGTTTTTCCAGTCCTAATGCGCCAATCGCCGAAAGGCCCTCGGCACCGATGGTCAAACCGGCGGTAAATCCAACTAGCTCATCGACCAGATCTTGCGCCAGCAACGACGCCGCCAAAGCCGAACCGCCTTCGCAGAAGACACTTGTCAGACCTTCCTGGCCCAGCTGCTGCAGCAGGTCGCGCGCATCAACCTGATGGTCGTGCAACGCACAGGGCAACAACCGCGCGCCCAACCCCTCCCACGTGCGGGCGCGCTCGGCGTCGGGATGCGGGCCATGACATAGCCAGACGGGCGTTTTTGAGGCCGTGCGCGCCAGTTGACCCATTAAGGGTAAATCCAAATGGCGCGAGACGACAACGCGTACGGGCTGACGCTCGATCCCCAGATCTCGAACCGTAAGCGAGGGGTCATCCGCGCGCGCCGTGCCAGCGCCAACCATGACAGCATCGTGACGGGCGCGCATCGCGTGCACCTCGCGTCGCGCGGTTGGTCCAGTGATCCACTGGCTATGTCCGGTTGACGTGGCAATTCGCCCGTCAAAGCTGTTGGCCAGTTTCAACGTCACAAACGGACGGCCCTGTTCGGTTTTCAGAAAGAACCCGGCCAGATCTCGCTCGGCCTCTTGCGCCAGCACGCCGGTTTCAACCTCGATCCCGGCCTCGCGCAGCATGGCAAAGCCCTGCCCGGAAACGCGAGGATCGCTATCTTCGATCGCCGCAACAACGCGGGCCACACCGGCGGAGATCAACGCCTCGGCACAGGGTGGTGTCTTGCCATAGTGGGCGCATGGCTCCAGCGAGACATAGGCCGTGGCCCCATTTGCCTGCGCGCCCGCTTGCGCCAAAGCCTCAGGTTCTGCGTGGGGACGCCCGCTAGGTTGAGTCCACCCTCGCCCGACAATCCGCCCGTCGCGCACGATGACGCACCCGACGGCCGGGTTGGGCCAGCACGACCCTTGACCGCGCCGACCCAAAGACAAGGCCAGCGCCATAAATCGCTTATCTGTTTCGCTCACTCGTCCGTCGAAGGCTGCGGCGGGCGCAGTTCGTGGACAAACTCCTCGAAATCATCGGCCGCCTGGAAATTCTTGTACACACTCGCAAAGCGAACATAGGCGACGGTATCGATCCGCGCCAGAGCTTCCATGACGATCTCGCCAATTCTGTTGGACGGAATATCCGTGTCGCCCATGCTTTCCAGACGCCGCACAATTCCCGAGATCATCTGATCAATCCGTTCAGGATCAACCGGCCGTTTCTGCATCGAGATACGGATCGAACGTTCCAGCTTGTCGCGGTCAAAATCTTCGCGTTTTCCGTTGGTTTTGATCACTACCAGATCGCGCAATTGAACCCGTTCATAGGTCGTAAAGCGCCCCCCGCAGGCCGGGCAAAACCGACGTCGGCGTATTGCAACGTGATCCTCTGCCGGGCGTGAATCTTTCACCTGAGTGTCGATATTTCCGCAAAACGGGCAGCGCATCCGCCGTCTCCTCGTCCCTAGCTGGCCTCTTTTGTAAGCGCTTTGGCTTACTTATCCACAACTATAGGGCAGCCGCTAGGATTTGGGTAGTCGGAATTTCGCACCCCAAAATAAAGGGTCAGGAAAGATGTGCCGCGACCAGCCGCTGATGCGGGGCGCGGCGGTGTTCAAACAGGTAAATCCCCTGCCATGTGCCCAAAACCATCCGACCCAGACGGACAGGAATGGAAAGGGAAACCGGCATCATCGCCGCTTTGATGTGGGCTGGCATGTCATCCGGCCCTTCATAGGTATGGCGCAGGTAAGACATTGAGGGATGATCAGACGGAGGCACAAGACGCTCAAAAAACGCATGCAAATCCGTCTGCACCTCGGGGTCTGCGTTCTCTTGCACCAGCAAAGAACAGGAGGTGTGCCTGACGAACAACGTCAGGACACCATCCCGTTCAAGGGAATTAAGCCATTCTGCAATCTGGGACGTGAATTCGTACAAGCCGGGTCCATTGGTCTGGAGCGCGAATTCCGTCTGCATTGCGTTTTGGCCTTTGCTTTAGTTGTTAGAAAATCTGCCGGCGACCGCACCGCGCATTTGCACCCTGCACGGAAATGCTGGAGCCGACAACGAAGGGGCCCCGTACGCCACCGGTTTGTGCCGGAGCATCAGCCGGAGGCGGTTTCAACGAGAACTGAACCGCTGTTACACGCCCAGTTGTTACACTAGGTCCGTAGCCGCGCAACACATAGATGGGGTCCTGCCAACCTGCCCCGAGACTGCGGCGCGCGAAATCTGCCGCCTCGCACCAATACCCGTCTGTGTCATCGCGTGTACGGGGAATGACTTCAAAGTCGGTGCTATTGATTGCATTGGCTTGAAAACCCAAACGTGCCGCGTCCGCCGTTGCCGGAACACTCAGGGCAAACACCGCCAAAGCGGCGCAATATTGTAACTGTTTCATAATACTCTTTCCTCACTTGCTGCTCCCCTTAGTTTAGAGGTCATCGCGTCCGCGGAAAGCAGGTCTCACAATCATTTCAACCAACTTGCGCCTCAACGTGAAGCGGCGTGAGCCAGCCGTGGTAGCGGATCAGCAACCCCAATCCCGGCATCGAGGCCGCTACATCAAACCGAAAGCGCCCCAAATCATCCTGCCATTCACTCGTTGACGATTGCGGTAGCAAAACCCGAGGGACCGGCACGCCGAAAACCGTCAGGCGATGGATATGAACCTCCAGCCCTCGTTTCGACGCCGCAGGCCTGAGCCAGACCGAAAGCGGCCCGAAACGCTCATGAACATCGCCCGTTTTTGCATCGAACCTCAGCTCTGACGTTGTTTTGTGGCCCCCGAAGTCTCGCAGCCAGCTGTGGTCTTTATCCTGAGTTTGGGTCACCAGTCGAACGGGCACATGCCGGCTTGCAGGGGGAAACTGCCCCAATTTAAGCGCGAGTTGAATGAGAATACCCTTGCCACGTTCGATATCGCATTCGCCGACATATTCACCTGGGCTGTGATGCAGGTCTCGCACGGATTGGGGCAGAACACTTGGGTCCGCCAAAGCCTGAAGAAACGGATCCGTCACGCGTCAAACCCCTGCTCGGCAAAACGCTCAAGGAGAGCAGCATCCGGCATCATACAGGTATCATACCGCCCGAACAGGGCATACCGATTGCGGGCGATCGAGAAATACAGCGGGTCTTTCACAGCGGTCGGCAGGAACCTTACAAGTGACAACAATGGCCATAGCGCCGGCAGAGCGCGCATGGCTGCCGCAAAGGCATCAAGCTGCTGAAAAATCTTACCATCTAAGATCACGAGGTTGGTATCAAAATCCGTAACAGGCAGATTCAGCGCCGTGTACATCCTTTGACCAAGCGGAGACTGCGCTGTTGCAAACTCAAAGCGTCTGGCTTTGTCGCGTTTCAGCATGAACCGGAAAAAGCCTGAACACAGAACGCATTCTCCGTCAAAGACGATCAGGTTGCGTCCGTCGAACAGATCGGTCGTGTCAGTCCCTGCCATGGCGCCGCTACCTACCCAAGCTTGCACAAACAGCGTGGCATAGGGCCACCAGGTGGACAATGCGGCAAGAAGGAGAAGTGTGCCGGGGAACCCGGTGACCGGTTGGTAAGACCGGCGGTGGCTCTGACCTCATCCCCAACAAGGTACTAACCCGGCAACGAAAAGGATATAGGCAGGAACGTTTGACCAGGCTTGTTGCCAGCTGCCAAATCCATTCGAATTTCTGACAGAAAAGCAGTATGCTGGAACGGCCCCGGTCCAGAGAAAGGAAGGCTTCGCTGCGATGAATGTGGATATTGACCGCCTTCACTTTCTGCGCGATGCGCTCGACGCAAGATTGGAAAAACGGAACAGCTTGGAGGTGCTGGATCGCAGCGGACTTGGCCCGCGGGATCTGCCGGAGGATGCGACTTCCTTTTGCGCCCACAAAGAGGCGCTATTTGTCCGCTATGCCTGCGACGCTCTGAACGATATCACATTTGCGGCAAGTGTCGGGCTTGGCGTCACGTCCTCATCGACCTTGACGGCCTACATCAGCAAATACTCACGAGACCTGGAGCAGGTTATTGAAAACACGTCTCATTTCCACGACATGATCGACCCTGCTATCGCCTTCAGCCTGCGCGTTTCGGGGAATTTCGCCGCGTTAGAGGCCCGGTGGAAAGACGCCAGCTTTGCTCGCTATCACCGCCGAACTGAGTTCTTGATGTTTGCCGCCGTCGCCCGAATGCGCAACCTGACACAGACCGATTTCCACCCTATTGAAATCCGTTTTCAGCATGAGGTTGGGGATCATACCCATGCCTTCCAGCAACTGGCAGGTTTTCCGGTTGTCTTCGGGTCTGAAAGCCTTGAGATCGTCCTGTCCCCGGCCTCGCTGAAACTGCCCGTCCCGACTTACGACCCCAGCCTGCGCGCCCATCTACTAGAATACGGGGAACGCGTTCTGGCCGAGCGTCGCTTTCCGAAGCAATTGACTCGCGCCAAGGTCGAAGGGCTGATCACCCGCTCACTGCCGGGCAAAATCCTCAGCGCAGATGATGTCGCGGCAAAACTCGGAATGAGCGCCCGCACCTTTGCCCGCCGGTTGCAAAGCGAAGGCACCAGCTACCGCGACATCACCGAGGATCTACGCTGCGATCTGGCCCAGACCTTCATCACCAATGGAATGAACCTGTCCGAGATCGCTTATTCTCTGGGATACGCCGATCAATCCGCGTTTTCTACGGCGTTCAAGCGTTGGACAGGTCAACCGCCGAGCGCCTTCAAAACGCGAGTTGAGCGTCCGCTGACGCTTGGAAACCGGGGGTCATCAGCATAGACACCTCGCCCCGGCCCGCCCCATGAGTGGACCAGACAGATATAGAAACTGACACGCCGCAACAAATGTGAAGTCGCGCCAATGTGTTTGGCGACTTTGCCAATGTGAACCGTGAAACGAAAAAAGGCGCCTCCGTCCGGGGCGCCTTTGATCTTATTGATCCAGGAAGGACCGTAATTTCCGCGATCTGCTGGGGTGTTTCAGCTTCCGCAGGGCTTTCGCCTCAATCTGACGGATACGTTCGCGGGTCACGCTGAACTGCTGACCGACCTCTTCCAGAGTGTGGTCGGTGTTCATGCCAATGCCGAAACGCATCCGCAGAACCCGCTCCTCACGTGGGGTGAGCGAGGCCAGAACCCGGGTTGTCGTTTCCTTGAGGTTTTCCTGAATGGCGCTGTCCAGAGGCAGCACGGCATTTTTGTCCTCAATGAAATCACCCAGCTGGCTGTCTTCCTCGTCACCGATTGGCGTCTCAAGGCTGATCGGCTCCTTGGCGATTTTCATCACCTTACGCACTTTCTCAAGCGGCATTTGTAGCTTTTCGGCCAATTCTTCCGGCGTCGGTTCACGGCCGATTTCGTGCAGCATCTGACGACCGGTCCGAACCAGCTTGTTGATCGTTTCGATCATATGCACAGGAATACGGATGGTCCGCGCCTGATCCGCAATCGAACGCGTGATCGCCTGACGGATCCACCAGGTCGCATAAGTCGAGAACTTGTAGCCGCGGCGATATTCGAACTTGTCCACCGCCTTCATCAAGCCAATGTTACCTTCTTGAATAAGATCAAGGAATTGCAGACCACGGTTCGTGTACTTTTTGGCGATCGAGATCACCAGACGCAGGTTGGCTTCGACCATTTCCTTCTTGGCCTGACGCGCCTCTTTCTCGCCCTTCTGGACCTGTTGCACGATGCGGCGGAATTCGCTGATATCCAGACCGACATACTGACCGACCTGAGCCATATCGCTGCGCAATTCCTCGACCTTATCGGTCGAGCGTTCGATGAACATCTGCCAACCCCGGCCCGGCTTTTCCGCCATTTCGGCCAGCCAGTTCGGGTCCAGTTCACGCCCGCGATAGGCGTCAATGAACTCCCGACGGTTGATCCGGGCTTGGTCGGCCAGTTTCACCATCGAGCTGTCCAGAGACATGACGCGGCGGTTGATGCCATAGAGCTGGTCGATCAGCGCCTCGATCCGGTTGTTGTGCAGGTGAAGCCCGTTCACCAGTTCAACAATCTCGGCCCGCAGCTTCTGATAGGTCTCTTCGTCTTTTTCACTGAACGAGCCATCTTCGTTCAGAGTCGCCGAAATCCGGCTGTCCTGCATCTCTGACAGCATCGAGAAGTCGGTCGAGATGCGTTCCAGCGTCGTCAGAACCTGATCCTTGAGGGCGGCTTCCATCGCGGCCAGCGACATGTTGGCCTGATCGTCCTCGTCATCATCATCGTCATTGCTCAGCGGGTTGCCATCGGCGTCCAACTCAGGCCCGGTGTCTTTGGCAGGTTTGGCTGATTGCACAGCCGAGGTATCGACGACCGGCTCTTGCACGTCACCATCTTCATCCATCTGGTTGCCAAAGGTGGTCTCCAGATCAATGACGTCGCGCAGAAGAATGTCTTCAGACAGAAGTTCGTCATGCCAGATCGTGATCGCTTGGAAGGTCAGAGGGCTTTCGCACAGACCCGCAATCATCGTGTTCCGGCCTGCTTCGATCCGCTTGGCGATGGCGATCTCGCCCTCACGGCTCAGCAGTTCGACCGAGCCCATCTCACGCAGATACATGCGGACGGGGTCGTCGGTGCGGTCCAGTTTTTCAGTCGCAGCACCTGCCAGAGCCACCTCACGGTTGTTGTCCGTGGTGGTCAGTTCGGTCGAGCCTTTGTTTTCTTCTTCCTCGGCCTCTTCATCTTCGATGATGTTGATGCCCATTTCGGACAGCATCGACATAACGTCTTCGATCTGTTCCGAGCTGACCTGATCAGGCGGCAGAACCTGATTGAGCTGGTCGTAAGTGATGTAACCTTTCTCGCGGGCCTCGGCGATCATCTTCTTGACCTGGGCCTGGCTCATGTCCAGCGAGATTTCCTGTTCCTGCTCGTCTGACTTGCGATCTTCTGACGTGTCTTTGGCGGCCATTCAATGCTCCTGCAGGGATGGGTGATTCGTTTGATCCGAATCATTAGCGCGTGAAACTGATTCGGCCACCCGTTTACCTGTTTTTCTTTTCCAGTGCTTTACGAAAACATCACTTCAGCGACGTTTCCGTTCGAAATTGATCCCGGACATGATTGCCTTGAACGCATCCTTTTCGTCGCGATTGATTCGCGCGCCATTGTCGGCAATGTCGAAAACGGCCCTGTCCTCATTCTGACTGCGGCTTGTGCGGTTACGCTCTTCGGCGGCTTGCGCCAGCCGATATGTCAACGCCTCATCGGCCAGATCAGACAGTTCCTCTGCGGCTTCGGCAATCTCAGCATCCAACCCCCGGAGCGCTTTGATTTTCGCGAGTTCCTCGGCCAGTGTCATCTCGGCCTTTTCAACGTCGCCTGGTTTGAACACACAGGGGATGACTGCGACATGGCGAAGGCTCAGCAGGTTTTCAAGAGGTTCGGCCCCCAAAGTTTCAACGATGTGGTCCCGAAGGTTTTCAGGATCATCAATCGCATGGCGCAGAATGGCATGACGCAAGGCCGCATGATCAGGGTCGTGACAATCCATCTCTTCCAGCTGCGCCTCAAATTGCACCACGACCTGCGGGTTCAGAATCGCAATGGCCAGAATCGCGGCTTCGCGCAGATGGATGTCCGCATTGTCCGAGGACGCCAGGAACGAGGCCCGCGCGCCCGCGGTCGCAGGCTGTTTCTGCGGCTGCCACTTCCCTTTTGGTTGCCACGCACGGTTTTGTGACTGCCTCTGCGGGCGAAACAATTGCCAGCGCAGATCTTTGATCTCTTGCCCGTAATGTGATCGGATCGAGGGGTCACGGATCAGCTTGATCTTGTCCCGCAGCACCTTGTCGAGCGCAGCTTTGCGTTCAGGGCTGTCAAAAACCTTGCCCTCAGTCTCGCGCTGCCAAAGCAACTTCACCATCGGGATGGCCCCGTCCAGCACGGCCTGTACAGCCCCCGCCCCGTCGGCCCGTAGCAGATCATCCGGGTCCTTCCCCTCCGGCATCAGCGCAAAGCGCAGGGACTTTCCGGCCTCAAGTAGAGGCAAGGCCAGGTCAACTGCCCGCATCGCCGCGCGCAGGCCCGCGGTGTCGCCATCCAGCGCAATGATCGGCTCATTCGAAATCCGCCAGAGCAACTGCAACTGATGTTCGGTAATCGCCGTTCCAAGCGGAGCAACCGACGCGCCGAACCCAGCCTCGGCCAGCGCGATCACGTCCATGTAGCCCTCGGCCACGATCAGCGGCTGCCCCTTCCCGGCCGCCTGCCGCGCAGGCCCGTGGTTATAGAGGCTGCGGCCCTTATCGAACAACTCGGTTTCGGGTGAGTTCAGATACTTGGCATTGTCATTCGGGTCCATCGCCCGGCCGCCGAATGCGATACACCGACCGCGCGGATCACGGATCGGGAACATGATACGGTTGCGGAACGTGTCATATGGTTTTTTGCCCTTGTTCGACGGCTTGGCCAGACCCGCCCCGAGGATCAGATCTTCGGCTACGTTCTTTCCAGTCAGATGATCCCACAAGGCCTGCCAGCCGTCCGGGGCAAAGCCGATCTCCCATCGCTGCAACGCCTTGGCGTCCAAACCCCGACGGGCCAGATAGTCGCGCGCCGCACTGCCTGCCCCGGTCTTGAGTTGCAGGCGAAAGAACTGAACCGCCTGCTCCATCACCTCGGCCAATTGCGTGCGGCGGTCTTGTTTCTCTTGCGCTTTGGGGTCGCGCGCTGGCATGGGCATGCCAGCTTCGCGCGCCAGAATTTCAACGGCCTCGATGAACGAGACATTCTCGGTCTCTTTCACGAAGGTGATCGCGTCCCCTTTGGCATGACAACCAAAGCAGTAGTAGAAGCCCTTTTGGTCATCCACATGAAAAGACGCGGTTTTTTCGTGGTGAAATGGGCACGGCGCCCACATGTCCCCCTTGCCCTGATTGGATTTTCGCTGATCCCACATGACTTTACGCCCAACAACCTGAGACAGACTCAGCCGTGTGCGCAGCTCATCGAGAAATCCGGGGGGCAATGACATGGCTCAAACCTGCCAGAAATGAAAACGCGCGCCAAGGGGATTACGCGCGGTTGTCCACAGGGAAATTGCTGAGCTGTGGATTATTGCTGCAAACACAGCTCAAGCCACGCCGCACCAAGATCCTTTTTGCGCACGTCGCGCATCTTTTGTTCATAGACCCAGGGCGTGATCAACGGAATCGCCGCGTTGTAGTTCTCGGGCCATGTGGGGCTGGTTTCAGCCACGGCTTCCACAACGTCGCGCTCTTTCACCTTGTCCAGACGCGCTTTCTGGATCGCGGCCACCACATCGGCCTGATACTGGCAGCTTTGTTCCTTGGTTTCGGCGGCGGCCAGAGGCGTTGCAAGCAAGGCTGCAGCGATGGCGATACGCAACATTGAGGTCTCCTGGATTCGTTTGTCTTAACGCAGCTTACCCGCCAGTACCGTTTTCGCAATCGAAGCGCTGCATTCAGTTTGCGCACGGGGCAGAAAAGCCACCCCGTGCGCCGGGTGTCACAGGCCTTTGGCCCGGTAGCTTTTGGCCACGCGATCTATTGCAACGATATAGGCCGCGGTGCGCAGATCCTCGACATCGTCGCGGCTGTGCCAGACCTCGCGCATGGACTGGTAAGCGATCCGCATCGTGTCATCGAGGCCCGAGCGCACCAACTCCAGCTCATCCGCGCCTTTGAGGTACTTGGCCTTGAAGTCCGGCGACATTGACCAGGCATCGCCAAGATAACGATCCAGCCGTTCAAGTTCACTGACGATCAACTCATGCCGCGCCTCTTCCTGACGGCGCTGCATGCGACCAAATCGAATGTGGCTGAGGTTCTTCACCCATTCGAAATACGAGACCGTCACACCGCCCGCATTGGCATACATGTCAGGAATGATGACGGTGCCCTTCTTGCGCAGAATTTCATCTGCACCTGCGGTCACCGGACCATTCGCGGCCTCGATGATCAGCGGCGCCTTGATCCTGTCGGCATTGTCCAGATTGATGACACCTTCCAGAGCCGCCGGGATCAGGATGTCGCAGTCTGCCTCAAGCACCGAAGCGCCATCAGTTGAGTGGGTCGCGTCCGGGAAATCCTTCACGCCACCATGTTTGACGATCCAGTTGCGCACCGCCTCAACGTCGATACCGTCCGGGTTATACAGCGCGCCGTCCCATTCGATGATCCCGATAATACGCGATCCGTCTTCTTCAGCGAGGAACTTGGCCGCGTGGTAGCCCACGTTACCCAACCCCTGTACAACGACACGCTTGCCGTCCAGTTTGCCGGACAAACCGGCCTTGGCGATGTCCTCAGGGTGGCGGAAAAACTCGCGCAGTGCATATTGGATGCCCCGCCCCGTCGCCTCGACCCGCCCGGCAATGCCGCCTGCGTTCAACGGTTTGCCCGTCACACAAGCGCGTGCGTTGATGTCGGTGGTATTCATCCGAGCGTATTGGTCAGCCATCCAGGCCATCTCACGCTCACCTGTGCCCATGTCAGGGGCCGGAACGTTTTGCGATGGATTGATCAGATCACGTTTGGCCAGCTCATAGGCAAAGCGTCGGGTTATCTGCTCCATCTCGTGTTCTTCGTATTTGCGCGGATCAATGCACAGCCCGCCTTTCGAGCCGCCAAACGGCGTCTCAACCAGCGCGCATTTGTAGGTCATCAGCGCAGCAAGCGCCTCAACCTCGTCCTGGTTCACCGCCAAGGCATAACGAATCCCGCCCTTGACCGGCTCCATATGCTCGGAATGGACGGAACGGTAGCCGGTGAAAGTATGAATCTCACCGCGCAGACGCACCCCGAAACGAACCGTGTAGGTGGCATTGCAGACCCGGATTTTCTGCTCCAGACCGGGCGGCAGATCCATCAGGGACGCCGCCCTGTTGAACATCAGATCCACACTTTCACGAAAGCTCGGTTCTTTGGTGCTGGTCATTAATCCCTCCGTACCGGTGAATGACGAACGTTATGGCGTTTTGTCGCACCACTGGCCCGAAGCTGCAATCATTTATGATGAAAATTTCATCACTTTATAAACGAGTGATAAAACCCTCCTACTGAGTCGCCTTGGAAATTTTCGCGGCGACCATTGTCGACACAACAGAAACAAAGCGCCCGCCATCCTGCCAAATGCAGTGGTTTGCCGTTCAATCCCAGCAGCATAGTGGCAAAGTCGCCCAAATCTCGCCACGTTCGCCGACTACATTCTTTAAGTTGATATGACCCGCCTTCCGTGCGCCGGATTACCTGCAGGGACTAGATATGAGAAAAGTGTTTAGGAATTCTGAACCCAGACGAACTGAGCAATCCAGCCGCTCCAACAAAGGTGCTGCGTCGTTCCTGCGTTCGGAGCGCGGGACCATGACCATCCTGACGCTGAGTTTGATACTCATCATCTTCACGGTTAGTGGATTTGCCGTCGATATGATGCGCTATGACCATGAAAGAGCCCGCCTTCAGTATTCGCTGGACCGCGCCGTTCTGGCCGCCGCGGACCTGCAGCAGGATCTTTGCCCCAAAGACGTTGTGCAGGACTACTTGGTCAAAGAAAACCTGGACAAGTTTCTCGACGGAGAGGTTAAGGTCACCCCAAGATCCTGCGATGATGACGGCAACAAGTTGATCGTGGGACAGCGCCGGGTCGAGGCAAGTGCGACCATGCCCGTTGGCATGCATTTCATGCAATGGTGGGACGTCGACTCGATTGACGTGAACGTCGTCAGCGTCGCAGAAGAGTCCATCGGCAACGTCGAAATCGCTATGGTTCTGGATGTTTCAGGCTCCATGAGAGGGTCGCGCCTGACCAACCTGAAAGGTGCGGCCAAAAGCTTTGTCACCAAAATGTATGAGAACACGAGCTCTGACAAACTCTCGATCTCGATAATTCCTTACGCGACGCAAGTGGGTGTCCCTTCTGCCGTCATGAACCAGCTTTCGACCGCTGGCTCCAATAGATTTGCCAACTGTATCGACTTTGAAACCTCAGATCTGGCAGCAGGGGCATTCGATCTTTCAAAGACCTACAATCAATCGTTGTACTATTCTCGCTACGGCGGGGATCAGCGCCCCTCAGGTGGGTTCAGTTCACCGCGCATCGACGAACGGTGCCGTTCTGAGGCCAGCCGTCAGCTTGTTGTTCACCAGAATAACGAAACGAACCTGCACACTTACATCGACTCGTTTTACGCGCGAGACAACACCTCGATCAATGTCGGTATGAAATGGGCGCTAACGGTGCTGGATGAAAACTTCCGTCCCGTTGTCACCAACATGATCGCAAACGGGCAGATACCGGCAGATTTTGCGGGTCGCCCCGCTGACGGCGTTGGTAGTGACACTATGAAGGTCATCGTTCTGATGACCGATGGCGAGAACACCTCTCGCACATGGGTGAAACCGCCATATAACGATGGTCAATCGGGCATCTGGTGGAATGGGGATGAAGAAGTCTATTCCGTCAATGTGAACCACTATGACGAGAACGACGATAGCTTCAGATATGCGTGGCTGGGTGTAGACAGAGCATTTTGGGACAGCAGTCGCGGCAGATACTGGGTGCGCGACGAGTTTCAGGACCACGCGTACGGAAACGACACTTTCAATGTCTACCTTTGCGAAGGGAATTACTACAGCAGCGGCTATTGCGACAACCTCAACCGCAGCAAGGTTCAACAACTCGATGAAGATGGAAGCGCGCTGTCACTGACATGGCCTGCCTTGTGGGAGCGCACCTCGCGATATGAAATCTATCGGTTGCTGTATGATTCCGTCGGCTCGAGCGACGCATACAACTGGTACTACGCGGCGACTGAGACCGAAAACCGTTCTACAAAAGACGATCAGGTCGAAGCGATGTGCGACTATGCAAAGTCAGGCGCAAGAAACATCCTGATCTTCTCGGTCGCTTACGAGGCCACCACCAACGGTCGAAACCTCCTATGGTACTGCAAATCGGATGAAAACGCATATTTCGCACCGACAGGATCCGAGATTGGCGAAGTCTTCGACGATATCGCGGCGAGCATCCAGAATCTGAGGCTGACCCAATGATCCGACATCTGAAAAACATGCTGCGAAGGTTTCGCCGCGAAGAAAAGGGGATGGCCACAATCGAATTTGTGATGTGGTTTCCCATTTTCATCATGACAACCTATACCGGCGTCGAATACGGGATTCTGGCGTGGAACCATGCCAATCTGGAGCGCGCGCTGGACTCCACAATCCAGGATGTGCGTATGAATCGGATTGATCTTTACGAAGGCGAAACTGGCTGGACGCACGATCTGATAAAGCGGATCATCTGTGAAGAGGCCGGAGCCATTCCAGACTGCCAGGAAAACCTGGCCGTTGAGATGACAAGGGTCAATCAATTCGACAGTAGTGCAGTCCTTTCTGGCGATTTTGATAAACCGTTTTGCGTCGATACCCCTGAAGAAATTCGTGGTAAAGACGACCAGATATTTTCACCCGGAACAGCAAATGAGTTGATGATCATACGTGCTTGTGTTGAGGTATCGCCTTTGTTCATTGGCACAACGTTTGGCTACCTAGTTCGTCAAGATCCCGACGGCCAATATGAACTGCATGCAACGACGGTGTTTGTCCATGAACCTTAAATCACTCTTCAAAAAGCGCTTTGGCGATACTGCCGCGCGCTTTCTTCAGAAAGAAGATGGCGTCGTCAGCATCGAAGCTATTATGGTGTTTCCCCTACTCTTCTGGTCAGTCTTCACGGCCTATTCCTATTTCGACGGATATCGTCAGGGCGCCAGCAACCTGAAAGCAGCCTACGCCGTTGCCGATATCCTGTCCCGAGAGAAAGACACGGTGACGGATCAGTACATCACATCAATGTACGACCTGCAGAATTACATGATCGAGGAAGGCAACGGATTGTCTTTGCGGATCTCTTTCGTGCGCTGGGATACTGGCGACGAAAGCACGGACACTGATGATCGTCACTTTGTGGAATGGTCCTGCACACGCGGTGAAGGGTTAAAGCGGTGGTCCAACGACACAGTTGAACAGGTCTCGGATCGCATTCCGATCATGGCAGACAATGCCACGATGATTTTGGTCGAGACGAGGCATCACTACGTGCGTCCGTTCAAACTCGGGTTCGGCAGCAACGACTTCTTCATCGACAAGTTCATCTTCACGCAACCCCGTGGGTACACTTTCATCGAAGGGCCAGACTCATGCAAGGACGCCAACAACGTGGACGACGGCACGGTTGATAGCGGACATGACGACAGTACTCCGGAAGATAACACCACTGTGGAACCGTCAACGCTCTAACACCATAGCCGACAGTATCTCTGACATGAACTTGGCCTCGGCGGACGCTGTCATGCCGCCGACGCCAACCCGGCGGCCCAGCCGCCACCACAGACCGGGGGCCCAGACATTGCTGGCCTTTTCACGCGTTCGCACCAGAAACCCATTTGACGGTTTGAACGCGAAAACACCCCGGTCCACAGCTTCGATCTCCTCGACCCGTGCAATCACTTGCCCCGATCCGGTGCGCAGTTCAGACGTAGTCAGTTCAATCCTGTCCTGAGTGGCCATCCAAACACGATAGGCCAGCCACAAGGACGACGCGCCGACCGCCAACAAAAACACCTGCCAGACGAGTTCAGGCGGAGAAGCCAGCGCCACGTAAATCACCAAAACACCTACGCTGCCCAGCATAGCAACACCGGCCACCCGTCTTGGGGATGATGCCTCGATCGTTGCCAGCACTTCGTCCTGCATGACTGCCTCCTGTCTGTCTGCTGTCTCGTGTATCCGCTTTGCGCAGAAATAAACAGGCCCTCCCCTTCCCTACATTTGCGCACATTCATGGTGCCCCTGCGCAAATTGACCAGTCCCCGGCCGGGCATACATGCTGCAAACAAATGAAGGAGGTCGCCATGTCCCTCAGACCCACATTGGAAACACGCAAGGCCGTACCGACGATGGAAGGTGCGGGCGTCAAGCTGCATCGCGCCTTCGGGTTTCAGGACCCTTCCGAATTGGACCCGTTTCTGTTGTTCGACGACTTTCGCAATGAGCGCCCGCAGGACTATCAGGCCGGCTTTCCCTGGCATCCTCATCGCGGGATCGAGACGATCACCTATGTGCTGTCCGGTACCGTCGAGCATTCGGATTCGCTGGGCAACAGCGGGACGCTCGGTGCGGGTGATGTGCAATGGATGACGGCGGGGTCGGGCATTCTGCATCAGGAAATGCCGCACGGCAATACGTCGGGCCAGATGCATGGGTTTCAGCTCTGGGGCAACCTGCCCTCGGATCAGAAAATGACCGCTCCGCGCTATCAGGACGTTCAGGCCAAAGAGATCCCCGAGGTCATCGACGATGACGGTACAACAGTGCGCGTTATCGTGGGAGAGTTCTGGGGCAAAACCGGCCCGGTGGACGGTATTGCTGCAGATCCCCAATATCTGGACGTGCAAATTCCGGCCGGTGTCAAAAAGACCTTCAAGATCGACACCTACCGCCGGGCCTTTGCCTATGTGTTCCAAGGTCAGGCGGCCTTTGCCGATGCGTCCCAGCCGACCGGAGTTTTATTGGAAAAGGAAGTCGCCGGACAAGAGGTCAACATCCGCGACATGTCCGGAGACCGCACTCTGGTGCGGTTCGGCACCGGGGATGAGATCACGGTTCAGGCCGGGCCCGAAGGTGTTCGCTTTCTGCTGATCTCGGGTGCTCCGATTGATGAGCCTGTAGCTTGGCACGGACCCATCGTCATGAACACGCGTGCCGAATTGGAACAGGCGTTTTGTGAGCTCCGCAATCGAACCTTCATTCGCCCTGCCCACTAAAGCCAAGCCTGACCCGATTATGGGTCAGGCCGTCACTGCGCGGCGAACCATGTCCCAATAGATCTGCTCGACCTCGTCCAGCGATAATCGCCCACCCGAGCGATACCAGGTCATCACACCATTCAGCATCGCAATCACCGCCAGCGTGGCGATCTTGGTGTCCGAGATCGCGAAGTGACCGGCTTTCTGGCCCTCACTCAAGATCCGCTCCAGAGAATCCTCGTAGGCGCGGCGCAGATCCTCGATCTCTGCGAAGTTGTCCGGCGTCAGGTTGCGCAGCTCCATATAGGCGATGAAAACCTCGTCGGGGCGTTCCAGATGAAACCGGATGTGGAACCCGACAAAGCGGCGCAGAGCCTCTTGCGCATCGCCGGTTTCACCAAGGGCATCATAGGCTTGCTGCAACTCCTGCATGTGGTCGCGCATCAGGCGAAACAACAAGCTTTGCTTGTCGGGCGTGTAGTTATACAGCGCCCCGGCCTGAACGCCGACCTCTTTGGCGATCTGGCGCATCGAAACGGCGGCATAGCCATGGCGCGCAAAAAGACCCAACGCTGCATTGCGGATGCGCGGGCCGGTTATGTCCGAATGTGATCCCTGTGTACGAGCCATGGACCGACACTATCTGAACGTATGTTCAGATAGAACCCCGCTTGAACAGATCGGGTAAAAGAGGCATCACAAGACCAGTCCCTTGTGAAAGCACCTGTTATGAAGCGCCTGCCAGTTCTGGTTCTGATCCTGACCCTTGCCGGATGCACAAACTTCCCTGAGTTGGAAGGCAGCGAATCCCGCGCGGTCAAGACGGCGCCTTACCCCAAGCTTTTGCCCCTACCCAACGTTCTGGGCGCGCCTGCCGATCCGGTCAGCGAAGCATCTGCCGTTGAGCAGGACCTTAGTGCCCGAAGCGAGGCTTTGGCGAAGAAAGCCGAAGCGCTGCAAAACGCTCAGATCAACTAAAGATCGGCTTTTCCCAGCCCCTGCTGGCGCGTGACGGATTGCGCCCGTGCCCTGAACCAGCTAAGGCAGCGCTGAACGGGTAAAAGGCCCGAAATCAGACTGGTGCGAGCGAAAGGAACCCACGGGATGACACAGGCGCTGCGGCTTGGAATTGTGGGCTTGGGAACTGTTGGTGTGGGTGTTGTCCGGATTGTCCGGCGTCATGCCGATCTGCTGCAGTCACGCACCGGACGCCCGATCGAAATCGTCGCCGTCTCGGCCCGCGATTCAAGCAAGGACCGGGGCGTGAACCTGTCAGATTATGCGTGGGAAACCGACCCTGTGGACCTGGCGAAACGCGATGACGTGGACGTGTTTGTCGAGTTGATGGGCGGCGAAAACGGCCCGGCCAAAGCCTCGGTCGAGGCAGCGCTGGCCAGCGGCAAGGATGTTGTCACGGCCAACAAGGCCCTGCTGGCCATCCATGGTCAGGAGCTGGCCGAAAAAGCCGAAGCCGCAGGCCGCGTGATCCGGTTCGAGGCCGCCGTCGCCGGAGGCATCCCGGTGATCAAGTCCCTCACCGAAGGTCTGGCTGGAAACGAGATCACCCGCGTGATGGGCGTGATGAACGGCACATGCAACTACATCCTGACCCGCATGCAATCGCAGGAAAAAGGCTATAACGCGCTATTCGATGAATGCGCTGAACTGGGTTACCTCGAAGCGGATCCGAACCTGGATGTTGGGGGCATTGACGCGGCGCACAAACTGGCCCTGCTGTCTTCAATCGCGTTTGGCACGAAGCCGAATTTCGACGGGATCGAGATTGAAGGCATCCAGCACATCAGCCTCGACGATATCCATCAGGCACATGACATGGGCTACCGGATCAAGCTGCTGGGTCTGGCCCAACGCACTGCACGCGGTCTGGAACAGCGTATGCAGCCCTGCCTCGTGCCCAGCGACTCGCCGCTTGGTCAACTCGAAGGCGGCACCAATATGGTGGTGATCGAAGGCGACGCAGTTGAACAAGTGGTACTGCGCGGCCCCGGAGCGGGCGAAGGACCAACCGCAAGCGCAGTGATGGGCGATGTTTGCGATCTGGCACGGGGTCTGAAAATCTCGACCTTCGGGCGCCCTGCGTCCAGCCTTCAAGACGCCACCCCAGCCATCACAGGCCTGCCTGCGCCGTATTACCTGCGTCTGGGCTTGCTGGACAAACCCGGAGCGCTGGCCAAGGTTGCGGCCATTCTGGGAGATGCGGGCGTGTCGATTGACCGGATGCGGCAGTACGGCCACAGCGACAGCACAGCCCCCGTTTTGATTGTCACGCACAAAACCACGCGGGCCACTCTGGATGTGGCGCTGGACGGGTTCCGGACGACCGATGTTGTCGCGGGCGAGCCTGTCGCGCTGCGCATCGAACAGGTCTGAACCCTTGCAGCCTGCGCCATCCGCAGGCTATGCCAGACGAAACGCCATTGCCTGCCAAAGGAATACAACGCATGAACCCTGCCAAAATCGATTTTAACGACCGCCTGCTGTCTTTGGGCCTAGCACGGGTCGCGGAACAGGCCGCGCTTGCCTCGGCCTCGCTGGTGGGGCGTGGTGACGAGAAAGCTGCCGACCAGGCCGCCGTGAACGCGATGCGCGAGCAGTTGAACCTGCTGGACATCGCGGGAGTCGTAGTCATCGGCGAAGGCGAGCGTGATGAGGCCCCGATGCTCTATATCGGCGAAGAGGTCGGCACCGGCGAAGGCCCCGGTGTGGATATCGCTCTGGACCCTCTGGAAGGCACTACGCTGACCGCGAAGGACATGCCAAACGCACTGACCGTGATTGCCATGGGCCCGCGCGGCTCGATGCTGCATGCGCCGGATGTGTATATGGACAAGCTGGCCGTTGGCCCCGGCTACCCCGAAGGCGTTGTCTCGCTCGACATGAGCCCGCGCGAACGTGTTGAGGCGCTGGCCAAGGCCAAGGGCTGTGAGCCGGCCGATATTACCGTTTGCATTCTGGAACGTCCCCGCCACGAGGCCATGATCGCCGAGGTGCGCGAAACCGGTGCCTCGATCCGTCTGATCACTGACGGCGATGTGGCAGGTGTTATGCATTGCGCCGAAAGCGAAACCACCGGCATCGACATGTATATGGGCCAGGGCGGCGCGCCCGAGGGCGTTCTGGCCGCTGCTGCTCTGAAATGCATGGGCGGTCAGATCTTCGGTCGCCTCCTGTTCCGCAACGATGACGAGCGTGGCCGCGCCGCCAAGGCAGGCATCACCGATCTGGATCAGATTTATGCTCGTGACGAGATGGTGACGGCGGATGTGATCTTTGCCGCTACTGGCGTAACCGGTGGCTCGCTGCTGCCGCGCATCAAGCGTGAACCGGGCTGGGTTGAAACCACCACCCTTCTGATGCGCTCAAAAACCGGATCGGTTCGCCGCATGTCCTACCGCACGCCAATGTGGTCGCACGACGAAGCCTAAGCGGCTTGCGCCGATACCTTCGGCGGGAGTATCTGTGCAAAGATGAAGAGGCCGGGTCCAAATGGGTCCGGCCTTGGCATATGAGAGGCGCGATGAGTTTTCTTGGGGTTGAGCAATCTTTGACAGGTCGGCGCTGGGTGGGGCCCGCGCCCGAGGTTGAGCGCGCGACTGAAATGTTGGTGCAGCAGGCCGGTTTGCCGCGTGCCGTTTGCCAAGTGCTGGCGCGGCGGGGCGTCCCTCCGATGGAGGCTGCCGGTTTTCTGGAACCAAAGCTGAAAGAGCTTTTGCCCGACCCACGCAGCATGAAAGATATGGAAGCCGCTGCGACCCGGTTTCTGAAAGCGGTGCGCGAAAAGCAGCGGATCGCAGTTTTTGCTGATTATGATGTGGATGGAGGCAGTTCGGCGGCGTTGCTGCTGGTCTGGCTGCGTCAGATGGGTCTGCAGGCGACGCTCTATGTGCCGGACCGCATCGACGAAGGCTATGGGCCGAACGTGCCTGCGATGCAATCGCTGGCAGCGGCGCATGACCTGATCATCTGCGTGGATTGCGGCACGCTGAGCCATGATCCGATCGCTGCAGCAAAAGGGGCTGATGTGATCGTGCTGGATCACCATCTGGGCGGTGAGACTTTGCCGGATTGTGTGGCCGTGGTGAACCCGAACCGGCAGGATGAAAGCGGCGATCTGGGCTATCTCTGTGCGGCAGGCGTTGTCTTCCTGATGCTGGTCGAGGCTGGCCGGCAAATGCGTGAGGCTGGCGCCAAAGGGCCGGATCTGGTGCCTCTGCTGGATTTGGTTGCGCTGGCGACTGTCGCCGATGTTGCCCCGTTGATCGAGGCGAACCGCGCTTTGGTCCGACAAGGTTTGAAGGTCATGGTAGGCCGTCAGCGCCCCGGCCTTGTGGCCCTGTCGGATGTCGCTCGTATGGATGCCGCGCCAAACAGCTATCACCTCGGGTTTCTTCTGGGGCCGCGGGTGAACGCTGGGGGACGCATTGGACAGGCCGACCTTGGAGCGCGGCTGCTCAGCACCGACTCTTTGCACGAAGCGCAGGCTCTCTCCGAACGGCTAGACGCGCTGAACTCTGAACGGCGCGATATCGAAAATGCCGTACGCGCTGCGGCGCTTGAGCAGGCGGAGGAGCGCGGTTTGGACGCGCCCTTGGTCTGGGCTGCTGGCGAAGGGTGGCATCCGGGCGTCGTCGGCATCGTCGCCTCGCGCTTGAAGGAAAACGCCAATCGCCCGGCGATTGTGATCGGCTTTGACGGGGATGAAGGCAAAGGATCAGGGCGATCGGTGTCGGGCGTTGATCTGGGGGCCTCGATCCAGCGGCTGGCGGCTGAGGGGTTGTTGGTCAAAGGTGGCGGTCACAAGATGGCGGCCGGGCTTACCGTCATGCGCGATCAGTTGGAACCGGCCATGAGGCGCCTGTCAGAACTGCTGGAAAAACAAGGCGCAGGTCAAGGCGGTCCCGCAGACATGAAGCTCGACGGGGCATTGATGCCCGGCGCCGCAACAGTTGAACTGATCGAACAGATTGAGAAAGCCGGGCCTTTTGGGGCCAGCGCCCCTGCCCCGCGCTACGCCCTTCCTGACCTGCAGGTGCGTTTTGCCAAACGGGTCGGTGAGTCGCATCTGAAACTCTCGCTTGCGGATGGTCTTGGCGGAGGGCTGGACGCGATCGCATTCGGAGCCTTCGACGGGCCGATGGGCGAAAAGCTCTCAAATCACGGTGGAGCGCGCTTTCATTTCGCCGGTCGGCTTGAGGTAAACACATGGGGTGGTCGCCAAAACGTACAGCTTCGTCTAGAGGACGCAGCCGAGGCGAAATGACAGGTTTCAAGGCAACGGTAGGACAGGTCAAAAAACTTTCGCATCCCTGCATTTTTCGGCTTGCGGGGGTCGGGGTGAAACCGTAAAAGGCCCTCCACAAGCTAGCGTGGCCCGTTCGTCTATCGGTTAGGACGCCAGGTTTTCAACCTGGAAAGAGGGGTTCGATTCCCCTACGGGCTGCCATTTTCGCTTGTGAGCCAAGGCTTAGTGGCCCGTTCGTCTATCGGTTAGGACGCCAGGTTTTCAACCTGGAAAGAGGGGTTCGATTCCCCTACGGGCTGCCACTTCACTAGCATTCAATATCTAGAAGAAAATCAGAAGTCTGGTTTCAATCTTGAATTGTTTTCTCTTTGTTGCCTCTTGCTGTGGCTTCTATTGATGCTTTTCCAGTTGTGGTTGCCCAACATCTATTTGTGCAAAACACTCAGGCAACCTTTCGTTATAGAACCCCAAACCTCCGCCAGATTATCTCGCTTTTCAACCGTTTCGATCTCAAACAGATCGTTGAATCAAACGGCTGACGCAGGGCTATGGTTCACCGGCACACGCCTGGTGCTACCAACCGCGACGGCCGAATAGGGAATGCAAGCGGTTCTGACCTGCAAACGGGTCGATCGCCTGCGAGCGCTCCAGACCAGAAACAACGCGGCCAACCAGTATCCAACTGATCGCGGCGAAGATGATGCCGCCGAAAGCCTGCCCCAACAGAACTCCGGACGCCCCGGCCAGTGCCGATCCGATTGAGGCAAAGACCCATGTGCCCACGGTGTGGCGACCCCAGTTGATCCATGTGGAATAGACCGGGTGGCCAAGGTTGTTGAAGCTGGCATTGGCGACGAAGATGACACCGTTGAAGAAAGACGCCAGCGCCAGAGGCCCGCAGAACAGGTAGATCAGCACGCGGGTCTCGCCCTCGGCCGCGAACAAATTCGCGATTGGTGCGCGCAACAGGAAAAGGACCGCCGCCATCCCAAGAACGTAGATCGCAGTAAATTTGATGCCGGCCAGAAAGGCTTCGCGCACGCGGGTGAACTGCTCGGCCCCGAAGTTTTGCCCGATGATGGGACCGATTGCCCCAGACAGCGCAAAGATGACCGAGAACGCCACGGGCAAAAGCCGCCCGATCACAGCCATTCCGGCCACCGCATCCGTTCCGTACTCGGCGATTTCACGCACGACGATGGCATTGCCGATCGGCGTTGCCACATTGGTCAGCACAGCCGGGATCGCGATGGCCCGGACTGGCTTAAGATCGGATGCGACTTGCCGCAGCGATGGGCGGGCAAAGCCTCGGTTGACACGCAGGGCGGGCCAAAGCGCAGCGGCGAGCATGCAAATCCGCGCCAGCACCGATGCAATCGCTGCACCGTCGAGCCCCAAACCAACCCCGAAGATCAGGATCGGGTCGAGAACCGCATTCACCACACCGCCATAGATCGTGGCCATCATGGATCGCCGGGCATCCCCATGAGCCCTCAGAACCGCCATTGCGACCATCGCAATCGCCATCACCCACATAGTCGGCAAAATGATTGACACATAGCGTGTGGCGAGCCTCAACACCTCGCCTTCAGCCCCCAATAACGACAACAGTGCGCTGAGGTTCCAAAGCACCAGAACCGGGGTTACCAGCCCGACGCACAGACCCAGCGTTGCCACGCTGGAGGCATATTTCCGCGCCTCCTCCGGCCGCCCTGCCCCCAAGGCCCGTGCCGTTAACGCTCCGGCCGAGATCGACAGGCCGATATTGATTGCATTGGTGAAAAACAGAAGCGTTCCGGCATATCCCACCGCGGCGGCCAACGCGTCATTGCCAAGCATCGAGATAAACACCATGTCGACGAAATCGACCGCAAAGATCGCCATCAGACCGATGCTTGTCGTCAAAGACATGCGCGTGACATGTCGCATCAGGCTACCACTCAGGAAAACGGCTTCGCCTTGGGATTGATTGGCCATGTTTTACCTGCTCTGCGACGGCGTTTGAGTTCTGTCACCTTCTCAGATGGCAGCGCAGCGTCAACTGTTTCGTTTCGCCCAAAAGGCGAGTCATTTTCGGGCAATCATCACTGAGTCGGGTTTTGCAAGCCCTGAGCCGAAGCCGTGCTTGACAGAATCCAACCATCTCGTTCTGATACCAGCGTGAGCAAAAACACTGAATCAAACCAATGCATTGCCCGGATCACGCGCTGCTGTCAGCATCGCTCTCGGCATGGTTGCGTTCGGTCTGATGACCCCAAACGCCTGAAAGTCTGCCTCTCGTGACAGGACCCATGATGACTTATGTGCGGTTCATCGACCGCGCCAACCGGATACTGGGTCGCGTGATCATGTATGGCATCTTCGTGATGATGGCGATCCTGCTGTATTCCTCGGTCTCCAAGACGTTCTTCGTGCCGTCCCTCTGGACGCTGGAAATGGCGCAGTTCGCAATGGTGGCCTATTACATGCTGGGTGGGCCTTACGCGATGCAGATGGGCGCGAATGTTCGGATGGATCTGCTCTATGGTGAATGGACGGACCGCAAGAAAAGCCAGATCGACGCGCTGACCGTGTTGTTTCTGATTACCTACCTCGGCTTTCTGCTTTGGGGCGGCTGGGACAGCCTGATGTATTCCTTCCAATATGGTGGAGAACGCTCCTCCTCGGCATGGCGGCCCTATATCTGGCCGATCAAGACCATCATGGTTATCGGCATCTTTCTGATGCTGCTTCAGGCGATATCGGAACTCTGCAAAGACATCCTGCGTCTCAAAGGCTTTGACATGGGCAAAAAGGATGATGAGCCCGTCCACATGGCCCCCGAAGACCTTGAAGGAGGGCATCGCGGGTGAGCTATGAACTGATTGCTGCGCTCATGTTCTCGACCATGATGCTGATGCTGCTGACCGGTCAGCGGGTCTTTGGCGCGATTGGCTTTGTCGCCGTAATCGCCGCCTTCTTCCTGTGGGGCGACCGCGGAGGATACGATCTCGGTTTTGCGGCGGCGATCAAGGTGATGCGCTGGTATCCCCTTTTGACCCTGCCGATGTTCATCTTCATGGGCTACATCCTGTCCGAGTCCCGGATTGCCGATGACCTCTATCGGATGTTCCACGTCTGGATGGGTGGACTGTCAGGAGGACTGGCCATCGGCACCATCGGCCTGATGGTTCTGATCTCAGCGATGAACGGGCTGTCTGTGGCTGGTATGGCGATCGGAGCCACCATCGCCCTGCCCGAGCTTCTACGCCGCAACTATGACAAGCTGATGGTCACCGGCGTGATACAGGCCGGATCGTCTTTGGGAATTCTGGTCCCGCCGTCGGTCGTGCTGGTCCTCTATGCCATGATCGCGCGCCAACCGGTCGGGCAACTCTGGCTGGCCGGCGTGATCCCCGGTCTGATGATGGCCACGATGTTCATCATCTACATCGCCATCCGCTGCCGCATAAATCCGGCGCTTGGCCCCGTGATGAGCGCGGAGGAACGCGCAGAGGTCACATGGGGCGAAAAGATGCGTCTGCTGGGCGCTGGCTTGCTGCCGCTGGGTATCTTCGCCGTGATGATGGTGCCCTTTGTCAACGGCTGGACCTCGTTGGTTGAAAGTTCGGCCCTTGGAGCCATCGCGGCTTTTCTGGCGGCCGTTCTGAAACGCCGCATGACGTGGCAGGTCTTTGAAACCTCGATCAAGCAGACCTTGGGCATCACCTGCATGTTCATGTGGATCATCCTGGCCGCGCTGGCCTTTGGCGCGGTGTTCGACGGGCTGGGCGCGGTCAAAGCAATTGAGAATCTGTTTACCGTTCAACTCGGTCTGAACCCGTGGATCATCCTGATCCTGATGCAGTTGAGCTTTCTGCTCATGGGAACATTCCTTGATGACACGGCCATGCTGGTCATCGTGGCCCCACTTTACGTACCGCTGGTCGGCGCGCTTGGGTTTGACCTGATCTGGTATGGCGTGCTCTACACGATCACCTGCCAGATAGCTTATATGACACCGCCTTTCGGGTATAACCTGTTCCTGATGCGGGCGATGGCCCCGCCTGAGGTGACGATCAAAGACATTTACCGCTCAATCATCCCGTTTGTCTGCGTGATGGCTGTGGCACTGGGATTGGTGATGACCTTCCCCGACATTGCATTGTGGCTTCCGGGCGTCGTCTACGGAAACTGAGCATACAAGAGAAGAAGCCGGATAAACCGGTTCGATTTCAACAAAAAGCACAGGAGAGGAAGACTATGACCACAACAAGACGCAGATTTTTACGCACTGCAGCTTTGGCCGCGCCTGCGACGCTGGCAGCGCCCGCAATCGTCAAAGCGCAGGCCCCGATCAAATGGCGCTTTCAGACCTACGCAGGGGGTGCATTGGGTGAGCATGTGACCAAACCGGCCATCGACTACATCAATGCCAATGCCAATGGCGAGCTTGAGATCGAGCTGTTCTATGCCGACCAGATCGTCCCCACCGGAGAGCTGTTCCAGGCGCTTCAGCGCGGCACCATCGACGGTGTGCATTCGGACGATGACTCGATGGCCTCGCCCACGCCGCTGCGCGTATTCGGAGGGTATTTCCCTTTCGCAACCAAGCACATCCTCGACGTTCCTGTCCTGTTCAACCAGTACGGTCTGGCCGATATCTGGCGCGACGAATACGCCAAAGTCGGTGTGCAATGGCTGTCCGCCGCCGGTCAGGACCCATGCAACTTTAACACCAAGAAGGAAATCACCTCGGTCGCTGACTTGGATGGTTTGAAGCTCTATACCTTCCCGACCGCTGGTCGCTTCCTTGCCAAGTTCGGCGTGGTTCCGGTGAACATCCCCTATGAGGACGCCGAAGTGGCCGTTCAGACAGGTGAGCTGGATGGCATGGCCTGGTCTGGCATCACCGAAGACTACACGGTCGGCTGGGCTGATGTGACCGACTACTTCCTGACCAACAACATCTCAGGCGCGTGGATCGGATCGTGGTTCGCCAACCAAGAGCGTTGGAACGAACTACCGGATCACCTGAAGTCTGTCGTGATGGCGGGTATCGAGGCTGGGCACACCTATCGGAACCAGTGGTACTGGGGTGGCGAAGCGGCGCTACGGGCCAATGGTGACAAGCTGGAGCTGCGCTCGGTTCCGCCCGGCGAATGGGCCGAGGTGGAGAACGCGGCCAAAGAATTCTGGGACGAGATTGCTCAGGAAGGCGAAGTGCACCAGAAGATCATCGGCATCTTCCAAGAGTATAACAGCGTCATCAATCAGGCTGGCGTGCCCTACAACTTCGAATAATGAAACGGGCGACCCCGCGTAAAGGGGTCGCCTTGCCAATTTGCCATCCACAGAAACCAACCGACATGCTAGAGGTCCCAAGACACCGAATGTTCAGGGCAAGGGCAGAGCATGAAACTGGAATTCCATCACATCAACTTCGTCGCCGATGATGTTGATCGCATGCACGATTTCTACACCAAAGTGCTGGGGCTGGACAACATCCCGCAAGACAATTTCCCACGGACTGAGGCCAATGAGGACAGCGGTTATGACGGCAAGATCCGCTTTGCGACCGAGGGCCACATGCAAATGCATCTGGCCGAGCGCGCCTTTGACGTCGCCTTCAAGAACGGGCAAGTGATCAACCCCGTGGAACGCGGCCATATCGCCTTTCGTACCGACGATCTGCCAGCGTTCCTGAAGCTGCTGGACGAGCGCGGCATCCCCTATTCTGACTACGGCACCACCTTCGCGAAAGAATGGCATCAGGTCTTCTTTCAAGACCCCGAGGGCAACGTGATCGAGGTTCATCAACAGGTCGACCCGAGCTAATAATCACGAAAAGGCCCGCGCACTCAGGTCGTGCAGCGGGCCTTTGAAAGAGTAGTTGGGCGGGAAGTCCGCCCAAGCGTGGCGGTTCAGACGAACCTGTTGACGTAGTTCTCGAGAATTTCCTGTCGACCGGAGCGAGGCTGCGGGTTGATATCCTCGGCTAGGACGCGGGCCGTGATCTCATCCAGACCAGAGGACAGCATGGATTGTGCAGTGTCCGACGACCAGCCCGCGTATCTGTCCGTCAGCGCGGCCTCTAGCCCGCCATCTTCGATCATGGCGGCGGCCGCTTTCAACCCGCGCGCGCAGATATCCATACCACCCACATGCGCGGCGATCAGATCCTCGGCGTCGATCGACTGACGCCGGATCTTCGCGTCGAAATTGGTGCCGCCAGTGGTGAAACCTCCGGCCTTCAGGATATGATAGTAGGCCAAGGCGACCTCGGGCGTGTTGTTGGGGAACTGGTCCGTATCCCAACCCGACTGATAGTCGTTGCGGTTCATGTCGATTGAACCCAGCATGCCTTCGGCCGTCGCAGTTGCGATTTCATGCTCAAAGCTGTGACCGGCCAGAATGGCGTGCCCCTGTTCGAGGTTCAGCTTGACTTCGTCCTCAAGGCCGTACTTGCGAAGGAAGCCAATGCAAGTGGCAGCGTCGAAGTCATACTGATGCTTGGACGGCTCCTGCGGTTTGGGTTCAACCAGAATGGCGCCCTTAAAGCCGATCTTGTGCTTGTACTCGACCACCATGTTCAGGAACCGGCCCATGTGATCAAGCTCAGCCCCCATATCGGTGTTGAGCAACGTCTCATAGCCTTCACGCCCGCCCCATAGGACGTAGTTCTCGCCCCCCAGCTTGTGGGTCGCGTCAATGCAGGATTTCACCGTGGCGGCAGCAAAGGCAAACACGTCCGGATCAGGGTTCGTGCTGGCACCGCCCATCCAGCGGCGATGGCTGAACATATTGGCCGTTCCCCAAAGCAGCTTGGTTCCCGAGACCTGCATCTTCTCACCGATATAGTCAGTGATCTCTTCCAGAGTTCTCAGGTTATCAGCGTAGTTGCCCTGTTCAGGTCGGATATCCGCGTCGTGCCAGCAGAAATAGGGCTGCCCGAGAATGTCGAACATCTCGAACGCGATGTCGGCTTTCATCTTGGCCCGGCCCATATCATCCTGCGGATGCCAGGGACGCTCAAGCGTCGGGCCGCCAAATGGATCGCCGCCTTCCCAGGCAAACGAGTGCCACCACGCGACGGCGAAACGCAGGTGATCCTCCATGCGTTTGCCCATGATGAATTCATCCGGATCGTAGTGACGGAAGGCGAGCGGGTTCTTGCTGTCTTCGCCTTCGTACCGGATCTTTTCGATCTCTTGAAAGAAACCACTCGCCATTGTCTTCCCTCACTCAGTCTTTTCGCCGGGCTTTTTGCCCAGAATAATCATCGACAGCAGATCATCATCGGTGACATCGGGGATGTCGACGGTTCCGACCAATTGACCGTTCTTCATGACCGAAGCTCGATCACAAAGCTCCATAACAGCATGCACATCATGGTCGATCAGGAAAATCCCAATCCCCTGCGCCTTGAGTTTCTGAATCAGTTCCGCAACCATCTGGGTCTCATGCGGTCCCAATGCAGCTGTGGGTTCATCCATGATCAGGATGCGCGCGTTGAAATACACCGCCCGGGCAATCGCAACCGACTGACGCTGACCGCCAGACAGGGCCGAGACCGGGTCATTGAACTTCTGGAAATTCGGGTTCAGCTGGCCCATGATCTTGCGGCACTCGGCCTCCATCGCGGCGTCGTTGACCAAGCCCATCGGTGTCACCATCTCGCGCCCGAGAAACAGGTTCGAGCTGGCGTCTAGGTTATCGGCCAAAGCGAGCGTCTGATAGATCGTCTCGATATTGTTGGCCCGCGCGTCCCGAGGGTTGTTGATCTCGACCTTTTCACCGTCGATCCGGATCTCGCCGCTGTCCATCTGGTAGGCACCGGACAGGACCTTGATCAGCGTGGACTTCCCTGCCCCGTTATGGCCCAGCAAGCCCACAACTTCGCCGGGGTAGAGGTCGACCGACACGTGATCCACCGCCTTGATGCCCCCGAAGGAAATCGAGATGTCGTTCATTTCGACCAAAGGTGGCTGGCCTGAACCGCGACCCGAATTTGTGTTCTGCGTTTCTTCAGCTTGCATCATTTCGCTCCCAAACGTTTGCGATAGACGATGTCGATATAGACAGCCAGGACGAGCACAGCACCGACGACGATGTTCTGGAACGGAGCATCCACGCCGACCATAGCCATCCCCGATTGCAGCGCCTGCATGATCAAGGCACCCAGTATTGCGCCATAGATCGTCCCCAGACCACCGGACAGGGCTGTCCCACCAATTACGGCTGCAGCAATAACACGAAGCTCATCCAGCGTACCAATGTCGTTCGAGTGGTTGGCCAGACGGGCCGAAGCCACAACAGCGGACAGCGCACACAGGAAACCCATCAAGGCAAAGATCTTGACGGTCATCATGCGGGTGTTGATACCCGAAAGCTCTGCCGCGTCGGGGTTGCCGCCAGTTGCAAAGATATAGCGTCCGAACCGGGTCTTGCGGGCCACGACGGTCAGTGTGACAGCTACCAGGATCAGGATCAGAACCGAGATCGGGATGCCGTAGCCGACGACCAGACCCTCGGGCATGATCTCACCGCGCGCTTCGAACATGCGCTCGAGCCGACGTGTCGGGATGGCGTAGCTGTTGACGATGAAGACATAGCCCATGATCGCGATGCCGATGATCCCGGCCAGCGTTGTTTCAGCCCAGACGGGTTTGACGGGGAAACCATGTGCGGCCTTGGACCGGCGCGCACTCCAGAGCGCCCAGATCGCGGCGGCTGTGGCGGCAAGGCCGAACAGAAGACTGGCCGTGGTGCCGAGCGTTCCGTTGGTGCCACCGAACATCAGGAACGTGCTGTCCAGCGGGCCAATGGTCTGGCCATCGGTCATGTACCAGGCGACGTTGCGCCAGACCAGAAACCCTCCGAGGGTCACGATGAAGGCGGGAATTGTCAGGTACCCGATCATCCAGCCTTGAAAGGCCCCGATCAAGGTTCCGACCGCAAGCCCTACGACCAGAGTGATCGCCCAGGTGGCCGGGTTGTTCAGGCCCATGCCCAGCATGTTCGGCAAAAGCTCGGTCTGGGTCATGGCCATCACGGCGGATGTCGTCGCCAGCAAGGCGCCGACAGAAAGGTCGATGTGGCGCATCACGATGATGAACACCATGCCACAGGCCATGATCGCAACCGACACGGTCTGAATGGACAGGTTGAACAGGTTGCGAGGGGTCAGAAAACGCCCATCAGTGACGATATTGAACCCGATGCAAAGGATGATAAACGCGCCGATCATACCCAATAGCCGCATATCCAGCTCAAGCTGCTGGAACAAGTTTTGCTTGCTTTTCTGGGGTACCGGCTGAGACGAAGTTTCGGTCATATCCGATCTTTCATGTTCAGCGATTGGGATCCCGGCCCGCCTACGCAGGCCGGGAATTATAGTAGTTTAGTTACAGGGGGCTGGGCCGTTTTCCACGCCCTGGCACAGGTCTTCCAGCGGAATCCAGCCTGCGTCCACAACAACCGAGAGGTTGTCTTTTGTGATCGGAACCGGTGCCAAGAAGACCGAAGTCATCTCGGTGCCACCGGGCGACGTCCAGCTGACCGCGCCTTCAACATCTCCTGCAGCCGTGCCACCACTCAGCGCGACTGCGATCTCGCCTGCGGCTTTGCCCAGTTCACGCGCGTCTTTCCAGACGGATACGGTTTGAGTGCCCAGCGCGACGCGGTTCAGCGCGGCATGGTCACCGTCCTGACCCGAGACAGGGATACCTTCCATGCCCTGCGCCGTCAGCGCAGCAACAACACCACCAGCAGTACCATCATTCGAGGCAACCACGGCGTCCACGTTGTTTTCGTTCGCCGTCAGAATCTGCTCCATGTTGCGCTGTGCGTTGGCGGGCAGCCAGCCATCGGTATAGGCTTCGCCAACAATTACAACGTCACCGCTGTCGACAGCGGCCTGAATGATCTCTTGCTGACCACCGCGCAGGAAGTCTGCGTTCGGGTCAGTCGGAGAGCCCTTGATCATGACGTAGTTACCCTTGGGCATTGCGTCGAACACCGCGCGGGCCTGCATGCGGCCAACTTCGACATTATCGAAGGTCAGGTAGAATGCACGGTCATCTTCGATCAGGCGGTCATATGCGATAACCGGGATACCTTCGTCTGCTGCGGCCTGAACCGCCGGGCCAATCGCCTGCGAGTCCTGTGCGAGGATGATCAGAGCGTCCACGCCCTGGGCGATCAGGCTTTCAATATCCGCCAGCTGCTTTGCAGAAGACGACTGCGCGTCGGCAGAGATATACTCGGCCCCACCCGCCTCAAGCGCGGATTTGATCGCGGCTTCGTCAGTCTTCCAACGCTCTTCCTGAAAGTTCGACCAGCTGACGCCAACGACGGTTTCAGCGAAGGCAGCCGTGCTCATCAGAGCAGCCGCGACTGAAATGCTTAGGAATTTCTTCATGCTTTCCTCCCGGTTGTTCGAGTCCCTTCGAAGTGATTCGAGGACTTCACCTACCTGAGTAGCACATTTATTTCAGTCGGCAAAATATTTATGCTATCGCTAACATGGGAATCTGACTAAGGTGAATGCCAAGATGAGATTCGCGAGGGCAAGATGCTGAAAAACAAAGCCTCTTCTATCTCTACCGAGCAGCGGAACGTAACGCGGCTGCGCGTGCTGGAGCATATCCGCCGCAAGGGGGCGATCTCGCGCATTGATATTGCCGGTGCTTTGCAGACCAGCCCCGCCACCGTCACCACCGCAACGGCAGACCTGTTGTCTGCGGGGCTGATCCACGAGGTTGAAGGCGACCCGCAGTCCGGGTCCCCACGGCGCGGGCGGCCCCGTGTATTGCTCAAGCTGAACGGTGGATCACTGCTGATTGCGGGGTTCAAGGTCACACGCCACTATGTCTCGGTTCTGATCGCAGATTTCGAAGGGCTCGAGATTGCGTCGATCAAATACCCGCTGGTCGAAGCCTGCATGACCCCGCTCGACTTTGCCAAAACCATCCGAAAGGCGCTGGAAAGAGCCTGCGCGGCTGCGTCCATTGCGATGTCGGATATCTCGGGCGTCTCGATCGGGATCGCGGGCCTGATTGATGCCGAGCATAACTTTGTCCATTGGTCCTCCTCGATCTCGGAACGGAACGTGCCCCTTGGCCCGCTTCTGCAGCAAGAGGTTGATTGTCCTGTTTTCATTGAAAACGACGCCAATCTTGTTGCAAAGGCGGAACAATTGTTCGGGTTAGGCAAAGGTCTGCGGAACTTCCTTGTCATAACGATAGAACACGGCGTCGGCCTAGGGATCGTGCTGGGCGGCAGGCTCTACCGGGGCGAGCGCGGATGCGGGGCTGAATTTGGCCATACCAAGGTGCAACTGGATGGCGCGCTCTGCCAATGCGGCCAGCACGGATGTCTTGAAGCTTATGTCGGGGAATACGCCTTGATCCGAGAGGCCTCGATTGACGGTCAGGATCGCGACCAGATCACCATTGCCGATCTGCATGAGAACGCGCAGTCCGGTGATCAACATGCCTTGTCCGTGCTAGACCGGGCCGGTCAGATGTTCGGCATGGGCGTTTCGAACCTGATCAACCTTTTCGATCCCGAATGCATTATCATCTCCGGCAGTCAGATCAGCTTTCAACACCTCTATTCCGAAGGTGTGATGGAGAGGATACGCGAGGGGGTCGTTAAGGTGGATGCCCCCCTGCCCGACATAAAAGTCAACCAATGGGATGACACCATGTGGGCAAAAGGCGCAATTGCCTATGCCATCGAACAGGTCTCAACCTTGAAGATACGCGAGATGCCGACCCATGCATCGTGAGTGCGCCCTCCTACTGGCAAGCGCTACAGTTGTTGCGGCCGATCAGCCCGTACCGAGCTTTAAGCAGATCGAGGTTGCCGCGCATGTCTATGACGGCGGGTGGGAACATTTCGTGGGCGGAGGCGTGGCGGTGTTCGACTGCAACGGCGACAACCTGCCCGACCTCTTCGCTGCAGGAGGATCAAACCCGTCCCAACTATTTCGCAACACCTCGGACGGCGATCTCTCTTTCCGCGTCGAAACGCCAGAGGCGCTGTCACTGACCGGTGTGACCGGGGCCTATCCACTGGATATCGACGGCGACGGCTTTCAGGATCTGGCGGTTCTGAGGGTTGGTGAAGACCTTTTGTTGCGCGGACAACCTGACTGTCAGTTTGCCCCTTTTGCCGATCTGAACTTTCAATCAGATGATCATTGGACCACTGGTTTCTCGGCCACTTGGGAGGACGGCGAGACGCTGCCAACGCTGGCCTTCGGAACCTATGTCGACCGTTTTGACCCTGAGGGCCCGTTCGAGACATGCGGTCCGACGCTCCTTTTTCGCCCCGAAGGATCAGGATACGGGGCGCCGTCACTGCTAGAGCCGGGCTATTGTTCATTGTCCATCCTGTTTTCCGACTGGGCGCGCACGGGTCGGGCGGATCTGCGGGTCAGCAATGATCGCCACTACTACGTGCGCGGCGGGCAGGAGCAACTCTGGGCGATGGAGGCTGAACCGCGGCTGTACACTGAAGACGACGGATGGCTGCCCTATTCGATCTGGGGAATGGGGATCGCCTCGCGCGATCTCACGGGGGACGGGTTCTCCGATGTCTACCTGACGTCGATGGGCGACCAGAAGTTTCAGGTGTTTGACCCCTCCAACGATAGCCCCACCTGGCGCGATGCGACCTATGAGAAAGGCACCACCGCGCACAGACCGCATGTGGGCGGCGATGGGCGACCTTCGACTGGATGGCATGCGCAATTCGGAGACGCCAACAACGACGGGCTGGACGATATTTTCGTGACAAAGGGCAATGTCGAACAGATGCCGGTCGCGGCCTTGAACGACCCGAACAACCTGATGCTGCAACAGCCTGATGGCACCTTTGTCGAAGCCGCTGCCGAGGCGGGCGTGGCCTCGATGGCCAAGTCGCGCGGCGGCGCTTTGGCCGATCTGAACAATGATGGCCATCTGGATTTGGTTGTCGTCAACCGGGGCGCGCCGTTGGAGGTTCACCAGAACACAACTAACGCTGGAAACTGGGTTCTTGTCGATGTCTCTCAGAACACCTCCAACCGTGCTGCGGTGGGCGGGTTTATCGAGATGCGAACACAGTCTGGCCTGCAGACCCGCGAGATCACCATTGGCGGAGGCCATGCCGGGGGGACCTCAGGCCTGCATCATTTCGGATTGGCATCGGCCGAGACGATCGAGCTTCGGATGATCTGGCCCGATGGCTCCACAAGCGACTGGCAGGCGTATGACGCCAACCAGATCATCCGCCTCCATCACTGATCCACAGGCAGCCCACTGGGAACGGTTTCGGGAACACCAAGCCTTTGGGCCGGATCTTCAAGGGTGTTCAGAAAACTGAGGATCGCGTTTACCTCATCGTCGCTCAACGCAACCGGGACCAGGCTGTTGGCGGCGGCGATTGCTTCGGTCGTCTCAATCAAGGCCCGCTGATCATCTGCACCCGGAAACTCGGGCAGACGTGCTTGTTCCAGCGAATACCGCTGCAACGACCCCACGGGATCAAGGTGGTGGCGCACCACATCCTCCAACTCGGCATAGGCACCGCTATGGCCATACGGGGCGGTCAGGGTCACATTGCGCAGTGACGGCGTGCGGAAGGCAAAGGCGTCACCGGCCTCACCGGTCACCCGCATGCGTCCATCGTCACGCGCGTGACTTTCGAACCGCGCACCTTTACCCGGCCCGATCTGAGGCATCGCGATGGCGTGGAACCCATGATCCGTCTGGAGCCATCCGGAATGGCAGGCGCTACACCCCGCCTCACCGTAAAACAGATCCAACCCTGCCTGCGCCTCGGGCGGCAGCTCTGCCTCTCCGCGCATCGCCTGATCAAACAGGCTGTTGTCGGCCCGCCATTCGAAGGCGATGAAATCTGCAAGCACGTTGGCGATCGTCGTAAAGGTGATCTCCTCGCCCGGCAGAGCGTCTTCGAACCGTGTCTGGTATTCGGGAATGGCTGCGACACGCGCGGCGATCAGGTCCCAGGCCCCGCCCTCTTGCGCCAGCAGACCCAGACGCACTGCTTTGCTGATTTCATTCTCGGAGTAATGCCCGGCCATCTCGTCCGGAGACAGCACCGGAAACATAGCCTGCGCCGCAAGGGCGGATTTGAACCCCGGCCGCATATGCGTTCCCAACGGAGTGCGGATGCCGTTCGGGCGGCTTGGGTCGGCCTCGAGCCGCCCGTCATGGAAGAAAACCGTGAACTCGTCCGCGCCAAGGTTCCACAAGGCCGGAGAGTTGCGAGGAATGCGTTGTTCCGGGCGGTTTTCGGGGTCCAAAGCACGTGTCACTCCCAGCCCGATGCCGCCCTCACCCACGCCCAGCGACAACCCGTCGGACGTGCCCAGACGCGGATGGTGACACGACCCGCAGCTGATGTTGCGATTTCCCGACAGGATCGGATCGTAAAACAGCAACTGCCCCAGCTCGACAACGGCCAGATCGGGTTCCGCGAATTCGGGGGGCGGGCCAAGCTCTAGCGCCTGCGCGGCCGAGGCCAATCCCATCATTCCAATCGCCGAAACTACCCTCATGCCTAAGTCCCTGTGAGTTTGAGTGTAAGTGTCTGATGATAGGGCCGCTCAGGTGAAAAAACCATGCTGGGGAACGCGTTGATGTTGGGCGCGTTGGGATAGCCTGATGGCTCAATACACAGACCAGCGCCGGTTTGAAACGGTACCCCCAATGAGCCAGCAGAATATACCTGCGCCCCGGCCTGATCAGAGAATAAACGCAATCCAAGCCCATTTGCGGCGTCAATCGCCGCGATTGGCTGCTGCGCGTCGCGATCGCTGTCGAACACGTAGAAATGATCGATGTTTTTGCCCGGGCGGCCCGGGTGCGTGAAATCTAGCGCCGTGTTTTGTACGTCTTGCAGGTTGCCGGTTGGCACACCCTGCGCATCGGTTTCCAGCACATGATCGGCATTTATTCGGAGGCTGAAATCCTCAACACCCATAGGACTGCCAAGTTTGTAGTAGTTATGTTGCGCAATGCTAATCGGTGTTGGTCGGTCCGGCTGGGCCGTAATTTTATAGGTCAGATTTGGAAAACTGAGCGAGACATTCAGCTCAAACTTGACCTCTCCCGGAAAGCCGCCTTCGCCGTGGGGGGAGAGGTAAGTCATCACCGCCTCACGATCCGATAGCTGCTGCAGTGTCCAGATTTGGCGGGACAGGCCCTCGGCCCCGCCATGCAGTGTGTTGGCGCCCTCGTTCGGGTCCAGCCGGTATCGCGTACCCGCGAGGTCAAAGCTCGCGCCCTTGATCCGGTTTGCCACGCGCCCAACAATCGCCCCCTGATAGAAGGGATCGCCCAGATAGGCCTGAGGATCGTCATATCCGAGGATCAACGGCGTATCGTCTATCCACCACCCTTGGGTGATTGCGCCATAGTTCAGAAGGCTGACGGACATGTTTTTGTCTTGCAACCGCACCTGTTCGATCTGCAATTCCACCCCCATTTTTCCTTCGGACCGCTCAGTGCCGCGACACCTGTAATCCTGTCCAAAGGCAGCCTTGAAGACCAACCCGAGTTACTGCGCTCATAAGACCCCGAACAGGTCCCAACTCCACCCAAGGTTTCGAATGCCGTGAGGCCCGCACCTGCATGGCGACTACTCGCCTCGATGGTTAGCGCTATCATAAGTGTTGTCAAACGCCTAAACCAGATGAAAAGTGTTTTTCACCCGCACTTCATGGCTCTTATTTCCTAGAGGCAGAACAACCCAACAAGCGTGATCACGACCCCGCTGGTTGGCAAAGGATCACGTTTGCGCGGCGACGTTCCGGGCGACCAAATCCTTGTACAAGGCGCGGATGCGCAATGTCACCGGACCCGCCTTGCCTACTCCGATCTGTTTGCCGTCGATCTCGGCCACCGGGGTCTGCGCGCCGAAGGTGCCGGTCAGAAACGCCTCATCCGCGCCGTAGGCTTCATAGAGAGAGTAATTCTTTTCAAAAACCGGAACGTCATTGGCGCGGCACAGGTCGATCACCTTCTGCCGGGTCACCCCGTTCATGCAATAGTCCCCGGTCGAGGTCCAAACCTCACCCTTGCGCACGATAAAGAAATTGCAGGCGTTGGTGGTGTTCACAAACCCATGAGGGTCCAGCATCAGCCCCTCATCGGCGCCTGCCTGTTCCGCCTGCAAACAGGCGATGACACAGTTCAGTTTGGAGTGGCTGTTTAACTTCGCGTCTTGGCTGGTCGGCAACCCCCGCACCTGGGGCACGGTCGCCAGACGGATACCCCGCGCGGTCAGCGCCTCGGCGGGTTTGGAGTGTTCGACGATGGCCACGATCGTCGGTCCCCAGCGCGACAGCTTGGGATGCTGAAACGGCTTGGCCTTCCGACCGCGTGTGATCATCAGCCGCGCGTGGGCATCGGTTGTCGCGCCATTGGCGGCGGCGGTGACGTCCAGAATCTCGCGGATTTCCTCGCGCGTTTTTCCTATGTCCAGTGACACGGCCTTGCAGCTGTCAAACAGCCGGTCCATGTGTTCATCAAAAAAGGCCCAGCAGCCATCATAGAGCCGCAGCCCTTCCCACATGCCGTCGCCCAGCATGAAGCCGGAATCATAGACCGAGACCTTGGCCTCATCCTTGTGAACCAGCGCGCCATCGACCCAGATTTTCAGGTCCTCGTTGCGGGCATCGTATTCCGCGTCATGAGTTGAGAGTTCGGTCGTCATGCATCACCTTCCAAAACAAGCGCATCAGCCTTGAGCCGCTCATAGTGAGGCATCGCAGCGTCGCAGACGGATTGAAGCTCGGGCGGCAAGGTCGGTAGCTCTCCCTCAGCGCCCGCAAACCCGGTTGAGGCATGAACGGTCCCGTACCAGTGGCTGGCCCACACACCGTCCGAGGGATGGCCGCCCGCAGCCCAAGACAACATGGCCGGGTCAAATGGCAGATCAATTGCCGCACATAGTTTCTGCAACATCTGTTCGGGCCTCTGACGGATGTCATAACTGTCGACGATCACCCCTGCCCCAGTTCGCGCGCGGATCAGATCGTAAATCTCGGCCTGTTGCACAAAACCAATATCCTCGAGCGTCGGGTTTTCGCGTTTTGCGGCATAGCTGGCCAACACACGCGCGGGGTGGCGGATCAGAAAGATATGTTTCAGCCCATCCATCCAGGGCTGATCCAAGCCCCAAACCATATGCTGAGTCATGTGTTTCTGGTAGATATGCGCCTTGCCCTCTGGCGGCTGCGCTGCGCAACCCTGTCCGACTTGAATGGGGTCCGTTTCGCCGGCAGCAATGATTTCCTCGCCCATTGGGTGATCCAGCCCGGTCTCGGCCAGATAGGCCGCGTAGAACGGCTCATCCCAGACGGCGCAATCCTCGCGCGCGCCGAAAGCATACATCATCGCAGTGGACAGATTTCTGGGGCCAGACCAGCAGGCTATGTTCATTTCTCAAGACCCCTCAATCGGGTTGACAGATGGTATCGCGGGCGCATGCCAGCACGAAGTTTTAGCATGTTCTGCGGCCACATAAGGACACAACTTCAAGTTCACACACGTCCCCTCTGCTTGTCGTAGCAACACCCCGATCTTGTCAACATCGAGTGTTCGGAGAGAGACGCAAACCGACCTCAGGCAAACGCCAGTTTCACATCACGGTTCTCAGGTTGAATTTCGCTACAGATGTAACAATGCTGCAGCAACGACGGGATGATATCACGAAACTCTATTCCTACTGGCGCTCAACGACTTCGTTCCGAGTTCGCATCGCCTTGAACCTCAAAGGCCTAAGCTACAACTACTGCCCGGTCGATGCAGTCGCTGGCGAGCAAAGCGAACCCGGCTACACCGCGCTCAACCCCGGCAAGGGTTTTCCGACCCTGGTTCTAGAGGACGGCACGGCCCTGACCCAGTCGCTTGCAATCATCGACTATCTGGAGGCCATTGCGCCAGAACCTCGGCTGCTTCCGACCCAACCTCTGCTGCGCGCGCGCGTCCAAGCCGCCGCGCGCACCATCGCCATAGACATCCATCCGATAAAAACCTGAGGGTCATGACCAACCTCAAATCTCAAATGGGAATGGACTCTGCCGGTCAGACCGCTTGGTTCCACCATTGGATGACCGAGGGGTTTGCCACCTATCCGGCAATGTTGCCCGACGGTACTCGGTTCAGCTTCGCAGACACTCCAACCCTCGCCGATATCTGCCTTGTCCCCCAGCTCTATAACGCGCATCGCTGGGGGGTGAACATGACACGCTTTCCCCGACTGCTCGAGATCGAAAAACACACGCTGTCCCTTGCCGCCTTTGATCAGGCGCGCCCGGAAAACCAACCCGACGCGAGCTGACAAGTTTACGTAAGGGCAAGCGGATTATCGCCTAAACCTGTTTTCGCGCCCATAAAAGGCCAAGACGGGCCTTAGCAAACCTTGCCCAACAACTATCCCACGCTGTACGCTCGGAGGCTTATTCTACTAAAATTTGTTTTACCGGAGGTTTGAATGCGCTGGATCTTCCTGAATGGTCACAGCCTGGTTGGTGCGTCCGGAACGGTGAAAATACCGTCAGGCGGACTTTGCACTTTGGCTGCGATGCTGGTGTTGAACCATGGCCGACCCGTGGGCCGCGATCGGATCGAAGAGACACTTTGGGGCGAAGCAAGCCCGGAAAAAGCAAGGGACCGTCTGAACACGATGCTGTGGCGCCTGCGCAAGCTGCTGCAAGCTGCGGGCGTGCAAGGTCACACGATCACCAACGGCCGAGACGCCCTCACCTATGCCGCGCCCGAACCGTTCGATTGTGACGTGATCGCTTTGGGTGACATGGCCCGATCCGTCCTGCGCAACAACCTGACCACAACCGATGAGGCAGATGCAGCTTTTGCCTGTATCGACGACTGCAATACCGAGTTTCTGCCCTTCGCCCAGGATCACTGGAGCCTCGTAACCCGCGAGTCCCTCCGAAGCGCTCATTTGACGATCATCGAGTCTCTGCTGCGCTACATGCGCAAACAGGAACGCTGGGCTCGCGTTTCGGAACTGGCCGAGCGGCTGCTGCAGCTAGAGCCAACGCTTGAGACCGGGCACCTCGAACTGATCGAGCTTCACGGGCAAAGGCACCAGTTCAGCGCGGCAAAGCGTCAGTATGACGTCATGCAGAAACTGGTCGATCCGGGGGCAACTCTGGAAACGGCCAGCGCGTTGGATGCTTTGAAGATTGCGCGGAAGGCTCGAAAATCTACCGTCGTCATGCGCCCTTCTATCAAGGCGGTCGAGTCCGCGATTGACCATATCGAAACTGCTCGAGACACGTTGCTGGGCAAGGCCTAACCCTCTTAAACACCTGCCATATAAACGCATTCTCAGGCCCCTTTTCCGCAGGGGCTTTTTTTTCGTGCCGCCCGCTGCCTTAATCCTGTGTGAGACGTGTTAGAGCCGTGTGAGACCAAGGTTAGAGCGCCCGGTCACGCTGGTTTCCATGACAGCCGAATCGTCTGATAGCGACAGAGCGCCGCGACGAAACCGCCGATTTCTGGTTTCGATCTGGCAGCGACCGCAGTCCAGTGGCGACGTCGTTGAAGGCGCCATCTGGGAGGCCGACCCAAAGCTGCCCGGACGCATAGCCGAGCCAGCCCCGTTCCGGAAGCTGAGCGACCTGCCCGCGATCCTTCAGGCCTTTTTGGCAGATGAAGAGACGCGCCGATGATCCAGCTTCGCCCAACTCGTATGACCGTCACGGACCAGCGGCCCACGCTCAGCTACCACGTGGCCGTGAACGCGCCGTCGATTGGTCGGCAGTTCTGGTTGGAGCTGGTCCTGGCGATAGACCCCGGGCTTTTCGTTCCCAAAGCGACCCCAGACCGTTCTGAGGCGAATTTCATAACCTTCTCCGGCCGATTTCCGGTTCATGGTGGCGACGCCATTGTCGAGATACCGCCCGGCAAGCTGATCAAACTCAAATCCGCCGACCGGATCTATGCCGCCGCCGCTCTGTTCGATACGCGCCAGGACGGCAATCGCCTCGCCCTGTTTCGACCAGACGCCGAGGGCGTTTACGTCAGCGCGTCGCATTTCACAGGTGCCGGGCTTTATCGCCGGTTCGGTTTTGCCAACCGGACATCCTCGCAAACGGAAGAGGCGCCTCTGCACTGGGCCGGAGATCAGCCCGACCCTGAAACGCCCTCTTCTGCAACCCCACTTTCCCGTCCTGCCAACCTTCCAAGCGCGGGCCTTCCACGAAAGGGACCTGATCCAATGAACCAACAACCCAGCGGATTCATGCACCAATCCCACAATCAGGCACAGGCCCCCGCGCCTGTCACCTCGCAACCGGCGCAGCCTGCAATGGATTACGATGACGGCTTTGGCGCGCCTCCCCCTGCAGCCCCCCCTCCGGCCGCCGTGATGCCCGGGCAAGCGACCCCGCAACCCATGCCCGTGATGCCGGGCGATGCGGCACCCGCGCCCATGCCTGTGATGCCCGGACAGGCTGCGCCCGCCCCAATGCCGGTCATGCCGGGCCAAGCCGCACCCGTGCCTCAACCCGTGATGCCGGGCCAAGCCGCACCTGTGCCTCAGCCCGTGACGCCGGGCCAAGCCGCCCCAACTCCAGCCGCTCCGGCGATGCCACCTCAGTCTGCGCCCGCCCAGCAAGCCGCCTACGCACGCCCGTTCGACTATGTCCTGCCCGAGTTCGACAGCCTGAACCCGCTGGATATCATCAACAAGCTGCGCGAGGCGTGGTCGCGCTACGAATCCTTTACAGCCGGGGTCAATGACACGCGGGCCTTCCCGTTTTCTGCCATCGCGTTGCTCGAGATGGAGGCACGAGCCAAGTCAGGAAATCACACCGCTTCCTTTACCGGAACCGGGTTCTACATTGCACCGAACCTGATCCTGACCAACGCGCATAACTACGCGGAAAGCCGCAGATACAACATGGCCCATACCGGCAAGGTGTATGCGGCCGTGAATTCAAGCGACGGAACACTGAACGCACGCGATGCGATCAGTGTCGAGACAATCACACCCGCCTCGGATGTGACGATTCACCCGCTCTATGATGGCTCTGACAGTGACACCAGCATGGGGCATGACCTAGCCATTGTACGTGTCGCAAACGCGGCCCCGAATGGTCAGTACTTCCGGATTGCCAATTTCAGCCCCTCCCAGGACCTGCAAATTGCCGTCTGCGGCTACGGAGCCTCGAGCAGCGCACAACGCGACAACGACTTTGACTGGCAAGACCTGCTGCCGACGGCGCAGGCTGACTATCGCCAGCGTATGGATGCCGACATCATCCGTGAGATCGCCCATGGTGGGGAGTGCATCCTCTACAATCTGCAGACACTGTCGGGCAATTCGGGATCGCCGGTCTTCATCCAGGGCGATGGATCTGACACCGGCGCGATGCCCGTCGTTGGTGTTCATTCCTCACGTGTACCGGGCAACCAGTTCCGCAATCGCGGCGTCTGGTTGACGCCAGCCAAACGCGACTGGGCCCTGTCCGGAGGCAACACTCCTTTGGCATCCTCACAAGGTTACTATCCATCCCATCCGCACCGCCCCCAATACGGCCATGCAATGACCGGAGGTGCGGGCGCTGCCGCCGCCGTCGCGGGTGTCGAGATACTGGCCGCCGCCGGGATCGCCGCCTTCCAAAGTTCATCCGGCGACATCACTTGGAACCTGTCGAACATGGCGGGCTGGTTGCCTGCAGGCGGTCACCCGACGCCGGATATCCCGGTCCCTCGAGATCAGCTGCGGCAAACCAACCTCGAGGTCGCCTCGCCCGTCTACGATGGCGGTGTGCGGACAATGTATGCCCATTTCAACATGCGGTTCCTGCATGATGGAACAGGCGTTGGCGGCATCGTGATCGAACCCGCGCCACATGTCCTGAACGATGCAATGGGCGGCGCACTGCGGATCGACATGCACATTGAGCCGCTGCTGGAGACCGCCAATTCCACCCGGCAGACCGGTGTGAATGTGGCCGTGGTCAAGGTGACGATGATCTACAACTTCAACTGGACCTTCACCGAAGACACCGTGATCGTGGACTATCGCCTCTATGGCGACGGCACCTACGAATCCTCGGTACGCGGCGGGCGGGCCAAGCTGGACGACACCGATACGTCCTACGCGCCGCACCGGAGGTAATCAGATGTCGTATGTCACCTCGCATACCCTCCGCTGTCATCTGCCGCCCGGCAGGGCGCGGCATGACCCCGGTCTTGCGCACCAGATGTCCGCCCCGGCCAGAGGTGCCACGCGCACCCTGCCGCCCACCTATCAGCGCGCCGGCGCCGCCGCGGCACCCGCCACGTCGCTTGCCGCCAACGGCATCAGGCGGCATCTGCCCGCCCCTGTCTCGCGCGCCATGACTCAAGCGACAATCGGAGGGCACCCCCTCCCCGAGGATAGGCCCGGCTCTGCAATGACAGACACCCAGCAGGATACGGTGGTCGCCGACTCCACCGTAGCTCAGAGCCGGGCCATCGACATTCCTGTACCCGCCCTTCTGAAGATCGTTGAGCGTACGGCCATCGGCATCTCGGGCCAGGCGGGCTATGCCTTTGCCGGGGCCGAACCCGAAGGTCCGGGGCTGAGGTTTGGCTTGCTGGGGCTGCGGCTCGATACCGGAGACATGGGCGACATGCTGCGGCTGGCGCTGGAGCGTGATGCGGAGTTGTCCGGTCTGCTGGGCGATGCCGCGCCCGAGATTCTGGACCGGGTTCTAGGCACCGACCCCGCGGCGCGCATGCGCCCCATGCAAGACGGCAAGGGCCTTTGGGACGCGCCTTACAAGACGCTTCTGTCCGCGCTTGGCCAGCACCCGGCCACAAAAGCCGCGCAAAACCGCTTTGCCGTCGAGGCGTTTTTGATACCCGCCATCGACCTTCTGACCCGCAACGAGGCCCCCATCACTGGCCCGCTGCTGGCAAAAACCCTGTCCGTTATCGCCGCTCTTGGGCGCGAGGCCGGTTTGGCCGCCGTTGCCTCCGCAGGCGCGGCCAACATAGCAGCGGTTCTTCTGGCGGCCTGCCCAGCCTGTACCGAGCACTTCACCGCCCTCGACCGTGACGCCATTTTGGCAAACTGGACACCCGGAGCAGCCTGATGATGACCCCTCGCGCCATGCCGGAAGATGCTGCAACGGCCCTAAAGGCCGCCCATGCAGCCCTGCCCCATGCCGCAGCTTTTCAAGCCATGCCATCAGCGGATCGCACCGCTCTGCAAACCAACCTCAGCCGCGTCCGGCAGGCGCTGGTTGCCCGGCCGCAAAGCCTGACGCACCCTTCAGACCCGTATGACAGGGATGTCTTGGCGGGCGCGATGATCGGCCCACAAACTGGCTATAGCCGGTTTGGCACGCAGCCCGATGCGGCCCCCGCACCAGACGAACCGACCCAGCCGCAATCATTGCTGCGGACAATCAACGACATGCCTGCCGCGACCGGTGCGATGATGGATGAGATCGGGTTCGCAGACTTCGTCGCCTCGCTGATCCACGGCACGTTTGATGCGATTGTCGACAGTTCGATCCGGCAGATGGAGGCGTTTGCCGATCTCGTCTCCTCCCTGTCGAAGACCGTTGATGATTTCAGCCGGGACAACGTCACCGATAATCAGGTCAAAGACTGGCTGATCGACCGCTACCCCGCCGATCTGCAACTGATCCTGCCCACGGCCTCGGGCGAGGTTCCCCGCGTGATGCCGCGCACCGCGGACGACGACTGGGGCGCAAGCCCCGCGTGGTTGGGCGAGTTCGATCTGACCGGAGAAACCCTCAGCGAAGAGCTGATCGAGACCCGCCTTGTGCCCGCCGCCCGCAATCGTCTGGGCGAGGATCGCATGCGCTCGCTCGCCTCCATGGCGTTGATGGGCCTCCACAAGGTCAAGGTCGAGCGCGGCGAGATCAATGCCAGTGTCCGCATCCGCGCCAAGGCCCGCGACGCAGCGCGGGTTGGTTTTGCGCAAGATCAGGATCCGCAGGGCTCCAGCTGGTCTGGTCGGTCCGGTTTTTCTGCGCCCGTTGCGCAGGCCATGGTGTCGACCTCGGTGAACGCTCAATCGGATGCCGCCATTCAGGCCGAGTTGAAAGGCGAGGTGCGCGTCGTTTTCGCGTCGGAAACCGTACCGCTGGAGTCCTTCATCTCGGACGCCCAGCGCGTTTTGCTGGAACGGACCGCACGGCAATCGCAACCGGCTGCAGCCTCGCCGCAGGCCTCTGTCACGGTTGACCAAACGCCAGCGCAGCTTCAGCCGCAACCACCCGCGACGCCTGAGCCTGAACCCCAGCCCCCCGCAGGAGGCAGCGCATGACCCAGGATCTGTCCCAAACGCTGACACAGCTGCTGCAGGATCTGACCCGGTTGGACGACCTGCGACTGCGCGGGCTACGCCGGGTCGAGGCTGATCTGCCGATGGAATTCGGGCTTGTACCGGTTCAGGGCGGCGTGACCTTCAGAACGCTGCCCCCCACCGCCACACAGTCGAGGGATCTGGCCGTGCCAACCGGCGCGCTCAGCTTTTCCGTTGACGTCTCGGAAACAGGAGGTCGCGATGATTGACGCCGAAGGTGCCCTGCCCCTTGAAGACCTGCTGAACGCAATCTCGGCCCAGTTGGATCGCGCGCAGGCGGCGCTGGCTTTGAAGACCGAATCCACGGGCCTGACCTTTGCGGTCAAGGAACTGGGCCTTGATCTGAAGGCCGATATCGGCATCCAGGACGCAGCGATCATGGTGCGCCCTGCCGCCCCGGGTGAGCGGGACGTGTCGACCCTGAAGCTCAGCTTTACGACGGTCACGCGGCAGATGCTGGAAGAACACGCCGTCGAGATGCAGGCCGAAGAGCCAGACATTTCCGACGCGATGGACGATCTGTCGGATGAAGAGATCCGGCGGCTGGAATGGATCGGCGTGCGCAACCTCAACGATCTGGACGCCGCGCAATCCAAAGGCGGCGCGGCAAGCATCCGCAAGCTCTCGCGCCTGCCAGCAGCGCGGCTGAAACAGGCTCTGGATCTGGCAGGACAACGGCGCGTTCAGCGTGTCACCCGCCTTGGTCGCGACGACGTTGGGCGTATGCGTCTGGCCGTACAGGGCCGCAACCTCGCCCGAGGCGGCCTGCCCATGGCGAGCCTCGCCGGTACGCGCGCCGAAATCATCGACGAAGGGGCCCAAGGCCTTGTGGTGGCCGCGCCCATTAGTGCGACAGCCTCGGCTCTGACCCTGCAATGGCCCGACGGCACGACCTCGGACACTCCGATATCGGAGGGCGCGTCATGACCGGCTGGCTGATGATGCCCTGGGCACCCGAAGCGCGCCTTTATTGCGCGCCGAAGCGGTTGCTGTTCACCCTGGCCTTGGGGGAAGACCCCGACCTACCCAGCCGTGCGCCGGTGCTGGCCGGAATGTCTCAACCCGCGCAGAAAACCGGGCATGGCGCGCTGGACCGCATTCTGGGTGTCTTTGGCGGCAATGTCCGCCTTGCCCGCCTGCACAGCCCGGCCAATCAGGCCAGCGGGTTTGACCTCACGGAACATGCCAGTGGCATGAGCCGGACCTATGTGGCCAGCTTTTCAGACTACAGCCGTATTGATCAGGCGGCGGACGCGTTGCGGCAATTGGCAGTCGTGACCTCGGCTAGCGCGGATTACTTTGTCGTCAGCTCTGACGCACCTTTGACCGGCACGGCGACCGAGGCCCCCGAGTCGTGGCCCTGGGATATGATCGGTGCCAACCGAAGGGCCTCGGCCGAATTCGGCGACCCGGCCATAACCACGGCGGTTCTGGATACCGGGGCCGCGCGGCGTCATGCCGAAATCTCGGGGCGGTTGTCTTCCGGCTTTGACACGGTGAATTTCGCCGGGGCCGAACTGGCGCAAGGGCTGTCTCTGGTTGGCGACTACGGCACACGGGACACGGACCCGGACGAATCCAACAACCCCCATGGGACGGCCTGTCTGGCCCTGATTGGCGGCAACGGGCATGGCATGCCTCAGGGGCTGGCCACGCAGACCTCGCTTATGCCGGTGCGCGTTCTGGCCTCGGCCCGGACACCGCGACGCGGCGACGCAGACAACATCGTCGGGGTCGGCGCGCTGTCGGATATCGACTGCGGCATCAAACGCGCGGTCGATTTGGGGGCGAAGGTTCTGAATTGTTCGTTCGGTACAGCAGAAAGCGCGATCAGCCCCGGTGATCCCATGCCGCATGCCGACACAACGGCCTATGCCCTGGCGCGGGGCACGATCGTTGTCGCCGCCTCGGGCAATTCGGGCAAGCGCGAACGTTACCACCCCTCCGCTGCTGAGGGCGTGATCTCGGTCGGCTCGGTCGGACCGGACGGCAAGCCCTCGCAATTTTCGACAACGGGCGACCACGTGGCCCTGTCGGCCCCCGGAGAGGCCATTCGAACGCCGCATATCGAGGGCTACCAATTGTCGACCGGAACCAGCTTTGCGGCGCCCTTTGTCGCCGGTGCCGCGGCCCTTCTGGTCGCGCGCGCGCGCCGTGGGGCGCAACCAATCGACGGGCCCAAGGCCCGCGACATCCTGACCGCAACCGCGCGCCCCTTCGACACGCCAACGCGCGGCAGCGGCGCGGGCATTCTCAACCTGCCAGCCGCGCTTGCAGCCGTCGACCGACTGTCTGCGCATGCATCCACCCTGGGCAAAACGCCCCTGCACTGAAAGGACCGAAAATGGAAGGTTCGAAATTTGACAAGGCAGTCGCCCGATACCGCGCGCATCTGACCGACATTTTCCGGGTCACTGTGGATGAGCCTCTGCTAGCCGCCATCACCAAATGGCAGGGTCCGAACAACTACATAGCCGACAACGCACGGGTCAGCACAACCGACCCCGACGAGATGGCGCGCCTGTCGGCAAGCCTGATGAAACGTCTGGACCTGGCCGAGGACGACGACGGCCTGCCCGAACAGATCAGCACGGTTCTGGCAGGCTATGGCACGTCGAACCGGGACAAGTTCCGGGTCGTTGTCGCCTACATGATCACCACACAGCTCGGCAAACGCGAGGCTTTTGTCGACCCCGCAAGTGAAGATTCCAGCTCAGGCCCGAATGACGCGTCGACCGGGAATGGCGGTTCGGATGGCCGGAACAATGGCCAGGACGACGGCGCAAACCATGAAGGAGACCAGAAAATGCCCATCGTATTCATTGACGCCCGCGACTCCGAACGACGCGACACGCGCCGTCTGGACAAGATGTGGAAGGACTTGCAGGCCCGCAAGGAAAAGAACGCCAACCTCAGCAAGGATGAGGAAGCGACGCTTGAGCTTCTGACGCAGCTTCTGGAGGACCCGCCGAATTTCGCCCTTGAGAACACTTATGTCACGCTGCGCCAGGAACTGTCCAATGTGCTGGTGACGAAAGCGTTCCCACGGCTGAAGGACGGCATGATCGACGAGGCGTCGATTGACGACATCACCCGCGAGGCCCTGCTGGTCGCCGCTGTCTGGGGTGCCGTCGAATCCGAGGGGATCGTCACGCCCGGCATTAAAGACGGCAGTCTGATCCTCAACGACAACGGTGTCATCACCGGCATCAAGCTTGAGAAACCGACCGCGCGGTTCGGGCGGGTCATGACCTCGGCCGTGGCGCAAGTGAACAGTCATCTGGACCTGTTCCGCGCCGTTCTTCAGGTTATGGCCGAGGCCCCCGATGTGAACACCACCGGCCAGCTGAGGGCAAAGGACTGGCTGGCCGTAACGCGCAACCTGATTGCCTCGGGCGTCGAATTCGGCATGCCCGGCCTGCAGGGTCGCATCCGTGCCGCGATCGAGGATCGGCTGTCCCCTACGCGTGAAAAGGTCACCGCCACGGCCGAGATCATCATTCCCGACCTCGAACAACACACCGCGCAAGAGGTGCAGCAGGTCAATCTAGAAGCCGCGCAGGCGCTGTATTTTGCTGCAATGATGGACGAAGCCCGCGTCTTCGACTGCGTTGATAAACTGGCCGAACTGTTCCAGATCGGTGCTGTTCCGCTGGAACGCAGCTCGGTCAGCGAGTTCCTCTATCGCTACATCCGACAGACCCCGGAACGCATCTCCGCCTATGAACGCCGCAACCACTTTGCCCGTGTGTTCGGCGCAGCCGTAGGCGACCCGGATGCCGCCGGTGCCCTGTTCCGCAACTTCGACGACCTCTGGCTGCGCTTCGTCTCGGCCGTCTCGGACTGGTTCCGCAAGCAACAGGTCGAGTCCCTGATCGCCAGCAAAGGATCCTTTGTCCCCAGTCAGGAGCAAATCCGGAAATCCGGCCTCGATCTGGCGGCCAACCTGTCGCTCTATTGCTATGGCGGCACGTGGTTCGTGGCCTCTGAGTTGCAGAAAGATATCTCGAACTATGTCGACCTGTTGTCGTCGCCCGAGATCAAGCACCTCTACGGTGCGCGCGATATGTGGCAGGTGATCGACCAGATCTCGACGCTGGAGTTCGGACGCCCCGTCAACACGATCCGCGCCCGGACCATGGCGAATGCCGGTGCCACGATCATCGCATGGCTCGAGAAGAAATCGGATGCGCTCAGCCAGGTTGGCTCGATCCTGTTGAACCCGGTGGAAATCTCGAACCCGCCGCGTCGCACCGCATCAAACGCGATCAACGACCCATCGGATTTCGACCTGCTGACAGCCTGCGAGCAATGGCTGGCCGTAGAAGGCGTGGCCGAGGATATCGTCGAAGTGAAATCTGGGGCGTCGCCCTCTGCCGTGACGCAAACCGCGCCGGTTCGCATCCCGCCTGCCGCGCAGAACATTCTGGGCGCGTTCGGGTTTTCCCATCAGGACGACCCGTCGGGCCACGCAAATGGGCACTACGCAAACGGCCGCATGAACTGAATGCCCAGCCCTGAGAAGGAGATGATCTCATGAGACCTCTAGTTTCCGATCAGGTCGGCAAAACCCTGAGCCACGCGGCACACCGGCTTGGCACCGCCAATCCGATGCGTCTGATCGGCGGGGCCGTTCAGGACGCGTTCAGCATGTCGGTCGGCGACGACCGGTACCGACACAACTCGCTCAGCCCCGGTGTGCCCGCGTTGGAGGCATCGTTCAACGAAACCGAACCCTATGGCCTGCGGTTCACGATGGAGCCGTTGGACCCCGGCGCCTCGGCAGCCATGAAACGGGCCGAAGCCTCGCGCCAGGTGCGTCGCTGGATCTTGCCGATGTTCGGGCGTGACGCCCTCTATTGGTTCGACCGCGTATCCGAGGATTTCCGCGGCACCTCGGGCGGTGGCGGGCTGCGCTTTGGCGGCTGGTTCGGCGGCAGTTTGGACCGCGACGGGCTGTATAACTCGCGCGCCTACTATGAGCTGAATAACCAACAACTTGCCGAGCTTCCACAACCCCTGAAGCAGTATATCGAAACCGCGCGAGGGTATTTCCCAAGGCTACAACCCCTGTTCGCGACCATTTCCGTGCGCCAGCGCAGTGGCCGGGAATGGGCGACCTTCCGGGTCATGGGGGCGCTACAGATTGAGGCGCTGCGCCCGATGCTCTCGGGCCTTGGGCTTGAGGCCAAAATGGCGCAACTGACCCGGCTGTTCGGCCTTGCCCTCGGCGGCGCGTTCGAGGCCCCCGATGGCGGCGTGCTGATCGGCATCACCGCAGGTCCGGACGGCCCCGAGCTGACCGTGGACCTGCTACTGGCCGCGATCCCCGAAATACCCGACAGCTTTGTCGAGCTTCTGCGCCTTGGTCTGGCCGAACGGCCCAGACACCTGCGCGCGCTCGACACCTGGATTGATGCATTCACACCGCAAGGGGCCCAGACACCCGGCGATTTCTCGGTGCTGTCGATCCACCTGAAAAACTCCGCACCTGCACAGGTTTCCCTGCATCTCAGGCCCATGGGGTTCGAGATCGCGGATGAGATCGCCTGAGGCCTTACCGCCTGCATCGCGGACGGAACCGATTGGAGAAGGATATGAACGCGCAAACGCCAGCCGTCCCAGCACATGCCCATACACCGCAGCCCGAGGACATCACCTCGCTCAATGAAACGCGGGTCAAGGTCAGGAACATGCTGATGCGCAGCCCGGCCTTTCTGGCGCTACCCCCGGAGGAACGCAGACGTGTCGCCTATGACACGGTGAATGTGTTCCACTTCCTCGGAGATGACGCACCTGTCAGCGCCATGACCGACCCGATGGCCACCGCGCAGTCCATGGCTCCGGCCATGGCGATGAACCGTGGGCGAAGCGGCGTGAATACCGGAGCGGCGGCCGGACGCGTGCCGGTCACAAACGTTCAGCACACCTCTGCCGAGCCACCCGAGGGCGAATTCCGCGCAGGCGCCGCCCGCGAAGGGGCCGCCGTTGCGGGTGCGTTGCTGCAATCCGTCAATTTCGTCGAATTCGTCGGCGGCCTGATCCAGAACGTCTATGTCGCCATTGTCGATGCCTCGATCAAACAGATGCAGGCCTATGGCGAGATGGTCGCCTCGGTCTCGAAATCCGTGGATGAGTTCAAGCGCGACAACATCACTGCCAATCAGGGGCGCGACTATCTGACCGATCAATTCCCTGACCTGTTCGATATCTCGACCGAGGCGGATTTCTTTGGCGAGGGCGGCGGCGAGCCACGCGTTGTCCTGCGGGACGGCGTTGATGAGCGCGAAGCTGCGGAACGCGTCGGGCGTGATCTAAACCTGACCGGAGATCAGGCCCCGCGCGCCTTGGACAGCGATACGTTGGAACAGATCATCGTACCCGCTGCGCAGATGCAACTTGCCCTGTCCCGGCATCGTCTTCTGGCCACTATGATGTTGATGGGGCTGCAGAAAATCGTGATCACCGATGGCCGGATCAGTGCGAAGGTGATGTATAGCTTCAAGTCGAAAGACGTGTCGCGGATGAAAAAGCGGGCACAGGAATTCGACTACGGCGACCAGATGAAAACCACGCGCCGAGGGGCATGGGACCGGGGCGATGACGGTACGAGCTACGAATCCAGCGGCTCCGGGAGGGATCGCGAAACCAGCTATAATCGCGGCAAACGCTGGTCGAAGGGTCACTATCAATCCGTGCAGGAGCCAGTGATCGAGATGCAAAGCGTGACCACCGAACAGACAAACGCCGCGTTGCAGACACAGGCGCAACTGGCTGGCTCGGTGGATATCAACTTCAAATCCGAAACGGTCGATCTGAACCGCATCGCGGATTCAATCCAGATGAACCAGATCCAGGATGCCGCCGGAATGATGCAGGCGGCGCAACCGGTTGCCGGATCACCCGGAACCGCCGCCGTTCAGCAACCTGCGCCCCAAGGTCAGCCTCAACCCGCAACGCCCACACAGTAAGCGGGGCATCACATGGAACACCCACAACCTGCCACCCCGATAGACCGCGAGACGCTGGACACCACGCGGATCAAGGTCCGTGAAATCCTTGGCCAGTCGCCCGCCTTTCAGGCCTTGCCGCCCGACGAACGCGCGGCCATCGCGCATGACATGGTGCGGGTGGGCAGCTACATGGCAAACCCGGACGGGTTGTTAAAAGACGCACCGGCGCGGCCTGAACCTCTGGCGCAGGCGCAATCCGGGACACGCCCCTCGACCAGAGGGGTCCGTGATGCCTCGCGCCGCGCTTCAGGAGACCACGGGTTTGCGGGTGAGGATTTTGAGGGCGGCGCAATCCGCCAAGGCACCGAGCAGTTCGGGGAACTCATTGGAAAGGTTGACTTTCCTCAATTCGTGGGTGGGCTTGTCCAAAATGTCTTTCAAGCGATCGTCACCTCGTCGATCGAACAAATGCGCGCCTATGCCGAGATGCTGAAAAGCGTCTCACAATCGGTTGATGATTTCGCCCGCGAGAATATCACCGAAAACAACGCCCGGGACTGGCTGACCGATACCTATCCCGACCTGTTCGACGTCTCGGTCGGCGGAGACGAGTTCTCGTTTGACGATGGCGGTGGCGGCCAACCCCGCCTCGTCACACGCGGCGAAGAGGTCGAAGGGCGTCTTGCGACGGTTTCGACCGATCTGGAGCTGGACAAACCGGTCACCGATGTGTCCGATCCCGAAAGCGAGGCCAAGCTTGTGCGCGGCGCACGGCTTGCGATGGCGAAAAGCCGAATGCAATTACTTGCTTCCATGGTGGTACTTGGCATCAGCAGGATCGTGGTGACCGATGGCTCCATCCGCGCCAAGGTGGTGTTCGGGATGCGCGCCTCGGATATCGCCCGACGAAGGTCGAAGGCGTCGCTCTATGACCGCCAAAGCTCTCGCAACAAAAACGTCAGCGGGGCGGCGTTCGGGTTCTTTGGCATCGGCGGCGGGTCGGTGAACGTCAATGAGCAGAGCCACATGACCACAGTCGGATCTTCGCTGGATGAAAGCTCATCCAGTTCGGCTGCGCTCAAGGCGCAGCTTTCGGGGGATGTGCGGGTGAATTTCAAATCGGATTTCCTGCCGATGGAGAAACTCGCCACACCGGAGATGATGGCCGCCATTCAGGGCAATGCGATGCCGCAACAACCGCCCCATCTGGCCAATTCCGAAACCACGACCCCGCCGACTGACCAGAACCAGACCAGCACACAAGGATGAACGCGGGCATGAACGCGCATGCCACATATCCTGACGACCGCAGCGATGCTCAGCACATCCATCAGTTGGGCGCCTACGCGCAGCAATGCCTTGGCCGGTCCTCGCCTGCACTGGTTGCGCTTGCCCTGATCGACCTGCCGGTCTTGCCTGACGTTCAGATCGCCGACGCGCGCGACGGAGAGATCCTGCATGCCGTCGCCCCACTCTATTTCGCGATGGAGGTCGAAATGACCGGCCTCACCGCCGCCTTGTCGCGCGTCGCGGGCTATTACGCATCCGGAGGGCTGCGCCTGCCCCGCGGCCCGATTGCCAGAAAATTGATATCGCATCACCGGGAATACGAAACGCGCAGGCCCTCCGATGACCGATATGCCGCCTATCTCAGGCTGTTTGGCAACGCACCCGAAGGTGCGGTTCCTTTTGCCATGCAAGGCGGTGTGAACGGAGCTTTCGACGAAGACATGCTGCAGCTGGCCGAGGCGTTGCACCGCTTTGCCTCCTTGTCTGCGACCGAGCTTTCGCCAAATGTGGCCCGGCGCGAGATTGCCCGCGCGGCCCACAGTTTGGCGATGACGCTATTGGCCCATGCGGGCGGCGCGACCCACTACCTTGCCGACGAAGCCCTGGCTTTGATCCAGCGCGCAACGGACATCTTCGGGGATCGCAGCTTGCAGACCGCCCTGGGCAGCGCGCGGTTTTGGGATGCCGTTTCGGCCAGTCTGTCTGCAGGCCATGGTCGGCCCGGTTTTCGCGATCCATCCTTGACGGCAACGGCAAGGCAGCATCTGGCGCGCGGTCGGGCCGGCATGATCCTGATCGAATGGGTGGCAAGTCAGTTGAGCGATTTGGGCGGTGTCTCGCAGCTGCGCCTTGATCGGTCCGATCCTGTTCTGACCGAAGGCACGCGTTGGCTTGAGGCGACGCTTGACCTGCTGTCCCATGCCGAGGCGATGAACCATGGTCTCTGACACCGCACGCCCCGAACAACGCAATAGCGTCCGCGCCGCCGTGCGTGGCTTGCTGGAGTCGAACCCCGCCTACGCCAATATCCCCGAGCCGGACCGTAAACGCCTGGCCCAAAACCTTGTTCAACTGACCGAAACCTCGCTGGAGCTGCTGCGCGAGGAAGCCGCCACCGCGCCCCGCCCTGATCCTCCGCTGGCGACGGCCATGTCCGAACCCTTTGATCCGGCGGCCAATCGGCAGCTTTCGGACATCGCGCAGGCCACTTTAGAGGGAATTGCATTCCCTCGATTCGTGACCGAACTCGTGAACGGAGTTTTTCGAGGTTTGATTGATGCAAATGCCCAGCAACTACAGGCTTATGTCGAGATGATCTCGGGCGTTACGGCGGCCTCGGCCGATAGCCCGGCTGCCACCGGGCCGGATCAGGCGCGGGTCTGGCTGGTGCAACAGTTCCCGGATGCCTATGAGCTGGGCACTTCGCAAGACGACTGGGGCATCGAAGAGGAAAACGGTTCCACTGTCGTGCGGTTGCGCGAAGGGCGGGACGGACCACCACGGGAAGAGGTCGCGGCGTTGTTGGAACTGACCGGCGATGAGGCCGAGGGCTTTGACACCGAAGACCCCGAAGAGAGCCTATTGGGCCGCGTTCGCGCCTATCTGTCGCGGAAAAAGCAGAAGGTGATCGCCTCGCTCCTGACGCTTGGAATGAACCGTCTGGTAATTGATCACGGCAAGATCAAAGCTGGCATGAATTTTTCGATTGATGCGCGTTCGGCAGCCGAGGAAAACCGCGCGCGGCGCTTTGAGATGAAGCACACCTCGACCATGGGCGGTTCGGTGGGGTTTGGTCCGTGGTCGGTCAATGCCTCGATGACCAATTCGATTGGGATCGTGAATACCAATCAAAGCCACCGCAGCGAGGAAATGAACCAGAACGTCAATATGAACGCGGATGTCGAACTGCATTTCCACTCGGACTATTTGCCGCTGAACCAGCTTGCAGCGGCCGACAGTGTCAATCGCATTCGCGCCGTCAGCTTGAACCCCAACGCTCCAGCGCAGACGCGCGCGCCGCGGCAACCCTCGGCGGCTCAGGTCGCGGCGCGTTCAGTTGTGAATACACCGATTCAGCATGCCGAAACGCGCGATCCGCCTCAGATCCGACAGCATCCAACGGGCAATCGGGATCAGGGCAGCGACACCTCTCAGGGGGCGTCATCAGGCAGTGAACAGCCCTCGACGACGGATCGTCAGACGCCTGAGTACACTGATGTAAACCAGACGGTTTCAACCCCTGACAGCCAGACTGCGACGCCCACCCAAGGTGAAAACAGGACGCCATCCAGCCCGTCCGACACGACCGCTGACCAAGGCAACTCGCAAACCGATGCGAGCGCATCAACGACTCCGCAGATTTGATGGAAACGGGTATCTAAGAAACTTGCGATGGCACTGGTGGTGCTGTTGGACAATTTCGAAGCGGTCTCGTTTAGGCCACTAAAGCTGCCTTTTTTGCCACGCCAAGTTCGCTCCATTCCTTAGGAGCGGCAGATTTTGTCAACTGGATGGTGTCTTGGACGGTGAGAGATCGCCCCCAGTTGAAATGATTGTAGACGAAGGAGTGAACGGCGGCGAACTTCGCGTTCGCCCGCAACTGCTGGATCCGTTTTCTCCGAATGTCCGACCCGAATACTGGGCCAAACCTGTGCCACCAGCAACGAACGATCTCGCGGCTGACTTTGATGCCACGCTCATGCAGCAGGTCTTCTGCACGACGAAGCGACATAAGAAACAAAACAAATCGCATCACCGCCCAGCGGATAGTTCCGGTCTAGGCTTTAAGTACTTGAAGGAAAATCATCATTTCACGAGAGGAGACTGCGAAAGCCCCCCACCCGACTCAAGACAAGTTCCTCTGACAAGACCTTTATTTTGGCTCAGCAAGAAAGGGGCCAATCCACAAAATCTCGCATCGCTAGTTTTGGATCACCGAATTACGTGAACCGAACACTTGGCATGATGCACGACTCTGTTCGCAGTGGAACCTAGAAATATGTCCTCGAATCCTGGCTTGTGTGACGCTAAGACGATGCAATCAACGTCGTTCTGATTTGCGAAGTCAACGATAGCCCTACCCGCGTGTCCAGAGATGAGCTGTACCTTCGCGTCTGGAATTTCAGAGGCAGTCTGATGCAGGCTCTCCAGTATCTCATGCCGCGTGTTTGCAAGCACTTCGCTTGGAATCTGAGACCCTACGTACGCCGGAATAGGCTCTTGTACGTGCACAACGGTGAAAACAGCGTCGGTATCAGCCAATTGGCGCGCCGCCTTAAACGACGCTTGAGTGTCGTGTTCTTTGTCCAGAGCAACCGGGATCAGGATATTCTTGTACATTTGACCTCCTATCTACTGCTCAGATGATTTCGGTTTAGTTTTTCGGCAGCAGGAACCCTACACAGGCTCAGACTTCGAAGATTTCCCCGCGCTCTTTGTAGCGGCTGCAACATCACCAACTGTTTTCTCGACAGCTTCAACTTCGGTTTCAGCGACATAAGACGCACAACGGGACACGGTTTCGAACCATTCCTGCGCGTCAGCAACCAACCGCTCAGCCGAATGGCGCTGCCATTCTGCCATGCTCTGAAAGGCTTTCGATGGATCGGACGGGTTTGCCGAAGACACATTGCGTGCAGCTTGTAGAGCCGTCCGGACCGCTTCATGACGCCGTTCAAACCAATGCTGCGCAAAGGCCTCTGTTTCTTCGAGCAATTTTTCTTGCGCGTCCCAAAATTGTTCGATCTGGGCTCCGAAGGCCGGATTGCCAGACATGGGTGGCTGCATTTGCTTGAAAACTTCCAATAGCGAGGTCGGGCTATTTGTGTTGGATTTCTTTGTCGGCATCGAAAGTTCCTCCTCATTTCCTGAATGAGTTATTGTGCCACTTGCGGCGCGCTTTCGCCTTAATACAGATCAATATCCCTTATTTTTCGGGTCTTCGGCTTAAGCTGCGACAAGACACTCGCATTCTCTCCGACATCGGTTCCTAGAAGGCGGGGTTGGGGTTAGAGTAGTTTAAACAAGAACTTAACGCTCGGATTTCTATGCACATTGCCGGCTTTCTGATTACTCTTGGCGTCCTCTTTCTAGCCGGATTGGCGGCCGACCAAGTAGGTCGGGCCACGCATCTTCCTCGTGTGACAACTCTACTGTTCCTCGGTCTGATCGCCGGGAACGCCGGATTGGGGTTGATCCCACTCGACGTTGCAATGTGGTTCGACGAGATTTCCATTGTGGCCTTGACGATGGTCGCGTTCCTTCTTGGAGGATCTTTGACCCGCGAGAACCTGGTTCGGCACGGCCGAGCCATTCTGACGATTTCGATTTCAATCGTGATTGCAACTCTTGTTATCGTGTCTGCTGGATTGACCGCAATCGGCGTACCCTTCGGGCTGGCATTGGTGCTGGCGGCAATTGCCACGGCTACAGCTCCGGCCGCCATGACAGACGTGATCAAGCAATCTGGAGTGTCTAACGGCTTCACTGAGACACTAAAGGGCGTCGTCGCAATTGATGACGCTTGGGGTCTGATCGTTTTCAGCATCGCCCTGGTTCTGGCCGGTCATTCGGACGGTTGGACCACCGTCACGACCACAGCAATGTGGGATTTCGGAGGGGCGATTCTTTTGGGTGCCGCACTGGGCGTGCCATCCGCTTACCTGACCGGCCGCTTAAAACCGGGAGAGCCAATGCAGGCAGAAGCAGTGGGCATAGTCTTTCTGACAGCGGGCCTCGCGCTTTGGCTGGAGGTTTCCTTCTTGGTAGCAGGCATGGTTGCGGGCGCAGTTATCGGGAATCTTGCCCGCCATCACGACCGTGCTTTTCATGAGATCGAGCACATTCAGTGGCCATTCATGATCCTGTTCTTCCTGTTGGCTGGCGCCACGTTGGATATCGAAGCCTTCGGCTTTATGGGCTGGGCTGGTGCTCTTTTCCTGATCTTACGCGCCGTGGCCCGTCTTGTAGGAGGGTATTGCGGAGCGAGACTGGGCGGCCTGCCTCGCCATCAGACCCGCTGGTACGGCCCCGCTTTGTTGCCACAGGCTGGTGTCGCGGTAGGAATGGCCCTCGTTGCCGGAGAGCAATTTCCGAACTGGGCATCGTCCATCATGGCCTTTACTCTTGCCAGCACTGTGGCCTTCGAAGTGTTGGGGCCGCCACTGACTCTCATGTCAATCAGACGCACGGCTGATACGGACTAGCAGATTGGTCCGTGACTAGTCGGCTTGGATCGAGTCCAAAAAGGCGAGCAAATTCGCCAACGGCAGGCCAACCATCATTCGTTGCCCGTTGGGCAAAGCCACCGCGATTTGTTGGTCTGTTTCAAACACCGCGCCAAAGATCGGCATTTCGCCCCCATGCGCGAGCAATTGGGATCGACCATCAATCTGTTCAGCTATGCGATCTGTCGGAAAAACACTGTCGTTTTGGCCCGCTAATTTGGTAAGGTCGGGCGTTCGAATAGCCATCATTTCCGCCATCGGCCCGTCTCCGGTCGCTTCGAAACCGTGACATTGCCAGCAATACGTCCGGTACAAATCACGCCCTTCGTCGACGCTGACGTCCTGCGCCAGTACAGGTCCCGTGACGAACAGTGCCAGTAAAACCCCGCGAACAATCTTCATATGCTCCTCCAATTTGCTGCCCCGGATGCAGATCTTATTAAACCGCATCCTTAAGAAACTTCTTTGACCTTGCTCATGTTGCACGCTTAAGCACGAAGATTGCCGTTTCAGCCGAAGAACGTTTGAGCTAGTGCCGAATCTAATCCAGGCTAGCCTCCAACTACGCCAGTTCGTCATTGACCTCACCACCCCTGCGCCCAGACGGCGCTCCTTCCAATGCGTTCAAATGCCAACGAATGCGCCAGAGGTGATAAGACACGCGATGTAACCATCTGAGGGCATCCAGCCGAGCCCAAACCACGTCGTCCGGCAGATTGTCAGTTGCCGCGTCGGAAATGAGCAAGTCTCTGCGAAGTTTCCTCTGTCGCCGCAGAAAACGGCGAAGACGGTTCAGCGTGTTTTCACATTGCACCGGATTGTCGATCTCTAAATAGCCGTCAGTTGCTGCAATCAACACCGAAGCAAGCCGCTTCAAACGCCGGTCTTTCGGTAACTCGCTTATCCGATCATCTTGGCTACACCGGTAAAGCAGCCGGTCAAGATGGTCGAGGACATGGTACATACCCTTGATGCTGGATATCTCTGCCTCGGACCTGCTGGGCAGTTCAATCTTGTCTAGGTACGAGCGCGCCTCAGAAACAGCTGTCTCAATGCTGTCCCGCCCATAGCCGGGTCCGCTTGGCAGAGATGCCCCCATACATGACCGAAGGTGCCCCACTTCGGCCCTTACAATTTGTTCGACTGAAGCTTTTGCTGCATCCACCGCTATTTCCGGCACCCCAAGAACCAGCGGATCCAGAGATCGCGTTAAGTCAGCACCCCTGTCGGGTACGAGCGCCTCGATAATTCTGGCGAAGGGTTTCGCGAACGGCAAGATCAGCGCTACGCCTATGGCGTTGAAGAAACTATGGAACGCGACAAGCGCAGTCAGTGAGTTTCCGGCCCCCGTCCCACTTACAAAGACCGAAGTAAACGGCCCCAGCAGAAAAAATGCCATTACTCCTGTCATCACATTGTAGATCACATGCGCAAAACCGGTTCGACGCGCCATCGTGCCCCCACCCAAGGTGGCCAGAACAGCGGTGAAAGTTGTCCCCACATCCATTCCAATGACGAGAGCCGCTGCTTGAGGGAAGTTCACGGCACCCGCGCTTAACGCAGCCAACGCTGTTGCTACACCAGCACTCGAAGACTGCGTCACCATCGTGATAACGACACCGATCAATACAAGCTTCAGCCTGCCCAGTAGTGTATCTGGCGGAAAATCGGCAGGGGTAACTACGCCGCGAAAGGCGTCAAGCCCGGACTTGAGTTGTTCGATTCCAATGAAAATCAAGCTGAACCCGGCCAACGACAGCCCAAGGCCGGCAACCGCTTTTTTTCCTGAAAGCGCCAGCAAAGCCCCAACAAAAACAACGGGCAACATTACTTGCCCCAAGTCCAGCTTGAACCCCAAGAGCGCGACGAGCCAACCTGTCATGGTCGTTCCGATATTGGCCCCAAAGATGATCCCAAGCGCTTGGGGAAAGGTGAGCAGGCCAGACGCGACAAATCCGACGGCCGCGACAGTCGTCGCGCTGGAAGACTGGATCGCAGCTGTCGTGACCGCGCCTGTTATCGCCCCGGTAAACGGTGTCGACGTGAACCGACCCAAGATATCTCGCAGTCGCGCCCCTGCCAACGCCTTCAAACCGTCCGTCATCAACAGCATGCCGATAAGGAACAGGCCGATGCCGCCCAGTGCTGGTAACAGGTTCCAGAGCATTGCGAATTGCCTTCCACCCTAAATCTCAAACCGCCTGACATGTTTGCTTTGCCTTTAAGTTCGACGGCAAACGACAGTTGGTTGGGATTCAGCCTCGCAGACCGGCGACCGCGAGTTGATTGACATAGATCAAAGCACCAATAGGAATCACATAGTGAAATACGAATGTTTCAGCTTGTTCTACGTTCACCGGTCTGTCCCCAAGCAAACACAAAGGTGAACGGAATTCTGAAGGAGTGGAAGTTCCACCCATTGGGGGCTCGGCAGAAGTGGTGGCGAGCCCCCAGTTAGTTGATTGGCGCCCAATGCGCCCAGACGTTGAGACACAAGGCATTCGGTGCAGCTTTGACCATCGGATCGCGCCGCTCCGCCAATCGCGGACAAAACTGGGAAGGACGCCACTGACGACGTTCTGAATGAGCAGTTGGTGGAAATCGCTTATGAACTCTGTTTATCCAAACGAACAGAAACTCAGACGAGCCCTTACTACCCCGTTGCTCACGCTCTATGGCCTCGGGGTAACGGTCGGAGCGGGCATTTATGTTTTAGTCGGTGCAACAGCAGACATTGCCGGACCGTTTGCAGCGTTTTCGTTTGTTGTAGCCGCCCTCGTCGTATCACTCACCGCGCTTTCGTATGCTGAACTCGCAACACGGTTTCCCGTCAGCGCAGGTGAAGCAGCCTATGTTGAGGCGGGATTTCAGAAAAGATGGATGGCGGTATTCGTCGGGCTCGCGGTCGCAGCTTCGGGGACTATCTCTGCCTCTGCAGTTGCAATTGGCGCAGCGTCATACCTGCACGCTTTAACCGGTTTTGCGATCCCTGTTTTGACCGTCAGCGTCGTTTTGATCATGGGTCTAATCGCGCTCTGGGGGATCACTGAGTCGGTCTTTGTTGCGGCTGTCATTACGATCATCGAGATCGCAGGCCTTCTCTTTGTGATGGGCTGGGGCATGTCGGTTCAGGATCCGCAGGGATACGGGATCAGTTCGATGCTTCCGCCGCTTGAACTCGACGCGTGGAGAGGAATTTTCGCGGCATCACTTCTCGCCTTCTTCGCATTTGTTGGCTTCGAGGACATGGCCAACGTCGCGGAAGAGGTCAAAGACCCCGTGCGCACCATCCCAAAAGCGATTTTACTAACCCTCGTTCTGGCCACCGTATTGTATCTAGGAACCTCACTGACTGTTCTACTTGTTGTTCCGATCGATGTTCTTTCTACATCCGCAGCGCCCCTCGCGCTTGTGTTTTCAAACGCACCCGAAGTGATCAAACAGGGCTTTTCCGCTGTCGCGATTGTGGCGACAGTCAATGGTGTACTGATCCAGATGATCATGGCCTCGCGCGTGATCTACGGCCTGGCGGACCGTGACCATTTGCCAAAGGTTTTGGCGGTTGTCCCGAAAGCAACTCAGACACCAGTTGTCGCTACTTTACTGGTCGTGGCGATCATCGTTCTGCTGACCCAAACTATACCGATTGGTACTCTGGCAGAGCGCACGTCTCAGATCGTTCTAGGTGTCTTTGTACTGGTCAATGTCGCGCTGATCCTGCTGAAGATGAAGCCGGACGAGGCCGCCAAACACTTCCGCGTTCCTCTTGTGGTACCAATCTTTGGGGTGATCACCAGTGCATTGCTTTTCGGATCTGGATTTTTCTAACTAGATACAACGACCCAAAGGCCTCAACGAGCTGCCACGGCATATGACGACTGACCAAACTTCCATAGGATCAAAGCTTTCGGCCTGGTGGCATAGAACGTTTGTGGATCTGGCTCAGCAGCTGCAATGGTCTTATTTGCCGCCACTGATGGTCTATTTCGCGGCTGGCGTGTCCGGCCTGACCTCGGTCGTCGGCGCTTTTTTTCTAAAAGATTATCTCGATTTATCCGCCTCTTTCGTTGCAGGACTTGCATTTTGGGCCGGTCTCCCTTGGATCCTCAAAATGCCACTTGGCCATGTCGTGGACTTGTTCTGGCGTTGGAAGTCCTTGCTGATCTTGTTCGGCGCATCCCTGATCACTTTGTCTTTGCTCACAATGTACGGTCTCGTGACCGCGCCTGCACAGATGTCCAAGTTCATGCCGTTGGAAGACTGGTATGTTGTTGCCCTCCTCTTGGCGCCTTCCGGCTACGCCATTCAGGATGTTGTCGCTGACGCCATGACTGTTGAGGCGGTCCCAAAGGTTGACCAGCGCGGCCTACCGTTTACGCCAGAAGAAACCCGTGCTCAGCACACGACGATGCAAACCTTGGGCAGAGTTTCGATCATTTCCGGGTTCGCGGCGGTTGCGGCTGTAAACATCTGGATATTCTCTGGGACCGAAGAACTGCGAAAATCCGAACGCCTTGCGCTTTATGGCCAAGTATACCTGATAGCTCTGGCCATACCGGTGTTGTCCGTCAGTGGAGTGGTTCTTCACAGCTTTATCCAGCGTCAGCTTGTCAAGCGCGGCCACCCGCCACATACGCCGGATGAAGCCACCGAAGTCAGATGGTCCATATTGCTCGGCGGTCTTGCATTCGTTTTGCTTAGCATCGTGCTGGGAACCGCGGATTTCGAATTTGCGCAAGAGACCGTTTTTGCGGTTTCCCTGACGGTGATCCTCTACCTCATGTCGCGTCTGCTGAAAGAGTTGGAACCGGCCCAAGCCAAAGCCCTAATCGGGACAGCGACAATCATTTTTGTATTCCGCGCTGTGCCGCTACCGGGACCAGGCCTGACATGGTTTGAAATCGATGAACTGGGGTTCGATGAACAGTTCCTGGCAATCCTGGCTTTGTTGACTTCGCTGCTGGCCCTGCTCGGGTTAATCGTCCTTCGACCATTTATGGCCAATCGCTCCATTGCGCATGTGGTGGTGTTGCTGACGATTGCGGCGGGCGTACTCGCCCTGCCCAATCTTGCCCTCTACTACGGCGTGCATGAATGGACGGCGGCGCGTACCGGCGGTGTTGTCGATGCAAGGTTCATTGCCATTCTTGACACAGCCGTTGAGTCGCCGCTTGGACAGATCGCCATGGTCCCGATGTTGGCTTGGATCGCACGCAATGCCCCTGTTCAGTTGAAAGCGACCTTTTTTGCGGTGATGGCATCGTTCACAAACATGGCTCTGTCAGCCAGCAGCCTAAGCACCAAATACCTCAACCAGACATACGTCGTCACGCGCGCTGTCACAAACCCGGAAACCGGTGAGGTCACATCAACCGCGGACTACAGTCAACTTGGATACTTGCTGATCTCCGTGGCCGTGATCTCGGTGATCGTTCCACTGGTCACAGTGTTTTTCGTTCAAAACTCGCGCTTCCGAACGAGCGAATGATCACTGACTTTCCGCCTCTTCCAGCAGAGCTCGGAGATGTGAGACCGGGACGCCGATGTTTGAGCCACCAAACTCGGGCAGGATCGCAGCATTGATGGCAACGACCTCACCCCGCCGATTCAATGCTGGCCCCCCGCTCCCACCGGTCGTGGTCTCAGCGTCATAAACGATGGCGCTCCCACTTGTCCGCGCAACAATCCCCCGGCTTGCTAGCGGGTGTATCTTGCTTTGTGTAGAAAGCCGGGACGCGATCGACCAGAAGTTCAACGTTCCTTCTGCTTCCAGTTCCTCTAGAAAGCCCGGACCGGCCTGCGCGATCAAAGCTTTCAAACCCGTTGGATATCCCAACAGATACAGCTCTTCACCTACGCGCGACGTGGCATCCGCCAAAGGAATTCCGAGGTCCTGAACGCGGCTTGGCTCAACTGCCAAAATCGCCAAGTCTGCCGCGTCGCTGAATCGGACCAGACGCGCCTCTATTGGTTCCGTTTGATCAGGCAAGTAGGCCAGCAGCCTCAACATCTCTGGCTCAAGACCCGCGTCCATCAGCGCTTGCTCTCGGTTCCCTGAAGTCCAAGGCAAAGCGACATGGCGATTAGTGGCCATCAACGGTACCCCAGCAATCAAAAAGCCCGTTCCGGTGAATTGAAATTCTGCGGGTTCGCCGGTCCCGTCCGGTTCGATCCAAGGCTGGCCAAACGGAGTTTTCAGGTTTTCTCCGTTCGGTCCCAACACATGCCGCAAAATCTTGCCGCTTTCCACGTGGCGCAGCCCATAAGCCCCCTGGAGGAAAGCGACGGATCGAATTGACGCAGCGATCACGCGCGTGGGTGCTCCCGCACGCTGTTCCAAGGTTCCAAGACGCTCCTCGGTCGACAAGACCTGGTTCTCAAAAGCGTCACGCAACGAAGCCAGGTCATCAGGGGTAAGTGCGTCTTCTCGCGTCTGGGCGAGCATAACCGCGATCGCTTCGATCTTGCGGGACTCCTGTTCGATACTATCCGCCAAGCGCCGGTCGTTTTGGTAAAGCAGGTACCCAAACCCCGCGACCACAAGAAGCGTCGCAAGAACCGTGATCCTGAACAATATCGTGGTTTGAGAGGCAAGCCGCCGCCCGCTATCGCGTAGGGCACCAGACATCTTTTTAGCGAAAGGTCGGCGGCTCATTCGGGTGTAAGCATATGCATCACTGAGGATATCCTCGACTGTATGGTGCGCGGGAAATGAGTGATCGCACAGCCTGTATCGAGACATAGGACCCTTTTCACCGAACTCGATCATGTCGCCATGCCTAAGAGACGCTAACGAGGCTTTTTGCCCGTTTACCCACACATTGCGCCCAACGGACGCGGTTATCGTGTAACCGTCGTCAGCCCACTGCAGTGTGGCAATATCGTTATCATGTGGAGGCAGGTCGTATTTGGGTCGAATGCTTAACACCCTGCCATCGTCAACAGAAACGGTCAGGGCATTATCGACCAGCCAGTTCACGTTTCCGCGCGAAGGTCCGGTCAGGCTCTCCAGAAAGGCCCGCACCTCACCTTCACCGGCATGTCCTGAGGGTGTCATGCCACTCTCTTCTGGTTTTCGCATTGTGGCCCCCTACCCAAACGCGTGAGGGCATTCTACCACGCTTCAACGCCAAACCCATGGTCTGGTACGAATGTGCAAGAAACACGTTTTTACAAACACTTAAGATGTCCGCCCGGATTCAACCAAAGACACTTTTCAGGCCGCAACTCTAGGAAGGCCGATCCATGATCGACCCTCTACCTTGGCATTTTTATGCACGGCATCGAGCCACCAGACCGTCTATTTCGAAGATACCTTGATCTTACGGCTTGGATCCTGAGGTTCAGTCTTCGGCATTTCTACATGCAGAACGCCCTTGTCGAATGTGGCTGAAATCCTGTCGATTTCTACAGTGTCCGGCAGCGACATGGCTCTGGAAAAGCTGCCATAGCTTCTTTCGCTGACACGCAAATCGCCCGTTTCATCATGCGCAATCTTCTTCTGACCGCTTAAGATAAGCCTGCGGTTCTTGATTTCAATTTCCACATCATCCTCTTCGAGCCCCGGCAATTCAACCGTCAGGACAATCGCAGAATCCGTTTCTTGGACATCGATTGCCGGTGAAATCGCACCCGTCATATCAAGAGACGGAAAACCCGTGCGTTGCGCAGCCGTTTCCATCGGCAGTAAGGGTGATCCTCCCCCCAAAAAACGCGACATCAAGGTTTCCATTTCACGCCGAAAGTTGTCAGAGAGCGGATGCATTCCAGTGAAAAGTTGCGGTGACTTTTTGTCTTCCAACATTTTGAGCCTCCTCCTTTGTTCGGATTTCGCGCGCGCAACATTATGACAGGAAAAGCGGTCAAGGACCGTGATCTTGCGCAAGCATGCAACCTCAGCATCAGCCAGACTGAACGCAGCGGCTGAACGAACTGAAACGGGAAACGTCGCCCACTAAACTTGCCTCGTCGCGCCAGAGTTAACACCAATCTCAGTAGTCTTGATCGGAATCCCTGGTCAGCTTAGCGTCTATTTTGAATGAGCCCGAGCTGCCCAGCTTTAGCACAGTGGAGCAAAACTGTATGAAATGGCCTTATCTGGCGCTGATTTACGTTTTGCTGATTTTGGCTCCCTTGGGTTTTTCTTGGTCTTTGGGATGGCCCCCACGATCGTTTCATCAAGAGCTCGCGTCCGGGCTTGGGATGCTTGCTTTTTCAATAATCTTAGTCGAGTTCCTGCTGTCTGGGCGGTTCAGGTTCATCTCTTCCGGACTGGGTATGGATGTAACCATGCGCGTGCATCAGTTGATGGCGCGTACAGCGCTGGGCTTTGCGCTGATACACCCGCTGCTGTATCAGGGCACGCCCTCTGGCGGACGCCGCCCGTGGGATGTAACAAGCCAACTTACGATTTCGACCGACTTTTCTACGCTGGTGTCGGGCATCGGCGCATATTTTTTACTATTCATCCTGATCGCCTCGGCAATTGCCCGCAAATCCCTTGATTGCAAATACGAAACATGGCGCCTCTTACACGGGCTGGGAGCCTTGGTGATCGCATGCCTGCTGTTGCATCACACGGTCTATGCTGGGCGCTACGGTGGGCATCCGCTGTTGATGTATCTCTGGCTTGCCCTGACCAGTATTGCAGTTGGAACTTTGCTTTACGTCTATCTCGTTCGCCCTTTACGTCAGAGGAAAAGGCCGTGGCGCGTCACGTCTGTGTCTCGACTATCACCGAAGCAATGGGAGTTGCGCCTCAAGCCCCATGGTCACAACGGACTAAACTTCGAAGCAGGGCAGTTTGCCTGGCTAAACGTCGGCCACAGTGCTTTTTCGCTGCATGAGAACCCATTCTCGATTAGTTCGGCACCAGCCGAAGGCCCTGAGGTTTCATTCGTGATAAAGGAGCTTGGGGATTTCACATGCGGCCTCGGACAGATCGCTCCGCAAACCACGGCCTATCTGGATGCCCCGCACGGGAATCTGTCGATCAGCCACCGCACTGAGACAGGTATTGTTCTGATCGCAGGTGGTGTCGGGATCGCGCCCATGTTGAGCATTATGCGTCAAGTTCGACTGAGTGGAACACAGCACGATCTCAAGCTTATCTATGGCAACCGGGTGGAGGAGCAGATTGTTTTTCGTCAGGAGTTGTCCAAAGAAGACACAGTTTTTGTTCTATCCGAACCGCCAAAGGATTGGTCCGGAGAGACAGGCTTAATCAACGGTCCCCTCTTGGACCGCAATTTGTCTTCTGAACAATTTGAAAGCTGGCTTTTTGTTCTTTGCGGCCCCCCTGCCATGATGGACACCGTCGAAGATCATCTGATTGAGCGTGGGACCGCGTCACACCGGATTTTGTCTGAAAGGTTTGACTATGACTAGACTTCTCAGAAACCTGCCCGCACGCAAACAAGTAAAATTCGCAGTGTGGTTCATCAGTTTTACAGTCTTCGTCGCTGTCTTGGCCTTTTGCTTAAGGTAGCAAGCTAGACCACAAGGGATTGGCTAGCTTCAAAGCTGCCGGCCGAAAGGGCAGGTTTTCTTGGAGATGGATGTCGTCGCGAACTTCCTTAAAACATGCCCTGCGTAAACAGCCAAAGCGCACAACAACGATCTCAATGTGGTCTCAAGAAACGCCTTTGATGGAGATCAAGGGCAACGCACGTCACTTATTCATAATAAGCAATCTATTCAGACCGATTTATGGGAGGATCGGAATGACTGTACTTATCGCCTTCGCCACGGTCGAAGGCCAGACAGCAAAGATTGCGCGCTTTATCAGCGATGTCGCGAAGAATACCGGTTTCGACGCAAAGCTGATCAATACCGATGAAATACCCAGCCACGTTTCGCTTGACGATGTGGTCAAGGTTATTCTCCTAGCCCCTGTCCACGAGCGTAGGCACCCCAATTCATTCGAGGCATTTATCGCTTCAAATAGAGATGCCTTAATGAAGCGAAAGTCTCTCGTGCTTTCCGTCGGTTTAAAAGCTGCTTTCGCGTCAGGTCGAGAAGAAGCACGCGACTATCTTGACGAAATGCTTCTTCGAACAGGTTTTGAACCAAATGCAACGGCTTTGATCGCAGGCGCGGTAAGGCCCGAAAACTACGGGTATTTTGAGAGGGAGATCCTTAAGCACGTCGTCTTGCTCGGTCGAAAAATCGATCCACGAGAAGGGGCAAGGGAGTTTACTGACTGGGATGAACTAAAGTCAATTGTGATAGCGTTCCTTGGCGAAAACGGTCGGGCAAGCACGCTTCAACCTCAAGCAAACTCTTAAAAAATGGTTTCTTAACTATTTAACGATGAATTATTATAGCTATGGCTTCCCGAAAGTCACAGTCTTCGGCTCACTTCATCAGTGTCCGAAAAGCACTGGTAAACTTGTCTGCTCCAACATTGCGTGCGTCGTGCCCCCAAAAACTGACTCTCGCAAACGGGAATGCCCATAGGCGCCCATAACAATGAGATCGGCCCCCGCTTCGCTTGCTCGTTCTTGAATGCAGTCTGCAATTGAATTCCCCCCGCACTGGAACTGCGACACGGTCAAGTTGCAACCGTGATGGCCGAGCCATTCAGCTAGGTCAGTTCCCGGCACACTACCTTCTACGTCCTCAGGCAACGGCAAATCAAAACACCCAATCACGACTTCTTTGGCCGCCAGTAGAATGGGTAAAGCTAAATGCGTTGCCCTGGACGCAGGCAAGCTGTCATTCCATGCCAAAAAAACGCGGTCGCGTTGGGCATACGGATCACCATTGACCATTAGTGCCACCGGCGAATGAAACAATACTCCGCACGCGATCTTGTGAAATAAATCGGGATCTCTTCGCAATCCAGCGTCTAGAAAAGCGATATCAGAGCATTTGGCTTGTTCTGCTACAAGTTGCTGCAACTCTGCTCCAAGTCCCATGAAGCCAGTTACATTTGCAGATACGCCCTGCCCAGCAAGAAGCGCTTCAACTTCAGTGGCCCGAGACTTCAAGGCGGCATTTTTCGCGTGAAGAACGTCCAACCAGTTCGAGGGAAGACCTGCTTCAACGAACCTGTTTGATCCATACTTCAAGTAAGGCAGGTTAGGTAAGGCCGCGATCAATACGCAATTCAAGTGGTCGTTCTGGATACGGGCAATTTCAGCGCATTCCAAAATCGACGCGTCTTCAGCATCAACTCCCACAAAATATGCCACAGTTCTGTGTTGCATTCCCGACCTCCGTCCGGAATTTAACTTTGCCCAAAAGCGGTGTGTACTGATTGAGCCAACAATTAGCTGATGTTGTTAGTCACTCTTCTCACTTCGGCAACATGAAAAACTCTTCCAGCACAATCTTGCCTTCCGCCACCGAATACACTGCGATCTCGCGCAGGGTCATACGCTCACCCGTGGCCTTCTGAACGACTTCGGCCCTGAAACGGACTCCAAAGCGGTTGGGTGGGTGGACGTAGGGGCCATCCACTTCTAGTTCTTGGATTTCATGCGATGCCAACCAATCCTCTCTTTTTCCCTTGATGGCTTCGCGACCCTTTGAAACGCGGAATTGTCGAACCGGAGGCACAACGGCCTCTATCGACTGTGCGTTTTCGGCATACATTTCATCAACACTGCCAAGGCCTCTGCGTTCACGCATGGCCTGGACGAAGGATCTACCGATTTCAATCAACTCTTCCATGAATCCCCTCCCCTAGATTGCCATTGAGTGTACCACTTCTTACCCCCTCAATTCTTGACAAGGATCAATAAGCACATTGGTGGAAATTTTCGGGGCTCACGTCGATGCCACGCTTGTGCAGCAGATCTTCGAGATTCCGAAGCGAGAGCGGGAAGCGGATGATCTCGGGACTAGATTCAAAGTGTTTGAAAAAGTCGGGTCTGGTCGTGGCAAAAGCTGCGCAACCGCCATGCCCCGCTTTACCAAAGTTCTTCTGACAAAACCTCTCGACAAAGGCTGGTATAGTCTTTTGCTACACCGTGTCTTTCGTAGTTTGCCTCAATACCAAGCGCGTTGTAGTTCGCGTGTGTTGCGCAGGCGCGACACCATCCTGCAACCACAGCAAAACAGTGTCCGCAACTTGTTCTCCAAACTCAGAGACGCCGCAATGTACTGTAGACAAAGCTGGCCAGCATTCTGATGCTTCCTTGATGTCGTCGAAACCGACAATCTGAAACTCCGTTCCAATCTTGACCTGAGTTTCATGGCAGGCATTAATCATCCCAAAAGCAACGAGATCATTGAAACAAACTGCGGCATCGCACGCAGGATGCTCTTTGAAGAGGCGGACTGTTGCTTCATGTCCAAATGATCGGCTGGATTCCCCTGTTTTTACAATAGGCTGCAAGTGGTTGTCTGTCATAGCGCTGATATAGCCGGACAGCCTTTCCTGAGTGACTTCGGCACCATCCAAACCACCAACAAAGGCGATGTTCCGCGCGCCTGTTTCGATCAGATACTGCGTTGCCGCGCGTCCACCCTCTGCGTAATCAGGAGCGATAAAGGGAAACCTGCCCGTTTCGCTTTCAACTTGTCGCAAGACCTGCATCAATGGAATGCCAGCTCGCTCTACCGCGGAGAGGGTGTTTGTGACATCGCCATAAGCTGGCGAAAGGATCAAGGCAGAAACACCGTGCTCGAGCATTGCGCCCACCACCTGATCCTGAAGTTCAGGGTCTTCGTTTGTGTTAGCCAATACAACTGCATAGCCTCGGGACCCCAACGCCATCTGCAACGAAGTCGCAAACTCGGTGAAAAACGGGTTGGTTAGGTCGTTGATCACCAAACCTATTAGCGCCGTTCCCGTGGATCGCAGATTTGCCGCCGATCGGTTGTAGACATACCCAATCTCTTTCATCGCGGTATGGACGAGCTTGCGTGTCTCCGGCTTCACCTGCGGGCTGCCCTGCAACACAAGGCTTACCGTCGACTTGGAAACGCCCGCCGAGTTGGCGACATCTATGATCGTGGGTCTTCGCATTCAGGCTATTGTTCAACTCCATGCAAGCTGAGAAGCGTGGTCATCCGTGCTTTAGCCAGTTCAGGATCCGAGAGTAAACCGGCCTGATCCGCCAATCTGAACACTTGCGCGTAGTGGCAGATGTCACGGCTGGATTGGAACCCACCCGGCATGATGAAATGGGACTGGGCTCCGTTCAGCCATGCCAGATAGGCAATACCGGCTTTGTAGAACCGCGTCGGAGCCTTAAAAATCTCTCGACTGAGGGAAACGGTCGGTGCGAACAGCGCGTTGTAGCGATCCATATCGCCCATAGCCAACGCCTCAAGCGCCTGGCTGGCGGCGGGGGCGATAGCAGCGAAAATGCCAAGCAGAGCGTGGGAAAAATGCGTTCCATCCCCGGCAATAAGATCAGCGTAGTTGAAATCGTCACCTGTGTAGAGGCGCACACCGTCTGGCAACCGTGCGCGGAAGGCTTCTTCATGAGCCTGATCCAGCAGGGATATTTTTATCCCATCAACCTTGTCAGGGTTTTCGTTGATCAGGGACAGCACAAAGTCGCTGGCCGCGTCGACATCCGTGCTACCCCAATAGCCCGTCAATGCAGGATCGAACATATCGCCCAGCCAGTGCAGGATTACTGGGTTCGCCGCCCCATCGATAAGCGCGCGATAGACGTCGTGGTACGTGTCTGGACCCGCGTTGATCGCTGGAAAGGCGCGTGACGCCATCAGGATCAATTGCCCTCCGGCGGCTTCGATCGCCTCGGCCTGGTGCTCGTAGGCTGACAGGATTTCACCTGCGGTGTTCAACGCGTTCAGAGGCAGATGATCAGTCCCTGCCCCACAAGCCACCCGAGGCGACAACGGATGCACCTGCGCCGCCTTCATTGTGCGCTGGATCAACTCCAACGCGGTCTCCCAATCGACGCCCATACCCCTTTGTGCGGTATCCATAGCTTCGGCCAGACCCAGCCCCTGATCCCAGAGCCCCTGACGAAATCGCAGGGTCGCTTCCCAATCAACTGTGGGGCGCCCATCCCAGGGGTTACGTTCTGCCAGCGGATCAGAAACCACATGAGCCGCTGCAAAGGCCGTGCGCGTCAGAGGCACCTGCGGCGCGCGCGGTAATAGCGGCGTTCCGGTCAGCGCATAGGGTTCCAATTGCCCCTCAGGGTTTGGCAAAATCAATTTCATTTTCTCAAACCTCCAAATCCAGAACCAGAATGCCGTCGATACCAGCCACGGCGTTCTCAACCAGCTGCGCGCCCAGCGCCTTGTGCGTTTCGTTGTTCTGATAGGCCTCCAGCGCGGCCCAATCGTCGAAATCGATCACGAACCCATGCATGTATCCGCGCTCGATCTGCTCGGGGCTTTCACTTCGGCCCCCGGTGAACCCGCTGGCTCCGGGAAGGGCCTTGGACACGTCCTCGAGGCCTTTGTAGATGGCTCCGATTGTGTCTTCGGCTACGTCGGCGCGGAATTTGGTCAGTACGATGTGGCGGATCATTTTTAGAAACCCTGATCTTGTTTGATCATGTCGGCAGCTTTTTCCCCGATCATGATCGTAGGTGCATTGGTGTTGGATGAATTGACCGTCGGCATAATCGACGCATCCGCGACGCGAAGCCCTTCGATCCCATTGAATCGTAGGCGCGGGTCCAGAACGGCTTCGGCGTCACTGCCCATACGGCAGGTTCCAGCGCAGTGGTGCGATGTTTTCGAATGTACGCAGATAAAATCGAAATACTCCTGCTCGGTCCGAACGTCCGGGCCCGGCAAACGTTCTGCCAGGATGTATGGCTTCAGCGCATCCTGTGCGAGGATGTTCTGCACCAGTTTCAGCCCCCGAATGGACATCTCGCGATCGTAAGGATCCGCCAGATAGTTGGGATCAATAAGCGGCATCACCGCAGGGTCTGAGCTTTGTAGCCGGACGGTTCCGCGTGACCTGGGGCGCAGGAAACAGGCGTTCAGCGTAACCCCGCCGTTGGGCATCGCCTCGACCCCAGCCTCAATGCCGGTACCAAGCCCCAGATGCATTTGAAGATCCGGCGAGCGCGCATCCGGGTCTGCGTACCAGAACCCACCCGTTTCAAACAGGCTGGACGCGACCGGTCCCTTGCGGGTGAAAAGGTATTGCAAGCCTGCGAAGGCTGAAAGGTGAAGCTTGGCGAAACGGTCGTAGGTGTGCGGGCCAGTCACTTCGCAAATCGAGTACAAATCCAAATGGTCTTGCAGGTTCGCACCAACTTGAGGTTGATGATAAACCGCGTCGATACCTAGACTGTCCAAATGATCCGCTGGGCCGATACCCGACAGTTGCAATAAGCGTGGCGAACCGATGGCACCCGAGGACAGAATGACCTCTTTCGCGGCGGAGATCTTGTCCCCGTTCAACATCTCGACACCAGTTGCCCTGCCCTTGTCCACCATGATGCGGCGGACCTGTGCGCCGGTGCGCACCGTCAGGTTCGGGCGGCTGCGGTTTGGCGCGATAAACGCCATCGCGGCAGATGAGCGTCGCGCATTGCGTTGGGTCAGCTGATAGTACCCCGCGCCATCCTGCTTCGCCCCATTCACATCCCGCGTTTCGGGAATCCCCACTTCCCCTGCGGCCTTGATGTAGGCATCGCAGATTGGCAAAGGTGCTGCGGGCATGGACACGCCCAGCGGTCCGCCCTTGCCGTGATATTCGTCGTCGTAGGTGTCGTTATCCTCGGACTTTTTGAAGTAGGGCAGCACGTCGGCATAGCTCCACCCTTCGCACCCCATCTGTCTCCAGTCATCGTAATCCTGAGCTGCACCCCGCGTGTAGATTTGCGCGTTGATCGCAGACCCCCCGCCGATAACCTTGGCCTGGGTGTAGTTAAAGACCTTGTTCTGCATGTGCTTTTGCGGAACCGTCGACCAGCCCCAGCTGCCGATACCCTTGGTCATCTTCGCGAACCCGGCTGGCAGGTGAAAGAACGGGTGACGGTCGGTGGAGCCAGCCTCTAGCAACAGCACACGCGCCGAGGGTTCTTCGGAAAGACGTGCAGCGATCACCGAGCCTGCCGAGCCGCCCCCAATGACAATGAAATCATATCCTTCAAACATTCTTGTGCGCCTTGATTTACAGACGTGAAATCGACAAGCCGCCATCCACCGGGATGGCGGCGCCGTTCGCAAAGTGCATCTGCCCCTGAACCATTGGGACCACAACGGACCCAATATCCTCGGGCGCACCCCAACGTGCCGCGGGAACAAGGCCGCCTTCGATACGGTCGGTATACTTGTCGCGCACGCCAGCCGTCATCTCAGTCGCGATGATTCCCGGTCGCAGCTCAAAGACGCCGATGCCTTCGGGGGCCAAGCGTACTGCGAACAACTGAGCCATCATCGCTGCGGCCGCCTTGGACACGCAGTACTCGGCACGTTCGATCGACACCATTGTCGCGCTGACAGAGGTGACAAAGATGATTGATCGATAGGTATCTTGCGGCTGCTCCAACATGCGCCGAGCCACTTCTTGCGCCAGAAAAAACGCGCCACGCAAGTTGATATTCTGCACGAAATCCCAATTCTCGGGCTTCAGATCCAGCATGTCACCACGCACTGGCGCCCCTACGCCTGCGTTGTTTATCAACGCGGTGATCGGGCCCAAATCGGCTTCGATCTGATCCAGTAGCGTCGGAACGTGATCAATGTCTGATACATCGTGCTGCACATAGATTGCGCTTGGGCCAAGCTCTGCCAAAGCCGCCTGAACCACTGGTTTGTCGCGCGCCGAGCGAGAGGCTATTGCGACCTTGTACCCCGCCGCGATCAAGGCGCGCGCCACCCCGAGACCAATGCCCTGTTGTCCTCCGGTCACCAATGCTGTTCCGGTCATGCGGCGAACTCCGTTTCAATAATGTGACGCCCTGCACGGAGTGCGAGTGCGGCTATCGTGAGGGCCGGATTCACCGCCGCAGAAGTCGGAAGAACTGACGCGTCGACGATGAACAAGTTCTTGTGGTCGTGGCTACGGCAGAACGTGTCGACGACACTGCTTGACGGATCATTGCCCATCCGCGCTGTGCCGCATTGATGTGACGGAGTGCGCCGATCAAATGGTCGCGACAATACAACAGGAAACCCGGCCTGCTTCAGATGCGCCTTTAGCCGCGCAACCAAGGCCTCGTGCGCGGCCCAATTCGAGCGTTTCCAATCCAGCCTGATCTGGTCACCTTCGACCGTCACCCGGCTGTCTGGGTTCGGCAGATCTTCGGACATAGCATAGAAATCAAAACTGCGATTGGCGATCAGTGCTGCAATTGGACCCGGTAGATGGGTTTGCGACGCAAGAATCGGTCCAGTGATCTTTCCCAACATCTGAATGTTGCCCAAAGGCAAACCGCCCTGTCCGTCGGTGTTGTAATAGTCGTTGAACATCAATGTCTTTTGATAGACTGCTCTGTTTCGACGCAGCGGATGAAGGGCCAGCACCGCCGAGCAATTGTGGTTCATGAAGTTGCGCCCGACCTGATCGGACCGATTGGCAAGACCGGCTGGGCAATTGTCGTTCGCGGACTGCAGCAACAGGACCGAGGACTGTACCGCACCTGCCGCGAGCACGATGACCGGCGCACTAAGGGCACCGTGGCCATCAACCTCGACGCTTGTGATGCGACCAACGGCATCAGCCTTCAGTTTACGGACACGCGCGTCAGTCAGCAGTTCGACATTGCCGTGCTTCATTGCTTCGGCAAGCGCACAGGTTTCGGCATCCATTTTGCCGCCGCATGTATTGGGAAACGCATCCCAAGTTGTTTGCCCGGCCTCTAGCCAGGTTTCAATGTCCACACCCAAAGGCACTGAGGATGGCGTCAGGCCTGCTTGGCTTAGCCGGTTCCTCAGGTCTGCAATATCAACCTCATCTGGCACAGGTGGGTGCGGGTAACCCCCACTGTGCGGCGGTTCGGTTGGATCTTGTTTGGTGGTGCCACGCGCTTCGTAAAGCTGTTCCGCGGCGGTGTAGTCCGGCTCCAGCTCTTCGTAGGGCATGGGCCAGCCGTGAGAGTAGCCACCCATATGCTGACGCGGCTCAAAATCCTCTTTCCGATAGCGTATTAAAGCTGCGCCGTAGAACTTGGAATTGCCACCGACGCAGTAGTAGTTTCCAGGGTTGAAAGGTTCGCCTGCTCCATCCAGCCATGTTTCATCGGGGCGAAAGTGCCCATTGGCAAAGATCGCCCTTGGGTCTCGGTCCTGAGGCGAGGGTTGCAACCGCTTTCCTCGTTCAAGGATCAGAATGCGACGACCGGACGGGGCCAACGCCGCAGCCAGCGTTGCCCCCCCAATACCCGACCCAATGAATATGACGTCAGCTCGATTCATGGAAGGATCCGCATCTCGCTTTCAGGATCGAAAGCCACGGCCTTTTCCATGTTCACAGCAAAGTTGAAATCCTGACCCGGTGCGACCTCGGCATCCGAACGCATACGCGCGATCACATCTCGTCCGCCCAATTGCATCGAGACGAAGGTGTCCGATCCAGCGGGCTCCGTCACCACAATACGGTTGGTCATCTGCGCGATGTTCGACGACTTTCGATCCGCACCATCCATATCGGTGATGGTCTCAGGGCGGATTCCCAACAAAATCTCGCGCCCATCCCATGCGGCCAAGTTGTCTTGGCTGAACGGAAGTTGCGCCATTGATCCGTCGTGAACGGCGACCTCTGCATGGGGGCGGCCATTCAAGACCGTAACCTTGGCCGGTACCACGTTCATCGCAGGCGAACCCATGAATGTTGCAACGAAGATATTCGCAGGCGTGTCATAGATTTCCTGCGGCGTACCCAGCTGCTGGACATAGCCGCCGTTCATCACGGCGATGCGGCTTGAAAGCGTCATCGCCTCGATCTGGTCATGCGTCACGTAGACGATGGTGGTCCCGAGGTTCTGATGCAGCTTCTTGATCTCGGTCCGCATATCAACGCGCAGCTTGGCATCGAGGTTCGAGAGCGGTTCATCGAACAGGAAGACATCAGGATTTCGCACCAGCGCGCGACCCATTGCAACCCGCTGACGTTGACCGCCGGACAACTGCCCGGGCTTGCGATCCAGCAACTGCTCGATCTGCAAGAGCTTGGCAACTTCTTGCATCGCTTTGTCGCGTTCAGGCTTAGGCACGCCATGCATCTCAAGGCCGAAAGTGATGTTCTGCCCGACCGTCATATTGGGATACAAAGCATAGCTTTGGAAAACCATGGCAATGTTGCGGTTGGACGGGTGCACCCCGTTCATCACCTGATCCTTGATGCGGATTTCGCCGCTTGTGATCTCTTCCAGCCCCGCGATCATGTTCAGCAGAGTGGATTTGCCACAGCCCGAGGGGCCGACCAGTACCAGGAACTCACCCTCCTGCACCGAGATATCCACTTTGTGCAGAACCTCGACCGCCCCGTAGGATTTGGTCGCGTTGTCAATGTCTAGAAAACCCATGAGGTCTTATCCTTTCACCGAACCCGCCATCAGGCCGCGGACGAAGTATCGACCGGCCACGATGTAGACGAGCAGAGTTGGCATGGCCGCCAGAATGGCGCCTGCAAAATGAACGTTGTATTCCTTCACACCGGTTGACGACTGCACCAGATTGTTCAGTGCCACCGTCATCGGTTGGCTGTTGGCATCGGCAAAGGACGCGCCGAACAAGAAGTCATTCCAGATGTTGGTGAACTGCCAGATGATCGAAACCACGGCGATCGGCCCGGAACTGGGCAGAAGAATGCGCCAGAAGATCTGGAAGAACCCGGCGCCATCAATCTGCGCCGCGCGGATCAGCTCGGTCGGGAACACAGCGTAGTAATTGCGGAAGTACAGCGTGGTGAAGCCAATTCCGTAGACAACGTGGACAAGCGCAAGACCCCAAGTGGTGCCAGCCAGCCCGATTATGCCCAACATCCGCGCCATTGGGATCAGAACAATCTGGAACGGAATGAAGCAGGCGAACAGCATCAGACCGAATAGGATGGTGTCGTACTTGAAGCGCCACTTGGTCAGCACATAGCCGTTCAACGCCCCAAGAATGGTCGAGACAATCACCGCCGGAACCACCATCTTAATCGAGTTCCAGAAGTAAGGCTTCAAACCCGTCGGATCGACGCCGATCTGCGCCGAAGACCACGCCTTGAGCCACGGCTCAATCGTGAACACCTGCGGCAGGTTCATCATGCCGCCGCCGGTGATCTCTTCCAGTGGCTTCACCGAATTCACCAGCATGACGTAGAGCGGCAGCAGGTAGAACAGACCGAACAGAAGCAGCACCAGATAGATCAGCGTGCGCGTAACGCGGCCCGTGCGGATTGCGGTATCCTGAGTTGCTTGTGACATCAGCGTTTCTCCCGCAATTCGGCGTAAAGATACGGGATCATGATCGCCGCGATGGTCATCAGCATGATCGTGGCCGAGGCCGCACCGATCCCCATCTGGTTTCGCGTGAACGTGTATGAGTACATAAAGGTCGCGGGCAGTTCGGTTGCGCGACCGGGTCCACCCCCGGTCAGGGCAATGACAAGGTCAAAGGTCTTGATCGCCAAGTGGCTTAGGATCACAAAGGCCGACAGGAATGCGGGACGCAGTTGCGGGATGATGATCCGGCGGTAGAGGTTCCAGTTAGAGGCGCCATCCATTTGCGCCGCGCGCAGGATTTCATTGTCGATTCCACGCAGACCGGCCAGAAACATTGCCATTACGAAGCCGCTGGTTTGCCAGACGGCCGCTAGAACCACCGTGTAGATGGCGTAATCACGGTTTTTTATCCAATCGAACTCGAAGCTGGTCCAACCCCATGTATGCATGACGTTTTCCAACCCGATGCCAGGGTCAAGGAACCATTTCCACGCGGTGCCGGTGACGATGAAGCTCAGAGCCATCGGATAGAGGTAGATGGGACGCAATAGCCCTTCGCCCCGGATTTTCTGATCAAGGAAGATCGCCAGACCCAGGCCTATACAGGTGCAGATCACGATATAGAGGCTCGCGAAAATCCCCATATTGATCAACGAGGTTTCCCAATGGCTCAGCCGCCACAATTTGTCGTAGTTTTCCCATCCGACCCATCCAAAGGACGGCAGGATGCGACTGTCGGTGAATGACAGGTAGACCGAAAACAGAATGAACCCGTAGACAAAGACCAACATCATCGCTAGCGACGGTGACAGGACCAGCTTGGGTATCCAGTTCTGAAGGCGTGTCTTAAAATCCGCGTCGGCTGAAGCAGCCATGGCGCGCCCTCCTCGTTCGAGTCGTGTTAGATCGGAGCTTTTGCGCCCACTTGGTGACAGGGCGGCCAGACCGCCGCCCCATCGGGAGGATCACTTGTGGATCACTTGGCGATCGAAACGGCGTCAACCAGTTCGGTCACAGCATCTTCGCTGCCGTACTCGCCGTTAAAGTGAGCGGTCACCACGTCATAGACGGCGTTCTTGACAGACGCAGGCGCGGCATGTCCGTGCGCCATCGAGCCGAACAAGTTGCCTGACGAAGCCGCGGCAGCCAAATCTTTCATGCCCTGCTGACCACACGCATCCAGATCACTGCCGTCCACGTCAGTACGAGCCGGGACGGAGCCCTTCACCTTGTTGAAGGCAATCTGGAAGGAAGGCGACAGGATCGCGCTGGCCAGCGCGGCTTGCTCGGCCGATACCGTACCGCCCTGGTCAAACATCATGAATTGGTCAGCGTTGAAGGTGACCTGATCCTGAGTGCCCGGGAAGCGGAAGCACAGGAAGTCCTCACCCGGCACTTTGCCCGCGTTCAGGAATTCGCCTTTGGCCCAGTCACCCATCATCTGGAAACCGGCCTCACCGTTGATGACCATTGCTGTCGCCAGGTTCCAGTCACGACCCGAGAAGTTCTCATCCACGTTGTCGCGGATAAAGGCCATTCGGTCGAACGCTTCTTTCATCGCGTCGCCACCCAGCGTTTCCTCGTCCAAGTCGATAAAGGCCGCTTTGTAGCCGTCAGGCCCCAGCGTCGACATTGCGATAGCATCGAACACGGTCGCGTCCTGCCATGCCTGACCACCATGCGCGATCGGAGTGATCCCGGCAGCTTTCAACGCCTCAACTGCTGCGACGAATTCGTCCCAGTTGGTGGGCTGTGCAATACCGTTGGCGTCCAGAACCGCTTTGTTGGCCCAGACCCAGTTGGTCGAGTGTACGTTCACAGGGGCCGAGACCCATTTGCCGTCATGCTTGGCAAAGGCCTTCAGTGCCTCTGGGACGACGTCATCCCAACCTTCCTGGGCTGCAACTTCGTTCAGATCGGCCAGCGCGCCCTGATCGGCCCAGTCCAGAATGTCAAAGCCCAGAGCCTGAACGGCAGTAGGAGCGTTGCCTGCGGTGACGCGGGCGCGCAGAACGGTCATCGCCTGCTCACCACCGCCACCGGCTACAGGCATGTCGGTCCAACCGATGCCCTGTCCGGACAGGTCGTCCTTGAGTACGTTTAGTGCTGCGGCCTCACCGCCAGACGTCCACCAGTGCAGAACTTCCACGTCTTCAGCGTGCGCAAGGCTGGTCGTGCACAGCAGACCTGCTACAAACAACGATTTTGTCTTCATAAATTTACGCATTCTTGTTTCCTCCCTTAATGCGTTATTCTCAGTCGGGACCAATTCGGTGCCCGTTCTTAGTCTTGCGGAACCCATGGCGCCCGGCTGTTGCCGACACGCATGACCACTGATTTCACTTCAAAGAATTCCTCGAACCCATATCTTCCGATTTCCCGCCCCTGCCCGGATTGTTTGACCCCACCGAAAGCGACCTCGGGGAACCCGTCCATCCAGGTATTGGTCCAGACCGTTCCCGCTTCTGCGCGGCGGGCAAACTCTAGGCAGGTGTGAACGTTTTCGCTCCATACCCCTGCCGACAGACCGTAAGCGCTATCATTGGTGAGCGCGATGGCTTCGTCCAGTGTTTTGAAAGTCAAAACAGACAGAACAGGCCCGAATACCTCATCGCGGGCAATGGGCATATCAGGCGAGACGTCAGAAATCACCGTCGGCTGATAGAACTGAGCGCCGAGGCCTTCGACCTCCAGCGGCTCACCACCCAGATCAATAGTCGCACCCGAAGCCTGCGCCTGTTTGACATACGCGTCGATTTTTGAGTTGTGCTCGGACGTTACGATAGCCCCAACCTGCGTTGTCGGGTCCAAAGGATCGCCGAATTTGACTTTGCGCGACAGGGCGACGACACGTTCGCGGAATTCATCAGCAATGTCCTCATGCACGATGATACGACTGCTTGAATTGCAGCACTGGCCAACATTGAAATAGACACCGAACACAACCGCATCAGCGGCTGCATTCAGATTGGCGTCGGGAAAGATGACCTGAGGGTTCTTGCCCCCAAGCTCTAGCGCGACTTTCTTGAGCGTATCCGACGCTACTGCGCTGATCGTCTTGCCTACAGCCGTAGAGCCCGTAAAGCTGATCATGTCCACGCTGTCATGGCTCGACATCACGCTGCCAACGGGAACTCCGTAACCCAGAACGATATTGCATACACCGGCGGGCAATCCGGCTTCGATCAACAATTCGCCCAGCATCAAGGTTGTCGACGGTGTCATCTCAGACGGTTTCACAACAACTGTGCAACCAGCCGCTAACGCGAAGGGCAGCTTCTGACTGAGAATCCAGAACGGAAAATTCCAAGGCGTGATGATGGACACGACACCGATGGGTTCCTTCAGCACGACACCCATCATATCTGCGCCAAGAGTGTTATGACTGTCGCCGTGCGTGCTGCGTGCCAATGAGGCCGCATAGCGCCAAAGGTCTGCTGCACCGCCGACCTCGCCCTTGGATTGGCTGATCGGCTTACCGCTTTCCAGCGTTTCGATCAGTGCAATCCGGTCGACATTCTGTTCAATCAGGTCGGCAACCTTAAGCAAAACGGTGGCCCGCTCTTTGCCCGATGCCCGACTCCACACACCGCTGTCGAACGACTTGCGTGCCGCCAAGATCGCCGCCTCAGCTTCAGCTTCGCCACCCAAGGCTGACTGGCTGACAATATGCCCGTGCGACGGCGAGCGCCGTTCGAACGTCTCACCCGATGCGCTATTCTGCCACCTGCCATCGATGAGATGCCGACCTTCGAACAACGGCGGCAGCTCGAACGGGATAGCAGGGTTGATGGTGATATCTTTCATATTGTCAAAGGCCCGAGAATGTGGGGTTACGTTTTTCCATGAACGCAGCAACGCCTTCTTCGCGGTCCGCTGAGGCCGCAATCGCTGCGCTACCAAGGGCTTCGACCACGGCATGAGTGTCTTCACCGACCGCTGCATGGATCATGTTTTTTGAGATTTCGGTGGCGCGAGGCGAAAGGGCACTGAGTTCTGTGGTGATCTCAAGCGCGCACGCCAGAACGTCGTCAGTCACCTCGGTCGCATAGCCCAAGGCCAACGCGCGGTCGGCACCGATACGGCGCCCAAAGAGTGCCATCTCTTTCACCGAAGCTTCGGGGATCAGACGGGTCAACCGCTGTGTCCCGGACCAACCCGGCACGATCCCAACCCGAGCTTCGGGCAAAGCCAACGTGGACCGCGGGGTCATCAGGCGCAGATCGCAGCAACTGGCCAGCTCTAGCCCGCCGCCGAATGCGTGACCGTTGATCGCTGCAATTGTCGGCTTGCCGATCCGCGCAAGGCGGTCAAAGATACGATGTCCATCACGGACCCAATGGCGCGCGAATTCAGCAGGGCTCAGACCACCCCAAGCGCCGATATCAGCACCGCAACAGAACGCTTTTTCACCCGCGCCGGTCAGAACGAGCGCACGAATGGACGCGTCACGCTCGACGTCTATCAGGCCAGCCTCCAGCGCGTGCAGCATATCTACAGTTAGCGCATTGAGCTTGGCCTCGTTGTCCAAAGTCAGGACGGCGGTTGCACCCTCGATATGAATGCGAAGCTTGCTCACAGTGTCATCCCCATCGGGCCAACTGCGAATAGCGACTTGGGCATCTGAACCGCGTTTTCTGCGACTTTGACGCGACCGCCCGAAGCTTCGACAATATCGCGCTGCGCCTCAATGCCGGGCATGATTTCCGTCGCAACCAGCCCCTGATCTGTTGGGCGAATGACGCAGCGCTCGGTCACATAGAGCACATCCTGACCGGTTTCCCGGGCACGGCGGCCCGAGAATGTGACATGCTCAACCTGATCCACCATCTTGGTGAACTTTCCGGGGGCATTCACTTGAATACCGTCATCTGTCAGGTCGATCTTGGCACCGGCTTCGAACCAGCCAGAGAACACGATCTTTTTGGCACGCGCTGTGATATCGACAAAGCCACCGCATCCTGCAGTCAGGTAGGGCTTCTTGCCAAGTTTGGAAACGTTCACATTGCCTTCTACATCGACCTCGAGGAACGAGAGGAACGACATGTCGAACCCGCCGCCCTGGAAATAGATGAATTGCTGTGGTGACGGTACGAAAGCATGTGCGTTGGATGCGCACCCAAAGGCAAAGCCGGTCAATGGGACGCCGCCAACGGCGCCCTGCTCAATTGCCCATGTCACCGCCTGAGGATGGCCCTCCTCCAACAAAACACGCGGAACCAGTGCGCTGATGCCAAAGCCCAAGTTGGCGCTCATGCCGCTGCGCAGTTCTTGGGCGGCACGACGCGCGATGACCTTTTCGACACCATGCTCGGCCAGTGAAAAGCTGTCCCAAGGGCGCATAATCTGGCCAGAGATCGCAGGGTCATACGAGGTCTCTGTCGTTTGCATCTGCTCTGGGTCTTCAACGATCAGATCGACCAAATGACCTGGCACGCGCACGTCATGGGGGCGCAAGCTACCCGCGGCAGTCACACGTTGAACCTGTGCGATCACGAGCCCACCGTGGTTGCGTGTGCAAATCGCTTGCTCCAATCCGCCCAGATAGGCACCTTCATGTTCATAGGTCAGGTTGCCAAACTCATCCGCCGTGGTTGCGCGCAAAACGCACACGTTCGGATTGATGTTCGGGAAGTGCAACCAAGTCTGACCGTCGAATTCTGTTCGGTTAACGATTGGAGCTGCCGCACCACGCGCGTTCATCGCGCATCCTTCGCGAACAGGATCCACGAAAGTCTCAAGCCCGACCTGCGTCAGAACACCAGGCCGATGCGCTGCGGCTTCGCGGTGCATGTCAAACAGAATTCCAGACGGCACGTTGTAAGCGGCCACCCGATCCTCGACGATCATCTTCCAGATTTCCGGCATCTCAAGGCTGGAAGGGCCGGACGGGTATGAACCGGCGAGAACGCGGCTTAGCAGTCCATCCTGCGCCAGATAATCCATGCCTTTCACGCCATACATATCCCCTGCAGCGATTGGGTGCAGCGTCGTAATGTTGCGCGGATGCCCTTCAGTGCGAAACCGCTCTCCAAGTTCCTTCAGCACGAGGTCAGGGCACCCCAGCGCAGAGGACGACGACACGGTGACAACCGCATTGTCTGGGATACGAGAAACGGCCTCGGAAACGGAAACAAGCTTGGTCATCAGAAACCGCCATAATCTATGTTGATACGCTTGCCCGACGCCGCGGCCTCACGAACGCTCAGCGCGATTGACAGCGATTTCACTCCATCAGGCCCGTCGGCAGCAGGACGGCCTTGTCCCGCAGCTGCAGTGACAAATTCCGATACGCCTTGAACGTAGAGAGAGTGGTCCGAAAACGGGATCTCTTCACTTCCGGCTTCAGTCACCAGTTTAATTGCCCCAACTGGGCGCTGCGTCATGATGCCATCCGCAAAAATCGAGCCCTCGGTTCCATGCACCTGCAGGCCAGACCCGGCAAAGGGGTGCGTAAAGCTTTCATGCGTCATGACCATCGCGCCCGAGGGCGTCGTCCAGACGGACATGCACGAGTCTTCGACACCCTGCCCCATCCCAGAGTTGGCCATTTGCGCGACGACAGACACCGGGTCTTCATTGAGCAGGAAGCGGCTGACATCCGCGTCATGAACAACGATGTCAGGGATTACGCCACCGCCAGCATCGGCCGAGTTGATACGCCACCCCTGCAAGTTCTCGGGCAAATGTACTGCGTGATGGATGCGCAGCGAAAGAACCTCGCCCACGCGCCCGCCTGCAATGAGATCACGAATGGCACGATGACTGCCAGAGCATCGCAGGTGGTGATTAGTACCAAAAGTCACGCCAGCCGCGTTGGCCGCGCGCACCATTTCGACAGCTTCCGCTTGCGTCATCCCGAGCGGCTTTTCACAAAGAACATGCTTACCAGCCGCGATGGCAGCCATCGCCTGACCATGGTGCTTCTCATTGGTTGAGGAAATGTAGACGGATTTCACGCCATCGTCTGACAGCGCCGCGTTCAGATCTGTGGTTGCATTAAGAATACTGTGTTCCTTAGCCCAGGTTTGCACCCGGTCAGGAGAATTACTGACGACCCAGGTCACGTCGTTGCCTGCCTGCTGACGCACCGCGTCCAACATATATTGCGAAGCTATAGTGCTCGCTCCGACAAATGCCCAGTTCATCTGATTTCCCCGAATTTTGGAACGTTCCAAAATGTGTAATGGAACGTTCCAAATTTGACAAGAAAAAACTCTGCGCCCACCTTAAAGGCAAGAAAACATGGATAAAAACGCGGCGCTCGATGCCTCATCCAAAACTATCACCGGGAATCGAAGATATTCACACCGTGTCAGCACTCTGACTGAGTCGCAGAATTTGCCGAGCGTCACTCGCTTCATTGCGTTAGAGCAACACCTTCCACCGTCACCCTGTGCATAAGACGTCGAAACCCATGGTAGTCGTTGATCGCTTTGTGCCACGTCGCTCTGTTATCCCAAATGGCGATATCCCCTTCCTGCCAACGCAGACGACATTGGAATTCAGGCTGCTTGCAGTGATCATAAATCATACCCAGCACTGCGGCAGACTCATCCACGCTCAAGCCTTTGATTTCGGTCGTGAACACAGGGTTGACGAACAACCCGCGCCTACCGCTGAGAGGATGCGTGATGACAACGGGGTGCAAAGCGTCTTGCGTGGCAGCTTCGGCGTTCCCCAACCGGCCGCTTTTCGCGGCTTCTGTGTCTACGATGCTGACTCCAAAGACATGGCGAGAGGAATGCACCGCCCACAAACCATCTAAGAAACTACGCATCGTGGGCGACAAAGCTTCGTAGGCGGCAGCCATCGACACAAACAACGTGTCGCCACCATGGGGCGGAACCTCCAGGGCGTGTAGGATCGAGCCCATAGCAGGCTCCTGATCATAGGAGTGGTCAGTATGCCACCCCTCTCCCACAGCTTCTTTCTGATCCTTCTCTTTCAACACCATGGCAATCTCTGGGTGGCCGTCCACCGGTTTGAAAAATCGGTTCACGTTGATTGGGCCGAACCTTCTCGCAAAGGTCAGATGCTCTTGCGGACTAACGCTTTGGCCCCTCAGTGCGACAACGGAATGCTTTGCGAAGGCTGACATAATTGCGTCGAATTGATCTTCACGCCGGATGTCCGCCCCGACGATTTCCGCACCCAATCCACCGGTGAGAGGTTTTACTTCCATGCGCCTTCCTCCCTGCTTCGCTCAGCCTAAAAGACGAGAAATATCACTTCAAAGCAATCGGCTTGGCTTCATACAACTCCAATGGCAGATCGTCCGGGTCGCTAAAGAAAGCAAACCGATGGCCGGTATACTCGTCAACACGGATGTCTTCGACGAGGACACCTTTCTGTTCCAGGCTGTCTTTCAGCGCTTCGATATCATCCACAACAAACGCAAGATGCCGCAAACCTCGCGCTTCGGGGCGAGACGTGCGTTGGGGCGGGTTGGGAAAGGAAAACAGTTCAATCTGAGAGCCGTCCGGCAACGCCAAATCCAGCTTCCAAGACTGACGTTCAGCCCTGAAATTCTCGGCAACAATCCTCAATCCAAGGGTCTCTGAATAGAATGCCTTGGAGCGTTCATAGTCCGAACAAATGACTGCAGCATGGTGGATTGCTTTCAGACCAGTCACGGGCATTTATCCTCATTAAATCAATTATCTAAGCCAAAATCTTAAGGCAAATCTTCGCTTCACTTTCAATACTGATCGAGAAAACGAAGAGGTATTTGGTCAAATTTGGCAAACGAACAATACAGGAAAACAGAGCAGTATTCATCAAGCGTCTGTGAACTCACGGTCGACGTTTTGTGCAGCTCCTGCCAGTGGTCGCTTGCGGCCCGAAAAACACCTTCTAAAAAGACGCTTCGTGATTTCCGATTTGAGAGCCAATGCCGCCACTCTCGGTCGCCTACAAAATCTTTTGAAAGAACTGAGCATTGCTCTCAGACAAATTCGAACCGGTCTCAATTGCGCCAGCTATAACAGTCCTCAACGCCGCGCAAAGATCGCGCCTGTCAAGCAAATTCAATCTGAACTGGCTCTTTGATCGGCCTGACTGGACCCGCAAAGCGAGATTGTGGGAACATAAGCAAGCTGGCCACCGCCTCTTTCACCTTTCAGAAGAGTAATTTGCTCTGCTGTCCAGATGCTCCTCTGTTCCACCGAAGAAGAAGGCTGTTTGTTTGTCCCACGCCGTTTAGGCCAAACGTGACCAACCCCAAGTGGGTTGAAAAAAAGCCCCTAGGTCGCGTTCAAAATCGGCCCATCCAACAATCTGACCAAATCTCCAAAGTATCCTCCAGAACGCGCGGGACGCGTAGGGTCAGAGGTGATTGCGACGGCAAGGTTTAGCTCAGGATGGGCCGCTATGATTTGGCCTCCGTACCCACGCGCCAATGCATAGCCGGATGGGGACAGAAACCAGCCATAGCCGTAGTCCAATCCAGAGAAAGGCGAACGGCCGTGTGGCTTGGTGGATTCCAAAACCCAACGCTCAGGAATGATTTGCGTGTTGGCAAAAGCCCCGCGGTCCCGAAGCAACACCGCGATCTTCAACATTGACCTCGGCGTAATCGCCATCTCATTGCCACCCAAGTAGTAGCCCTGTGGATCCCTCGTCCAAGCAGGTATCTCGATACCAAGTGGTGCACCCAGCCTCTCTCGCGTCAGTCTCAATAGACTTCGTCCGGTTGCCACGCTCAATGCTGCGCCAAGCACGTGGGTCGATCCTGTGGAATAGAGCATCTGCTCTCCGGGTTCAGCAACCATCGGTCGCGTCAGCGCGTCCGCGATCCAGTTGGGAGAGTTGATCCATTCTCCGTAGTTGCTGCCCGAGGTTCTTTCGAGCCCTGCCCGCAGCGTTACCAGATCCTCCATCGTAATGCTTTCGGAACCGGGTGTCGCGTTAGCGGGCAAAAGCCGCGGAGCGACCTCCTGCAAGGTGGCATCTACAGATGGGATTTCCTGCCGGTCAATCGCTGTCCCCAACAGCAAAGCCACAATGCTTTTCGAACACGACTTTATGTTGGCCGGTCTATCCAGGCCTGCACCCCGTTGGGCCTGCGCGAAAATGACCTCGTTTCCACGTTGAATTTGAAGTGAATGCAACTGCGGAAGACCGCTGATTGCATCATTCAGCGCCACCGTTTGTCCCCGCGCAATAAACGGAGCACAAATTGCGGTTGCGGTTGCCAACACGAACTTGCGACGTGTAATCATGGCCTTCATTTGGAAGCAAATCTCGGAATGTCCAGACACCTGCGCAACATCCTAGGATTTATTGTCCAAGATGTAAGAAAGCCTCCGCAAACGAAAAGTGGGATTTGAGGCAACAGGAGGCTTCGCTTGTAAACTTGGCCAGCATCCTAGCGCGCAAGAACTGTGGTAGACTGAACCCGAGGACATTCTAGCAGGAGATTTCCCGTTGCTACCGAATTCACTCCGTCTCGCATTCTCGGTCATAACAATCGCCATGTCGGTGGGCGCCCTACCGGACCGCGCCAATGCGATGACGCAAGATGTTCCAGCGTGGCTACAAAAGCACGTGGGTACAGGTGAAGGGCAAATCGCGCCGATCGTTCTGGAAAGGGCACGAGCGCTTTACATCAAGAAACTACGCCGAGGCGAAGTCAGGAACCCTTGCTACCTTGCCAAGGACGCAACCCGCCCTAGCACTGCAAGAAACGGCAATCCGGGTAAGCGTTTTTATGTCATCTGCGAGTCACAAAAGTCTTTCCGAGCGGTTTCGTCCGGCTATGGCAATGGCCGAAAACTCCAGCGCGCCAATTTTTCGAATGGCCGGCAATGCGCGAAGAACTTCAGCAATGCAGAGGGCTCTAAACTAACGGCCGGAGGCGCCTATGTGACGGCTGAAACCCGCACGTCCTTCAAAGGTTACCACAGTCATTCCGGCAAAACGCAGCCGTTCTATCGCACTTTCCTTTTGTTTGATGGTGAAGGAGAAACGAGCAATGCTCGCGAGCGCGCCATCGGAGGCCATCCGGCTGTCTTCCTCAAGTGGCAATGCAGGTTCAAAAACCCTCAAAGCACTCATGCAGACAACGATGGCTATGTCCCTTACGGAAGGCTTGTGAACTACACTGGTGGTCGTAGCAATGGTTGCACAACCTGGTCACAATCCGCCTCAAAAGAGATCTTGGCGCTCGTAGAAGGAAACCCGACAACCCTCTACATCTACCCAGAATCTAAAGACATAAACGCTGTCGCCAAGGCAGTAAAAAAGGGAAAATCACTTTCTCGAGCTGGAGTTTACTGGAACGCAGCTTGCCTAAAAGCGATTGGCGAACCAAAGTTTTGGCCCAAAAGCAGCCTACAGCCGATCATAAATAGTTGGAGAGCATCTTTGCCCAAACAGCCGCCACTGGAATTGCCGATCTGCAAGTAAACTGCAAAGCAGAACCTATGCGCGCTGCCCTTCAAGCCTTTGTGCTGTGGGCTCGATGCTGGCGTTCAGTGAATTTCGCTCAATATCTGCTTTGCGGACGAAGCCATCCTTCGGTCCACTCCAAGAAACTGACGGTTCCGCCCCAAACGTGCCGTTGCTAAAGCGGCGCTGCGGCTTCCCAAAGCGGTCCTTCGGCACGCCCCGCCCTATGCCCCCTCCTCATAGCGCTTTCGTTCTGCATCCGTTGCATCGCGCCACTCCGCGCGGAGTAGGTCCATACGCCGAGGAATACTGTCTTCGAGGACCTCCGCCTCAATGATCCGCTCTGTCCGAAAGTAACGAAAACCTTCTCGCATCTCGCACCATGCGGCGATGATGCGGCTGGTGTCTCGGTAACCCAGCAGTATGGGCCATATCACACGACGGGACTTTTTGCCTGAGTGGTCTGAATATTTCAATGCTATCTTTTTGCGGCACCGAATGGCCAGACGAATGGCCGCCGCGCCGAGCATTTCATCCGGCTGTGTGACGGGCGCGACGCTGACCGCCGGCTGAAGGAATGACGTCCGGAACTTGTCAGGAGCGACAGCTTCCAGCTTGGTGATCAGCTTCTCAGCCGCCAGCGCAAGTTCGGGTTCGCCTCGGGTCTGGACCCACAGCACACCAAGCGTAACGGCCTCGATCTCATCCGGGGTCAGCATCAGCGGTGGCATATGAAAGCCGGGCTCCAACACATAGCCGACCCCGGCCTCGCCATTGATTGGCACGCCCTGCCCAATCAGCGCAGCAATGTCGCGGTATACCGTGCGTTTGGTCACGCCCAGTTCTTCACCAATGGACTGGGCTGAGATCGGGCCTTTGGCGCGTCTCAGAATCTCGATGATTTCAAATAGCCTGTCGCCGCGCCTCATGTGATCTCCTTTCTAAGAAACAGATCATACTGACACCATGCTGACAACACGCTGTCAGCATAGGCGCGGTAAAAGCAGGAAAGGCATCGAAAAAGGAGATCAGAATATGAGACGATTCATTGCCCTAACCCTCGCCGCTGTTCTACCAACAGCGCTCGCAGCGAAGTCGTCCGAGCAGCAGGGAACTGCGCCGATCATAGCTATGGGTGCCTATGTGCCGACGGACAACATGGAGGAATCGGAGGCCTTCTACCGCGCCCTGTTCGACAGTGAACCGACAATCGGGCTACCAGAATTCGTGGCGTTCGACGTGGCTGGTGGCTGGTTAGCGATCGTGTCACGGGATAAGTACGCACCGGGGGCCGAGGCAGGTTCGGGCGCAGTTCCCTACCTGCAATCCGCCGATCTTGAGGTCCTGCACGCGCGCGCCATTGCCGCCGGAGCGACCACCCCAGAAATCATTGAAGAGCCTGGCATCCACCTGCTCAAGATCACCGATCCGAACGGTCAGCTGATCGAGTTTTTCAAACTGACAGTTAAGTGACACTCTCAACACTCAGCACTATTTCAATGGACATCGCACCATGCAAATGAACTACTTCGTAGTCGGTACCAACGACATGGCCGCCGCTACGCACTTTTATGACCAGCTTTTTGGTCAAACGGGTGTGGAGCGTGTATCGCCCACCGACAGAATGACATACTGGCTCGGACCTGGCTTTGCCTTTGCAGTCGCCATCCCGTTCGACGAAAACCCTGCCACCAATGGAAACGGAACCATGGTCGGCTTCAGTGTCGGGTCGACTGAAGAGGTCGAAAGGCTTTATGCATTGGCCATCGAGCTCGGTGGCACGAGCGAAGGCGAACCGAACCAACGTGGACCGCGCTTTTCGGCCTACGTCAGGGATCTGGACCGCAACAAGATTTGCCTCTCCGCCTGAGCGCAGGTCGCAAGTGCAGCTTCTTATTGAAAGGAGAGGGTTTTTAAGCTCGTTCTTTTGGGCGCGAATCGCCGGACAGTTAAGCTTGTCCTCGATGCTGCGCTCGCAAAGGATTTAGACGTCACAGCGATCATACGTTCTGCAGACAAGGCACCCGATCTCAAAAAAGGCTGCACGTGGATGTCGGTGAACCCTGTGACCCTATGTTCCTCGCATCAGTGTTTCGCAACCATTACGCCGTCACTTCGAACTTGGACGGTCGGCTGCCTTCGAAAGGCGCGACGTCGGTGTACTACCGATCTGCAGCTACGATCCTCAAAGCTGCGTCTCGGGTTAGCCCTTCGACCCGTAAGGCCAGATTAGGTTCAGAATTAAGATTGCAACGAATAGGGTGACAAACTTAAGCACTGTTGCTTTTCGTTTCGGCATGTTCGCAAAAAGTGTCGTCTGGTCGAGGCCCCAGAGGACAGCAAAACTGATTGCTACGGTGACAATTATATGTGGAATATCAAGGCTCACAGCGTCCCTTTCAAATAACAGAAATGATGTCTACTGGCGTCGACTTATGCGACGGCAAAGCAACGTTAGGATTACAAGATTGAGCGCAGGAGCCAGACTCGCAAGCCAAGGGCGCCAAGACTCTGGAAAACCATCTGTCAAAAGAACCCATGGCAAGCCTAGGGGCAGCAGGAAGATACCGGACAAAGGGTCTCGCTGCTGACCAAAAAGCCCGAAGGTGCCGACCAGAAACAGCGCGAGTGCAATGAGGTACAAAACCCTTAAGGTTCGAACAACCCAACGACAGGCGGTTGCCGATCCTGACACTGCCTATTCCTTTCGGTATGAGTAAGTGAAACTCACCGGGTGCCGCTGTCAGACTAGTTGCACGCCGGATAATTCGCGCGATCCGCTTCCGATACATCCACAGGGCATTCGGTGTTCCGGTTTGCTTCGGAAATATCCGCTTCCGTGGTGAAGGATTGCTCTTCTGCACATCCTGCCAAAACGACGAGCAGTGTTGCGGCTGCAAGCGTGTACTTCATGAAACTTCCTTTCGATCAGACAAAGTACTCAGCCACGACCTAAAGCGTTAGCAATCTGCGGCGGTCAGCATCGTGACATCCGAATAACGGCCATTGGCAGTTGTGATTCGCGCGCAGGCACCCGTGCTGGGGTTAAACCAGAAGGCGGTTAGACCGTCTGTCCGGATCAACTCGTAGCCGAGGTTTTGAATGCCCATCTCGGCCTGACCGGCCCGCGCACCTTCAAATGCGGACAAATCGGTGGAGCTTCCCACGGACGGCTGGTCAGTTGAAGGTGCAGTGGGGCTTGATGTCTCCACGCAACCCGCCACCGCGCCGAGTGTCGTAAATGCACAAACCAGCATAAGCGGATTCTTCATGGATGCTCCAATTTGATACGGAGACTCTTCCGTAGTCATGTCATTCGATGCCAAAGATCACGTTGTAGGACTGTGCACCGTTCGAAGTGTTGTAGACTTCGATCACGTGATCTCCCGACTGCCAGAGCTGCCCACGATACTCTTGTGCCGCGCCCGTTTCATCGAGCAGCACAGACCCGTCCGGATTATAGATCACATAGGTCATTCCGGGTCCGTTCGCGGCGAGACGGAAAAAAAGGAACTGACCGTCGCGTGCACCCAGGATATAACGCAGACTCTCTTGTGGCAGGAGAGAGCCGGTCAGCTCCGCACCGGAAGTGCCACTTGCGAACTTCACACGCTCCGTGCTTGGCGCGCCTGTGCCAGAAGAGCCCGCCATCGCACCACCGCCGTCATCTGCGGCTTGTGCAACGCTCAATTCGGCAACCTGACCATCGTTTGAGACAAGGCATCGCCAGATTGTTTCGCCTCTATCTTGCAACATGACAAGCGAGTTTGCTTCGGAAAACTCGGTGGAGAGCACCGTGCCACCTTGTCCATCTGGCCCTCCGACTTCTCGCAATTGGTCGATACAGCCGTCAATTGCTTCCTGCCCAACATCCGCGGCGGCCGCGAGCGTTGGCAAAGCACAAATACATACAGTCAAAAACGTCAATCGCATTATTAAAAACTCCCAAGGGAACCACGGAGAACTTTTAATACTAAAACAACGCAAACTGTCGCACGCAATAATAATGTAAACACCACTCCTGACTCAAAGCGGCCGACCAAGTCACAATTCACTCAGCGAGTTTTGCGATTGTTTGTCGGTCTTTTGGGCGTCAAAAACGGTTGTTTTTGGCCCCCTTCCCGAGAGTAGACGTTCTTGCGCAGTGCAGCACCCGGCAAAGTGGGCTCACAACCGACTTCAGAGTCAGTACAGCATCTGTAGTGGTGTGCCGGGTTGGTTCATCTTGGGCGGCGCAAAGCTGCCCTAAGTAGCTGAGTCTGTATGCCGCGTCACGGCCCATCAAAGGAGACGCTCACTACGCTAATGTAGCCTAGCGCTGCGCGCAATCACACATCGCGGACAAAGCTCTCTTCAGAGACAAATCATCAAATACGTGCAGCAAATTAGCAAGTTGCGCAATTCTGGAATGCTTGGGCACGAACCGACTTAGTCGGTTGATCTGAAGGTAAAGGTAAACTGTAGCTTTTCATTGGAGGACATCCCGATTTTAATACGTATTCTTGATTAGTGATCCGTATCCCAGCATGATCCAAAGATGTCGGTCGAAATTGTAAAGTGGTTGAAAGATCTCGAACTGAGCCAGTACGCAGATGTTTTTGCGGCAAATGATATCGATGCGCGTGTATTGCCACTTCTGTCAGACGACGACTTAAAAGAGCTCGGGGTGAGCCTTGGCCACCGCAAGATCATCCTCGCCGCAGTGCAAGAGCTAAGTGGCCAGCAACGCGCAACTTCATTGCCACAAGCATCCCGTGAACACCCCCCGGAAAACGTAAACGCGCCCATCTCAAACCATTCACAAAGTGACGATCCACTCAAAAGTAAGCATGGTCAGCCCGCCACTGCTGAGAAGCGCCACGTAACTGTTTTGTTTGCCGATCTAGTCGGCTCGACGGAACTCACCAATCGTTTCGACCCCGAAGATATGCGGGACTTGCTACAGAACTACCAAGACGCCGTTGCGGGCGCCGTAAGTCGATATGGTGGCTATGTTGCAAAATACTTGGGCGACGGTCTTCTCGTGTTTTTTGGCTGGCCGAGGGCCTACGAAGATCACGCAATTCGGGCGATCAAAGCCGGTCTTGAGGCCGTTCATCGCGTCAGCGAACTCAAAACCCCGGACGGAGAGCGCTTGTCAGTAAGGCTGGGTATTGCGAGTGGTGATGTCGTTGTCGGCGATAATATCGGTGAAAATACATATGAAGAAGGGGCCATGACGGGCCCAGTTGTCAATCTTGCGGCACGGATTCAAGAATTTGCGGAACCAAACTCGGTCGTGTTGTCGGCAGAGGAAACTGAGACCGCTTTGCATCGGATTTTTGAATACAAATCTCTTGGCAAGAAAGAGTTAAAGGGTTTTGCTGAGCCTCGGACTCTGCTGAAAGTGGTGTCGGAACGCAGTGCGGAAAGCCGGTTCCGAGCCGCACATCGCGATGAAGTCGACAGTGTTATGATCGGCCGGGACTACGAAAAGGGTATTCTGCTGCAATCATGGCGACGTGCCCAGAATGGTCATGGAGAGGTTGTGTTGCTGTCCGGTGAAGCCGGGATTGGGAAATCGCGACTTACAGAGGAATTTCTCGCAGATATCACCGCGAACGACCAGGCAGATATCATAAGGCTGAATTGCTCTCCTTATCTCAGCAGTAGCCCCTTTCATCCCGTTGCCCAACGGATATCCCAGGACGCGGGTGTCGAACCGGACTTCGACGACAATCTGATCCTTGAACATGTCAGGAAGATGCTGGAAAGACGGCCGGGACTGGACTGGGAACAAGTTCTACCTGTCTTCGCAGCTTTGGTTGCACCTCGTAGTGCGCAGGCCCAAAAGGTGCTCGAGATGTCGCCGCAGGAGCAGCGCGACATCACAATCCAAACTTTGATTCACACAGTGCAGGTGCGATCAGACGTGTGCCCAGTTGTTCTGTGTGTCGAAGACGCGCATTGGATCGATCCTTCCACACAAGCCTTGTTGGAGCGTTTTAAGTCGATATCCAGCGACCTTCCTTTGATGATCTTGATTACCCACAGACCTGGGTGGGAATTGGCCCGCGACGATGGGGACACGCACGTTCAGTCACTCGTACTGCGTCGGTTCGATTCTGCGCATGTTTCACACCTCGTCGAAAATATCACAGGGAAGAAACCGGACGATGCTTTGATTGCCAAAATCATCGAAAAGACCGACGGTGTACCTTTGTTCGTGGAGGAATTGACGCGAACGATTGTGGAGGCGGGTGAGCAAGGACAAATCCATATACCCTCGTCTTTGAAAGGCGCGTTGATGGCGCGTCTTGATGCGGTTTCGCCTAAGGCGAAACAGGTCGCGCTAACAGGTTCTGTTATTGGCAGAGAGTTTGAGCCGAGCATTTTGAATGCGGCGATGCGTGTTGCAAATTCTGATATCAACACTTGCCTAGAAGAACTTTCGCGAACAGGCATAATCTTCGAAAGCGGACACAATCGCGGGCATTTCGTATTCCGTCATGCCCTTATTCGCGATACTGCCTATCAGTCCATGCTAAGCTCAACTCGAAAACAACAACACGCAGATGTGGCGCGTGCGTTGATAGAGACAAGGTCCGCCGAGATCGCGCGTCGTCCCGAACTGGTCGCCCGCCACCTTTCAGAAGCTGAGGATTGGAGGGCTGCGTTCGAAAAATGGCAAATTGCGACAGAAATGGCGTTGGCGCGATCTGCCAGCCAGGAGGCGATGACGCACGCCAGAGAAACGCTGCAAGCTGCTGAAAAACTTAGCCCTGACTCCAAAACAGAATTAATCCAAGGCAAGATCCTTGTTGGCCGCAGCCACGACAGCCTGGGTCAATTGCCTGAAGGGATTGCAGTTCTGAAAGACGCCTCCAACGCGGCGCGGGCGGTGCACGATGTGGAGTTGGCCGCTGACGCGGCCAACCATTTCGCTGACTCATGTATGATGTCCAGCGAAAGGCACAATGAAGCAATCGATCTCTGTGACAATGCACTGAAGGATTTGCCCGATGATGATGAAGTCCGTCGGTGCAGATTGATGAGCCAGCTTGCGCGCGCCCACATGTTCGTCGGTCAGTTTTCCGAAGGTGCGCGTTTCGGCCAGCAGTCCATGGAGCTGGCCGCAAAACTCGGAGACTATAAATCCCAGTTCTCGGTAATGATGATGCATTTTGGGGCCCCATTCGTTGCGCGTAAGGGGAGAGAAGCCCGCCATTGGCGTGAAAACCTGGAGGCGATGCACGGTGTGGCCGAGCATCTTGGAAGTATCGACCAAGGGCGGGACCGAACTCTGAGCTTGTTTGTAGGCGCCGAGATGGCCGACCGTGAGTTGATGGACCATTCTCTGGGTTTACTTACTGAGATTTCGGAAAAGGACAATCATCTGCAGCTCTATTGGGTTCAGAAACACGCACGCGCCATGGTTGCAATTATGGACGGTGATTTTGAGCAAGCCGAGAAACACGCCACCGAGGCGGTGAAAATTGGTCGAAAGACCCACGGCGAACATGTTGAGGGCGTCTTTGGAGTTCAGATGTTCACGATCCGCCGCGAGCAAAACCGACTGCACGAAGTTGCGCCTGTGATTAAGAAACTGATGACAGACAGCCCCGAAGACATTTCTTGGAAGCCCGGTTTTGGTCTTATCGCTGCAGAACTTGGGTACAAAGAACCCGCTAAACGAATACTGAATGAAATGGCCGCCAATGGCTTCGACCTTCCACCCGACGCCATGTATTCAACGACATTGTCCTATCTGGCTGACATATGTGTCGCTATTGAGCATCAGGAACACGCCAAGACACTCTATGAAATGCTTGCTCCTTATGAAGACCTTACGATCACCGCTGGTGCCACTACAGTATGCACTGGCGCAGCTGCGCGACGCCTCGGAAGTCTGAGTACGGTTCTGAAGGACTGGGATGCCGCAGAGAAGATGTTCGAGAAGGCCATAGAAATTGACACGCGCATGAAATGTCCACCTTGGGTCGCGCACAGCAAGGCGGCATATGCAACTGCACTAAGGCGACGCGGGCGCCCGAATGATGTGGAACAGGCGTTTCAACTGGAAGGGGAAGCGTTGGCAATTTCACAGAAATTGAGTATGGTTTCCCTTAGATCAAAGCTCGAAGGAGTAGCGAGTTAAGGTAATTAATCTGGTTTGGGGGACTTTATGCCAAGGTACATAATTGAAAGAAATTTCGCCGAGCAGCTCAACGTCACAGACGATGACAAAATTCACATAAAAGAGATCAATGACGAAGTCGGCGTCGAATGGATTTTTTCGTTTCTCAGTGCAGATAAGCGCAAAACGTACTGCTTATACGAAGCACCGGATGAGGAAAGCCTCAGAAAAGCGGCAGAACGCCTGAACATTCCCGCCGATGTGATAACGCCTGTGGATCGGATTGATCCGGCAATTTTTGCCTGATCAGCATCGTATTTTACCTAGTTCCGCGAAGCCCCTGCGAGGGGGTGCTGTCAGAAAAATCCGAACCAGTCTCAGTTTCCCGCGGGAACCGAGAACCTACCCGGAACAAAGTTGACGCTGCTCGGTGAGCGCGGCGGTGAATTTCAGATTGTGGGTATCTCTGCTAGCGAGCGATCTTTCTTAGTTTAAGCGGCGATGGACAGATGAGAGGACGGAGGCGAATTTCTGCAAACTTCGCATCCGCCTGAACCGAAGCATTGCGCGTTCTCGTCGTCGAAACGGGAAGTGTGAGTTCTCAACCCGGTTATAGAGCCACCTGCCCGTCTTTTGCTTTTCCGTCACACGAAGTTCTCTGAGTGCCACCCAGTATGACGCGAAGCGATCTGTGACCAACTCGTTTGCTGCGCCGTGCGGCTCTATTAATTTCCTGAGGAATTTCAACGCCGCCAGCTGGTTTCGACGTTTGGTGACCACGGCTTCCAGCACCTCGCCTTTATAATCTACTGCGGGCCACAGACGATGCCGCTTGCCGTCTACCTTTTCGAAGACTTCATCCAAATGCATTTCGATTTTGAGTTTGCCCGCAGCTGTTGGACCCGTTTTTTCCGGATTTCCGCTGCTAGTATCGGGCCGAAGGGGTTCCACCAATACCGCACGGTCTCTTGGCTGAATTCGATACCAAGCCTATCCAGCAGGTCTTCTACATTTTCGGAGCGATAGCAGGAACTGAACGTCCACGATCGCCGCTAGGCGGATTGTCTCAGGACTGATCTTATAATACTTGAAAGAGGCGGGTCTAGTCATCGGCACAAGCTACGCAACCACCCTGCCCTGCTCAATAAAAGTTAATCTGACAAGACCGCGCAATAGTCTTTGGGCACTGACCCTAACACATTGAATGCCAATGCTTCGGTTGATACAGTCCTGATAGGGGAAACGAAATGGCTCTGTTCAACCGCCCAAAATCATTAACCGAGTTAGTGGCTGAAAACCTGAAAGAACGCATTGTAAGCGGCGAGTTCGATCTAGGTGAACAGCTTTCGGAAGCGAAAATAGCCAAAGAACTGGAAGTTAGTCGAACGCCAGTACGTGAAGCGATCAACAGACTTGAAATGGAAGGGCTATTGGTCGTCGAACCCCAACGTGGATCATTCGTATTTGACCTTGAACCTGACGAACTTGACAAACTAATCGATGCGCGCGTTTGCCTAGAAACCGCGGCGTTAAAATACGCTATGCAAACCGACAGCAAGAGGCTCTACGCCGAACTGGAGAAATGTGTTCAAGAAATGAATCTGGCAAGAGACTCCGGAAATGATGCGGAATACCTTCGTAAGGACACTATCTTCCACCAGTGTTTTTTCGATTGCGCAAACAACAGGTTCCTCAATGACGCCTATCAGACAATAGCTTTGAAAGTCTCAGCCGTGCGCAACAGGCTAGGCCGCCACCCTCGGCATATGTCGAGATCCCACAAGCAGCACATTGAACTCGTTAAGTCAGTGAAGCAGGTCGATTTCCAAAATGCTTTCAAAGTTTTGGAAAACCACATTGACAAAAAAAGTGGTTCATATTGGAGCGAAGTAACTGAAAAGGTCAAAACAATGGAAGAGGCGCTGAGCGCAAATTAAAAACTAAACAGAATACTTTAAGAGCTTGCGGTGACTATTTTGATTTCGAGCTTGCCGTAGACTTCCTCTACTACTTTTCGCCCAAATGGAAGTAAGGCTGAGTTGCGACGAGAACTTTTGAATATCCACTAGTATTCGCGATTTAGGTCGGCTTTCGGGCCGAAGTAACATTGGTTCTGAGCTTGCCAAAGGCGTCACTTTACTCCTGCGAAGAGTATTTGTTTTTTGCGGTCTGCATCCCTTTGACACACAACGAAATCCTCCTCATGCAAAAAGCCCTGAGGGGAGGACGCAACTGAGAAATGCCCAAAATCATCTCGCCCTGCGACTAGCGCAACCAAAGTTTTCACGCCATTTTGCTGTTTCATTGAGGGCTTTATGAAACGCAACGCCGCACCGATGCGTCTATCGTCTGTGTTATTGGGCCCTGATGCATGGAAAAGATGCCCGTGATGCATGGACGCCTGCCCTGTACGCAATTCGGCAGCGACTGCATCTTTTTCGTTCACATCGACTGCGATTTCCTGCCCTCGTGACAGCAGATTGTTTTCGCTGAAGGTGTCTACGTGAGGCACGATACGGCTTCTATGGCTGCCAGGAACAAACTTCATACACCCGCTTTGCTCAGACGCTTCTGAAATCGCAACCCAACAAGTAACCTCTTCAGCATCGTCCAAGCCCCAATAGGTCAAGTCCTGGTGCCACGAGACTATTTTCGATGACCGCGCTTCTTTTACGAAAAGTGCACCGCTCCAAACCATGAGGTCCGGCCCTAACACCGTTGAAGCAGCCTCAATCAGCTTCGGATGGCGCAGAAGTGCATCGAATGATGGTATCAGCCTGTCCGGATAAGAATAAAGAAGCTTGAGTTTCTCTCGGTCGTCTCTGAGAATGCGCTCTGCTTTCTCAAAATCATCGCGTAGCGTTTGGACCTCGGAAGCTGTCAGGATATCCAGCGGAGCTACGAAACCATCTCGTTCATAAGTCTTTGCAATATCACGCGTTCGTCTATCCATTGTCACTATCCGGAAAAGTTAACTGCACCTTCATTGATTGACTTCGATCAGACGCGATCTCGAAAGCCGTGACGGCATCGCCAACCTCGAAGGAATGTGTCACCAACAGGTCGACATTTATTAGTCCGCTTCGCATCATCTCGACCGCGACTGAGAACTCGGAATGGAAACGGAAAGACCCGCGAAGCATTATCTCTTTCGCAGTCAACGCCTGCATCGGCACTGTCATATCTCCGCCCAGACCAAGCTGAACCAATGTTCCACCCGGTCGCAAGCAAGCGACACCAGAAGCCAGAGCCGATTGAGCCCCGGAACACTCTAGTTGGACATCAACCTGGCCCTTGTCCTTTTCAAACTGCTCCAGTTTTTGCGGATCGGCGTAGGTGTTGATGACATCGTCTGCCCCGCATTCACGCGCCAAAGCGAGGGTCTGGTCCGAGATATCCGTCGCCACTATTCTGGCCGCTCCAGAACGACGTGCCGCCAAGATCGTGAGGCAGCCGATCGGACCGCATCCCGTGATAAGTACCGTTTTGCCTAAGAGGTTCCCGGCTTGTTTAATCGCGTGCAAACAGACCGCCAGAGGTTCGGCCATGGCGGCCTGCGCGGGACTCAACCCATCTGCTGGAACGCATTGACTGGCCTTCGCCACGAGTTTGCTTTGAAAAGCGCCTTGGATATGTGGGAACGGCATCGCGCTGCCATAGAACTTCATATCAAGACAGTGGTTTTGCTGCCCGTTCAGGCAATAAGTGCAGGCTTGGCAAGGGCGGGATGGAGAAACTGCAACCAGTTGACCTAGGTGTAACCCCTGCACGCTTGACCCAACTTTCACGATTTCCCCTGCAACTTCATGCCCTAGCACCATCGGTTGACGCAGCTTGATCGCACCGAAACCACCGTGGTTGTAATAATGCAGGTCAGAGCCGCAAATCCCACCCGCGCGCATGGCAATCAAGACTTCGTCCGACCCCACGTCGTGAACGTCCCGGTTTTCCAACCTCAGATCTTTTGCGGCATGGATAACAACAGCAACACTGGCCGAAGACATTGCACGGACTCCCTATACAGATTGCCAAAAGATACGGATAGTCGGTGCTGACAACCAAGGGATTTTTGCATGACGCTTGAAATGTTCAACCTAGAGGGAACGCGCGCACTCGTAACAGGCTCTAGCCAAGGCATTGGATTTGCGTTGGCTCGTGGCTTGGCTGCCGCCGGTGCGCAGGTCGTTTTGAACGGGCGCGATACCGCGAAATTAGCGGCAGCCGCATCGGAGTTGAGCGAAACAGGCGCCTCGGTACGTGAACTTTCGTTCGATGCGACCGATCATGAAGGTGTTCGATCTGCCGTGGACAACTTTGAAGAGAACGTCGGTCCCATAGACATCCTGATAAACAATGCCGGAATGCAACATAGGACGGAGCTACAGGATTTCCCCGCTGATGCGTTCGAGCGCCTGCTACAGACAAATGTCGCGTCGGTCTTTCACGTCGGTCAGGCTGTGGCACGGCACATGATTGAAAGAAAGTCAGGAAAGATCATTAACATTGCGTCGGTTCAATCCGCATTAGCAAGACCGGGTATTGCGCCTTACACGGCGACAAAAGGTGCCGTGACCAACCTTACAAAAGGCATGGCTACTGATTGGGCTAAGTATGGTCTGAACTGCAACGCCATTGCGCCCGGGTATTTCGATACACCTTTGAACGCCGCATTGGTTGCTGACCCAGAGTTCAGTGCATGGCTCGAGAAACGTACCCCGGCCGGTCGCTGGGGCAATGTAGAAGAACTTGTCGGTGCCGCCATATTCCTTGCCTCCCCCGCTTCCAGTTTCGTCAATGGACATACTCTCTATGTCGATGGTGGAATAACGGCGTCACTTTGATTTGTGGCGTTCAATCGTCTTCTAAGCGCGACTGACGGTAGATGCCGTCTATAGCGCCGACGCCAGTGCAATCACCACAACAACCATCAACGAAGCCGCCATCGCAAAGTTGATCCATTGATGCGATCTCTCGCTTAAATCAAGGCTGCCCACCTTTGCGCCGGCACCCAGCCAAATCATGTGCACTGGCACCCAAATCATATTGAAAACTATGATTTTTATGACGACCTCCCAAACGGGCGCATCGGGCAAAAAGGCAAACCCTGAAAACAATGCTGTGCCGACCACGTAAGCCTTGGGATTAATGAACTGAAGTGTCAGCCCGTTCGCAAAACCAAGTGGCGAGACCGCAGGGGAAAACCCGACCTTTGAGCCAGCGCTCGCAATACGCCAGGCGAGAAATCCTAAATAACCGACAGAGGCAAATAGCAGGAAAGTTCTAAGCACCGGAATGGCCAAAGCTACCGCCGCGACACCAGAGACAACCAACATCATGTTGATGAACCCGCCCAGCATCAAACCGGCCACAAAAGCGAGTCCAGCTCGAAAACCAAATGCTGATCCAATGCCTGCAGTTGTTAAAACACCTGGGCCCGGCGTAATCAGCAGAAAGAAAACCGCAACAGCAAACTCAAACACTTTTCAGATCAGCCTGTTACAGATTTCTGCATTCTGGCACAGCTGTGATCACCGTTCCGTCCTTAATGTGTTGCAGCAGATTTTCGACAGTTAGGTCACCCATTGCTGCTCGCGTCTCAATAGTCGCGCTACCAGCGTGAGGGAGCAGAGTGACATTGGACAGCTCGCGCAATGCTTTTGGAACACGCGGTTCGTCCTCAAAAACATCAAGCCCCGCCCACCCGAGCTCACCGTTTTGCAATGCATTAATTAGGGCAGTTTCGTCGACGACCGAACCTCGGCTAACGTTTATTAAAGTGCCGCCTGCCCCTAACGCGCGCAGCACCTCAGCGTTGACCAGCTTATTCGTCGACGGACCGCCGGTAGTGATGCATATGAGGACGTCCACATGTTCTGCCATTTCAACCAAATTGTCGAAATACCGGTATGGGACATCCTTTTGATTGCGGGTGTGATAAGAAATTTCGGGGGCCCACGGCTCCAACTTATCAACGATCGCCTGACCAATGCGACCAAGACCAAGAATGCCTATTTTTTGATTGTCCGCAGACCGCGTCAAAGGGGCATTGCCTTCAACTTCCCACCGTCCGGACCGAACGTAGTCATCGTCACGTATGAGTTCTCGGTAACATGACAGCAATAGCAGAACGGCGGTTGTTGCGACTTCTTTGTTCAACACATTGGGTGTGTGCGTCACAACAATCCCACGCTCAGCCGCGGCGTTCGCGTCGACGGCGTCGTAGCCGACCCCATAGACACTGATCATCTTCAGATTACTGAGTGATGTCATCAGGTCATGCGGAACACCATCGTGCCCGTTCGTAACGATATGCGTAACATTTTCCGCGTCGAAATCGTCCAATTGATGGATGTCGAACGCTGCGGACAGGCGCTCTCGCATCCGTTCAGTGATCCCTCCGATTTGCAATAAGTCAGTCATCTTGGCCGACCTCTTGCCGCTGAACACCAAGTCCATCGATGCGAAGCTCCATGACGTCGCCTTTTTTCAGGTAAATGGGTTCCGGTTTGATCCCCATTCCAACACCGGGCGGTGTTCCAGTTGAAATGACGTCACCTGGGTACAGTGTGAAAAGTTGACTTAGATGCTCAATGATCTCGGCAACGGAAAAGATCATCGTAGCAGTATTCCCGGTTTGCATGCGCTGACCGTTTACATCCAGTGACATCCCAAGGCTTTGAGGATCAGGCACCTCATCCCGGGTCACTAGCCACGGACCAGTAGGGCCGAATGTGTCGCAAGACTTGCCTTTGGTCCATTGACCGGTCAGTTGAGTTTGAAAATGTCTTTCCGACACGTCGTTTACGATACAATAGCCCGCAACATGTTCGAGCGCGTCGGCCTTGGAAACGTATTTGGCCGTCTTACCGATGACGACACCCAGTTCACATTCCCAGTCAGTGTGTGTAGATCCTCGCGGCATGACAACATCATCATATGCCCCAATGACCGCTGAGTTAGCCTTAAAAAAAAGTATCGGATGCTCGGGAATATCTGCGCCGGTTTCTGCGGCATGGTCCGAGTAGTTCAAACCGATGCAGAGAAACTTACCAATGTCACCGACACATGGTGCGATACGAGGATCACCCTCCACAATTGGCAGGTTGTTCGGATCCAACGAACGCAAATTATCAAGCGTTCCATCATCCAGCACGTCACCCGTGATATCGTTGATACGGGCGGACAGATCCCGCAATTGACCCTCAGAGTCGACCAAGGCCGGCTTTTCCGAGCCCTCGGCTCCGTAACGAACAAGTTTCATTTCTGTTCCTTTTAGTGGTTATCGCGTGGCATAAAACCTCGCGCGATATCGCGGTAGTTTTCTGCGCCCTTGAGTGTCATACCGCGATCCAAGCGATCTACTTTTTCGCGGAATATTTCCTGCCACGGGGATTGGTTGGGCGGCATTGCATACCCACCCTTTGCCTCCAGGTCGCGGGCGCGTTCATGCAGCTCTTCGAGCGAAACCAGCATATCTGCTGTGCCTTTGCCAAGATCGATGCGCAGTCGGTCGCCATTTCGCACCAAGGCTAACCCACCACCCTCTGCAGCTTCGGGTGAGGCGTTCAGGATAGACGGACTTCCTGATGTACCGGATTGCCGTCCATCACCGATGCAAGGAAGGGCTTCGATGCCTTGCTTTATCAAATATGCGGGCGGACGCATATTCACGACCTCTGCAGCACCCGGGTATCCTTTTGGTCCTGCTCCGCGCATGATCAGAATACAGTTTGCGTCGATGCTTTCTGCGGGATCATCGATCCGATGGTGAAAGTCCTCAGGCCCATCAAACACAATCGCCCTGCCCTCAAATGCGTTAGGATCATCCGGGTTCGACAGGTAGGTCTCTCGAAATGCCTTTGAGATCACAGATGTCTTCATAATCGCGCTTTCGAACAGGTTGCCCGAGAGATTGATGAACCCCGCCTGTTGCTTGACCGGGCTGCCGACTGGCTTGATTACTTCGCTATTTTGAGACCGGCGCGCCGAGCAATTATTGCCCATCGTCTTGCCGTTCACCGTTATCGCATCTGGATGCGGCAGCAATCCAGCATCCAGAAGCTCTCCGACGACGGCGGGAACACCCCCGGCCTGTTGGTAATCTTCGCCCAGATACTCACCCGCAGGCTGCATGTTAACCAACAGTGGAACGTCGTGGCCAAGTTTCTGCCAGTCGTCGTTATTCAATGGAACATCAAGATGCCTGGCGATTGCATTCAAGTGGATCGGCGCGTTCGTCGATCCACCAATCGCTGAGTTGATAACAATCGCATTCTCAAAAGCCTGACGTGTCATTACATCGCTGGGGCGCAGATCTTCCCAGACCATGTCCACAACACGTCTGCCGGTTTCATAACTGATTTGGCCGCGCTCTCTATACGGGGCTGGTACGGCTGCTGATCCGGGCAATTGCATACCCAAAGCTTCAGCGAGCGAATTCATGGTCGTTGCTGTTCCCATCGTATTGCAATAACCGACCGAAGGTGCTGCGGCGGCTGCGATTTCCATGAACTCATCAGTGTCAATTTCATCAGCCGCAAGGTCTTCGCGCGCTTTCCAGATAACCGTGCCCGATCCGGCGCGTTCACCTTTCCACCAACCGTTCAGCATGGGGCCGACCGACAGGGCGATCGCCGGGATGTTGACAGTCGCAGCGGCCATTAGAAGTGCGGGCGTGGTTTTGTCGCAACCAATGTTCAGAACAACGCCATCAATCGGATACCCAAATAGACTCTCAACCAATGAGAGATAAGCCAGATTGCGGTCAAGTGAGGCCGTTGGCCGTTTACCGGTTTCTTGTATCGGGTGGACCGGTATTTCGATGCACGTTCCCCCGGCGGCGATGATTCCGTCGCGAACGCGTTTGGACAACTCGATATGATGCCGATTACAGGGGCTCAAATCACTTCCGGTTTGAGCAATGCCAATGATCGGTTTGCCTGATTGCAGCTCCGCACGGGTCAACCCGTAATTCAGGTATCTTTCCAGATACAATGCAGTCATCTCAAGGTTCTCGGAATTCATAAACCACTTGCGAGATCGCAGATCGTCCTTTGATACTTTTGTCATTGGGCTGACAAACCTCCGTCAATTTTATGTGTCTGTACTGTGGTGCATGCACTCTCATCCCATGCCGGATAGACGATCAATGCAGCAATCTCTTCCGCTTTCACTACGCGCCCGGCAGGTTGAGGCGGCACGAATTGAGCGAGCGCTTCTTCTCTGCTGCTCAGCTGATCGCCAAAGGCTTCTACGTGGTCACGCGAACTGGGACCGTCGACTGTTCCTGGGCAAATGCAATTGCACCGAATTCCTTGCGCTATGAAATCCACGGTCACCAATTTCGTCACCCCAACAACGGGAGCCTTTGTCGTCCGCACCATTGAGCGCAGATTGAGGTCCATGGCGAAATCCCATTCACCATCCGTTGCATCAAGAATAGTTCCGTGATGCACGAACCCGTCGCCGTTGAACAAAACATCTGGCTTCAATCGCGCGACCCCATGATGAATACTGCTATTATTCGCCACATTCATCTCGAAAATTTCGGGATTTTCGAGATTCTGCCCGCGAATCGAATTTAGATTTTCGGAGTTTATAGCCGGCGCATAGACTTTCGAACCCTTTCTTGCCAATTCATACGTGCTTGCAGTTCCGATCACTTGTGCGGCGGCTGTGGCTAGTTCTTGCTCCTCCTTAAGCCTTTCTAACATATAAATATTCCAACTCTTAAAGTGGCGGCTGAACAAGTGCTATTTCGTTCCACGGGTCAACCGAGAAGCAAAGAAACCTTGGCGGTTTCGCAACGACTTCTGGCATGTGGGCCCAGAGCCGTTAGCGTATGACAGAGATTTTGGTTTGGCCATAACCATGCGTGGCGCACCTTCGGAAGGACAGTAGATGATGAGCAAGCAGTTCAAAGTAGCTCTGTTGGGAACCGGCCTGATGGGTGCCCCCATGGCGAGGAATATTTTGCGCGCCGCATTTCCGCTCACTGCATGGAACCGCAGCTTGGAAAAGGCGAAACCGTTAGCAGCAGAAGGCGCGACATTGGCGGAAACTGCGCCGCTGGCGATCTCGGATACAGACGTAATAATAACCATGCTCTCGGATGGATACGCGACCCGCGCGCTGCTTTCTGACGAGGCTTTCCGCGAACAACTCAAACCGGGGATGATCTGGATTGATATGTCCAGCGCCAAACCCGAACACGCCAGAGAGCAATCCGCGCAATTATCCTCGATGGGGGTGCAGCATCTGGATGCCCCGGTTTCCGGCGGCACCAAGGGTGCCGAAGCTGGCACCCTCGCGATCATGGTCGGTGGCGATCAGGACGTTATGGAGCGCGTGCGACCGGTTCTGACAGCAATGGGGCGCCCTGTGCATGTTGGCCCAAGTGGCTCCGGTCAACTATGCAAATTGGCCAATCAAACAATTGTCGCTGTGACAATATCGGCTGTCGCCGAAGCGACATTGCTGGCTCAACAAGGCGGTGCAGACCCGACCGCGTTGAGGGCCGCACTGAAGGGGGGCTTTGCGGATAGCATTATCTTGCAACAACATGGCGAACGCATGTCTGATGGAAATTTTGTACCCGGAGGTTTGTCTAAGTTTCAAATAAAGGATTTGGACAACACACTAGAGGAAGCGCGCAGCCTTGGGGTCGAGCTACCCAGCACCCAATCCGTGCGCGACCGTTTCGAATATCTGATAGACGAAATGGATGGGGCCGAGCTGGATCATTCGGCTTTGTATCTGGAACTCAAAAAACGGAACGGAATGCTGTGACGCGGATCCTTGTTATAGGCGGTGGAGGAATGCTTGGCCAGAAACTGGCCCAACGCGTTTCGACCCAAGAAATTTTTGGAGCAGGTGCTCAACTCTCACTGTTCGATCTCTCATTCCCGCTCGACGGTGCGCCAGGTAAGCAAATTGAGGGGAACTTGACCACGTCAGGCATCGCCAAGTCGGTTGCAGCTCAGCGCCCGGACGTCATATTTCACCTTGCAGCTATCGTTTCAGGCCAAGCTGAAACTGACTTTGCGTTGGGCTGGGACGTCAACCTTATGGCAACCTGGGCACTGCTAAACGCACTCAGAGATGAACACGAGGCATCAGAAGGCGAGTACACGCCTCGTCTCGTTTTTACCTCATCGATAGCGGTTTTCGGGGCACCGTACCCCGACAAGATAAACGATGAGTTCCTCTCGGCACCTTTAACCAGTTACGGAGCGCAGAAAGCGGCCTCTGAATTGATGATTACGGATTTCAGCAGGAAAGGATATATCGACGGTATTTCCTTGCGCTTGCCCACTTTGTGTGTACGCCCAGGCAAAGCGAACGCTGCCGCTTCGTCCTTCTTTTCAGGTATAGTCAGAGAGCCATTGAATGGGGATGAGGCTATCTTGCCAGTTGCCGAAACTGTTCGCCACTGGCACGCCAGCCCCCGCGCCGCTGCGACTTTTTTAACCCATGCAGCAACGATGGACACGCAGCTTTTGAACGACAGACGCGCGTTGAACATGCCGGGCGTAAGTTGCACCGTCGCCGAACAAATCGAAGCGCTGCGCGCCGTGGCCGGTCAAGATGCAGTTGGCCTTGTCAGGCGAGAACCCGACGAGGCAATCGAACGAATAGTCAAGAATTGGCCGCGCGATTTTCAAACAGATCGCGCTCTGGAGTTGGGGTTCGAGGCGGAATCAAGCTTCGACGAAATCATTCGGGTGTATTTGGAAGACGATTTTCGGCTTTAGTCGCCCATCGTCTTTCCAGTTAGGTGGCGTTTCAGATGATCGTGAATTTTCTCTCGTGTTAACTGCTCATCCCCTGACAATGCTGCTTCAAGTATATCGGCATGGTGTCTTATGTTCTGAGAAATGAACTCAAAGTTCCGGTCTGCCACCATCAACTGCTGTCTGAATTGCGCGTAAACTCGGCCATGCATTTGTTTTAAGGTTTCCGAGCCACAGGCAGAAATAAGCGTTTGGTGAAACTCCTTCTCCGAGGCAAACCATATCTCGATAAGGCCGCTCGGGTCGTCTGTGGCGTGAATGCGTTTTTCGATATGGCTGAGTTTGTGATGCGCGGCCGTCAGTCTTGCTTCCCAATCCACCCCGCCACTACGGATCGACATTGCCGTACCTTCGGCCTCCAACAAAACACGGACATGTGTCAATTCGATAAGCTTCTGCGGCGAACGCATTGGCACGCGGAAACCTTTTTGTTCCTGAAAGTCCACCAAGCCTACAGCGGACAAACGAAAAAGGACTTCGCGAACTGCACTCGCAGAACAGCCATACTCTTTACGTAATTCTTCGGCCCGCACCTTGGCTCCATGCTCGAATCCATTCGAGATGAGGCGCATTTTAAGATCTTGATAAATATCGACTTCTTCTTTCATCCCGGTATGCGCCTTCAATTTTTGCCCAAGTAGGGTCCTAAGCCTATTTTCGAGTTTACGCAAGAATCTCGAAATTTTTAGAAATTTCAAATTCTTCTTGTTGCATTCGATTCGTCGGCTTAACGTTTATCTGCGTGACGGCAAAGGAGGCGGCAAGATCTCCCTCTCCGCGCAACGCTCAACGTCTGGGAGGACAATATGAAAATAGTCAAGACAGCGGCCGTGGCGGCCGTAGCCACGACAATGGCAGCTGGTTTCGCAATGGCAGAAACCACGAAGCTTAGAATTCAAACCCATTTTTCGCCCGAAACTCTGTCTGGCCAGATGGCTGCAAAATTCGTTGAAGACATTCAGGAGATGTCGAACGGCGAAATCGAAGTTGAAATGTTCTATTCCTCTTCGGTGGTCAAATCAGTTGAAACCTTCGACGCCGCAGCTACCGGAATTCTGGATTGCGACATGACGGGTGGCGGCTATCAGACCGGTAAAAATCCGGCCTTCCAGTTCGCGGGCGACCTGCTCGGTGGGTATCAGAACCCATATCAGCAAATGGCCTGGCTCCTTCATGGCGGCGGAAGAGAAGCTGTAAATGATCTGTACAATGGCTACGACATGGAATTCATTGGATGGTGGATTCCCGGGCCAGAGTCGCTGTCTTCGACCAAGCCGATCGCAAAAGTGGAAGACTTCAAAGACTGGAAGTTCCGCTCGCCTCCAGGCCTTGCAACCAAGGTGTTCGCGGAACTTGGTGCTTCTCCGATCGTGATGGACTTCAACGAAATCTTCACGGCTTTGGAAACCGGCATCATTGATGGTGCGGATGCTGCGAACCTGACGAACAACGTTGGTCTGGGTCTGTACGAGATCGCAGGTCACACAAACTATCCCGGTTTCCACTCGATGCCCGCAGATCACCTCGCCTGTCGCAAAGACGTTTGGGAAGCTATGCCTGCACACCATAAGAAGATCATGGAAGTCGCAATGGACAGCTTGGCATTGCACAATGCGACCATCAACGAAGTGCAGAACGCTCAGACTGCAAAAGACCTGAAGGCAAAAGGTGTTCAGTTGTACGAATGGTCGCCTGAAGACTTGGCAGCCTATCGCGCGGCCGTTCAGGTCGGTTGGACTGAGTTCGCAACGACCCCTGAAGCACAGGCGCTGCTGGAAAGCCACATCAACTTCCTGCGTGACCTGGGCGCAATGCAGTAATCAGGCTGCGACCGACTTACGACACACGGAAAGGCCGCGCTTGCGGCCTCTCCGGTTCGGCGCCGGGATCCAGAGCTTCATGAAAATCACCAGAATAATAAGCCACGTACTGCAGTACGACATGCCGGAAGTTCTGGGCTACTCGCAACAGTACTATGACAAACGCACTACCCATCTGGTCGAGATTCAGACAGATGAAGGGGTAACTGGTTGGGGGGAGTGCTTTGGCCCCGGAAACGTAGCCATTGCCAACAAATCCATCGTGGAAAAGGTCATCCAGCCAATGGTCCTTGGCATGGACCCTGTGGACAAAGACGTGATCTGGCACAAGGTGTACAACCTTTTGCGAGACCATGGCCAAAGCGGAATGCCAATACAGGCTTTGTCCGGCGTGGACATCGCACTTTGGGACATCACCGGCAAAGTCTCTGGCCTCCCCCTCCATAAGATTGTCGGCGGCGCGCATCGTAATAGCGTGCCTTGCTACGGCTACGGCATGATGCTCAGGGATGAACCGATTTCTAATTTGGCCAGCCGTTTTGAGGATGAAGCCGCAAATATCAAGGAAATGGGTTTTACCGCCACCAAAATGAAAACGGGCTTTGGCCCGAAGCCTGATGTGAAGCTGTGCGAAGCTGTTCGACGCGGAATTGGTGACGACTTTCCTTTTATGGTCGATGCAAACCATGCCTATACGACTTCGGACGCATTTTATGTCGGTCGGGCGCTGGAAGAACTGGAGGCATATTGGTTCGAAGAACCGGTCGCGCCGGAAGATCTGGACGGATACCGCGAATTGCGCGCTTCGCTTAAAGTGAATATCTCGGGCGGAGAAGCGGTATTCAATCGCTGGGCTTGGCGCGGTCTTCTTGAAAATCGCGGAATAGATATAGCGCAGCCAGAAGTTTGCGCTTTGGGCGGTGTTTCAGAGTATCTCAGGGTACTGGCCTTATGCCACGCACATTTCACTCCGGTCGTAAATCACGTCTGGGGTAGCGCCATCGCTGTCGCAACAAATCTGCATTTACTGGCGGCCATGCCCGCGATTCCAGGCGGCTTGCGCCCATGGGAGCCGATGCTGGAGTTCGACACAACGGACAACAAGTTTCGGGACGATCTGCTGACCGTACCGCTGGAAATTCAAAATCAGGTCAAGGCCAATAACGGCCGTGTCGTGATCCCGACTGGCCCCGGACTGGGTGTCGAGCCGGATCGAGACTTTATCGATCACTACAGGATCGAAGGATAGGGACGAGGGTTACGCGATGCACAAGAATTCAGGCGGACCAATTGAATGGCTCATACCGTTGGCCTTCGTCGCGACGGCCAGTTGGCTTGTTTGGCATCTCCCTGCGTTCCTACTGGATTGGCTGCCGTACACCTCTGAATCCCTGAAAAGTCAGGTAACAGAAATATATCTGCGCAGCGACATCACGCCCGAATTGTCTGGCGTGTTCGGGGGGTATGTCGACATCATCGACGTGGCCGCGCTCGTCCTTCTCCCGTTTCTTGCAGTGATTGGTACCAAGACCGTGCGCCCAGCGACGATGGAGTTCGAAGGCACGACGGTTATGGATCGTTTCGCCCTGTTCATAGGCCGAGTGACGATGATGATGATCGCAATCATGACTGTCGTCATGCTCTACGAAGTCTTCATGCGCTATATCCTGGAAAAGCCGACCGAGTGGGCCAATGAAATGACACTCTGGTTCGCCAGCTTTGTGTTTTTGATGTCTGGCTACTACGCCATGCAACAACGCAGTCACATTCGAATATTCCTGCTCTACGACGCAGTTCCACGATGGCTTCAGCGCGTTTTTGATACGGTCTCGACGATACTGATCGTGCTGTTTGCCTTCTTTCTGGTCTACGGCAGCTACAAACAGGTGTTCGTCAACAAGCTCTATAAATGGGAGCTTTATGGCTCTGCCTTCAATCCTCCGATCCCGGCGACGTTGCAGCCGATGGTGCTGATCGTAATTACGCTCGTCGCAATGCAAGCAATTTTGAACTTGATCGCGGATTGGAACAAAGAACCGGAAATCCACACAGATGAACCGGACGAAGACGAAATTGAAATGATCAAACGAGCGGTGGGACAAGACTGATGGATATTGGAACAATCTCACTCATCCTGATGGTCGCCCTGATCGTGCTTCTGGCGATCGGGATGCCTTTGGGTCTGGCCTCAGCTTCCCTTGCGGTTCTGGTTCTTGTCCTGAAGTTCGAACCGACACTGCTTTTGAACCCATTTTCATTCGGCGACGGGGTTCTCACCGGTCGGCCAGGCACTGGACCGCTCTATATTCTGGCGCAGAAGATATACGGGCTCTTAACGGACTACGTGCTCATATCAGTGCCATTGTTTATCTTTATGGCGTCGCTGTTAGAGCGATCCGGGATCGCGCGTGACATGTATTCGTCGTTGAATGTCTGGCTGTCCAGAACACGCGGCGGCATCGCAATCGTGACCTCGATCATGGCGGTGATCATGGCGGCCATGTCCGGCATCATCGGTGGTGAGGTTGTCTTGCTAGGCCTGATCGCCCTGCCCCAGATGCTGCGCCTAGGCTACGACCAGAACCTCGCGATCGGCGTCATCTGCGCCTCGGGGTCGCTGGGGACAATGATCCCGCCCTCGATCGTTCTGATCATCTATGGGCTGATCACCGAAACCTCGATCAAGTCGCTGTTCACGGCGTCTTTCATTCCCGGCTTCATGCTGGCCTCGATGATCATCCTGTACATCATCATCCGCACGCAGTTGAATCCTCATCACGCTCCGCTGCCGGAACCGGACCCAAACGACCCAGAACCCGCCGAAAAACGCAAATTGTTTGGGGCCTTCATGAGCATCGTCGTCGCCGGGTTTTCCACAGTTCTGTTTATCCGGGCCGCGTTCTTCGAGCTCTCAGGCTCGAACGCTGCCAGCCAGGGCGAGCCCGCGAGGCTGGGAACAGCAGACTACCTGCCCTGGTTTGCCGGCATTACAATCGTTGCCCTTCTGCTGATCTTCTTCGTCTTTGGCAGAGAGCGCGCCAAAATCGGGTGGGAAATGGGCAAAGGCCTCGTTGCGCCGCTGGTCGTCATCGGCGTCGTTCTCGGCTCAATCTACGGCGGGATCACAGGCATCACCGAGGCTGCTGGTATGGGCGCCTTCGCCGTCCTGATCATCGCCATCCTGCGGGGTGAAGGATCGTTCGAGCTGGTTTGGGATAGCTTGATGCGAACCCTAAAATCCACAGGCACCATCATCTGGGTTACGATCGGGGCCGCCGCGCTGGCGGGTGCCTACACAATTGCTGGCGGGCCCCAATACGTGGCCGACCTAATCGTCGGCCAGGAGCTGCCGACCATGCTGGTCATTCTGGTGATGATGCTGATCTTGCTGTTCATGGGCGCATTCATGGATTGGGTCGGCATCGTGCTGCTGATCATTCCGGTCTTTCTGCCGATCGTCCTGCGCCTTCCTATCGAAGAAATCGGTGTCTTTGGCCAGTTGGAGCCGAGTCATGTCGCCATCTGGTTCGGCGTCGTGTTCTGTATGAACATGCAGGTCAGCTTCCTGTCGCCCCCTTTCGGCCCGGCGGCGTTCTACCTGAAGTCGGTGGCCCCGCCGCATATCAGTCTGACGGATATCTTCCGCGGCTTCCTGCCATTCATCGGGATCCAGTTGCTGGCGCTTTCCGTTCTTCTGATCTGGCCGGGCATCATCGCGCTGCTGTTGTGAGGTCGCACCCATGCTGACACAAAATCAGATTGGCAAGTTCCAGACGGACGGATACCTCGTGGTCGAGGATGTAATTCCCAGCGATGTGCTGGATCGGGTTCAGGCCGAATACTCGGATGTCCTGAACCGGCTCTATGACGGTTGGTACGAAAACGGGCTGGTCAAGGAAGAACCGTCAGGAATGACCTTCTGGGACAAACTTCTGTCCGCCTATCAGGCCGGTTGCGACTATTTCCAGCCGCTGGACATCTCGTTGCCCGGCGATCGGATCATGGCGGACACACCGTTCCATATTGGACCCGCAGTGTTCGACTTGCTGACGGCCCAACCCTTGCTTGACATTGTCGAGCAGTTGATCGGGCCAGAGTTGGTCAGCAATCCGATCCAGCACGTTCGGCTGAAGCCCCCTGCTCTCAAGCTGTCCAAGGACGAGGTGCGCGCGCATATCACCGCAACGGACTGGCATCAGGACCGGGCGGTTGCGTTGGAGGATGCGGACCAGACCGACATGGTCACGGTTTGGATTGCCGTCAACGATGCAACGGTCGAAAATGGCTGCCTGCAAGTGCTGCCAAAGGCACAGGACCAATCCATTCTGCCACATTGCGCGCGAACGCAGACAGGCATTGCCGACGGGTTCATTGACGAAGGCCGAGCTGTGCCTCTGCCTGTCAAGGCGGGCGGGATCATCCTGTTTCACCCTCTGACGCCACATGCTTCGCTGGTCAATGAAACGGACCGGTTCCGCTGGTCGTTCGATATCCGCTTTAGTGCGGTGGGCCAGCCCACTGGTCGAGACCATTTCCCCAGCTTCGTCGCAAGGTCCAGATCGCGCCCCGAAACCGAGCTACGAGATTGGCGTGTCTGCAAATCCAATTGGGAGGCGGCGCGAGCAAGGCTGTCTGGACAGCCGCATATAGATATTCACCGGTGGACATCGGACTCGCCGTTCTGCGCCTAGCTGCCGCCAGGAAAGCTGATTATGACTTTTGTACGTTTAGATCGAACGGATAGCGTGGTGGTTGCAACTCGGCCCCTGGAGGTCGGCAATATGGTCGAGGATGTTACAACCAATGCGCGCATCCCCTCGGGACACAAGGTCGCCACGCGGGTTCTTGCACCCGGCGATCCGGTCAGAAAGTACTCGCAGATCATCGGTTACGCCACCCAACCGATCGAACCCGGCGACCATGTGCACACCCACAATATCGAGTTCCGCAACACCAGCGTGGACTACGAGTTTGCGACGGATCACAGGCCTACGAAACCCGCCACTTCGGTCGATACTTTCATGGGCTACCACCGGGACAGCGGTCGGGTCGGTACGCGCAATTACGTCGCGGTTCTAACCACCGTGAACTGTTCAGCGACTGCGGCCCGGATGATCGCCAACCACTTTACGCCGGACAAGCTGGCCGAGTTTCCGAACGTCGACGGCGTGGTGGCCTTTGTCCACGGAACGGGCTGCGGAATGGCCGATTCCGGCGACGGCTTCGAAGCTCTTCAACGGGTCATGTGGGGGTTTGCGAAACATCCCAACCACGCTGCTGTTCTGATGGTCGGTCTGGGCTGCGAGATGAACCAGATCGACTGGCTGTTGGACGCGTATGGGCTGAAGCAGAGCCCCACCTTCCAGACGATGAACATCCAGAACGTCGCCGGATTGCGCCGGACCGTGGAAATGGGCATCAGCAAGATCAACCAGATGCTTCCCATTGCTAATGAGGCGCGGCGCAGCGAAGCCCCGGCGTCTGAACTGATGGTTGCGCTGCAATGCGGTGGGTCGGACGCTTGGTCAGGTGTGACCGCGAACCCGGCGCTCGGATATGCCTGCGACCTGTTGGTCGCCCAAGGTGGCACAGGAGTCCTTGCGGAAACACCCGAAATCTACGGAGCCGAACACCTTTTGACCCGCCGCGCCCTTGGTCGCGCAACTGGGGAGAAACTGATCGGACTGATCGATTGGTGGCAGGACTATACCGCCCGCAATCACGGTTCGATGGACAACAACCCAAGCCCCGGCAACAAGCAAGGCGGTCTGACGACCATCCTTGAGAAGTCGCTGGGTGCAGCGGCGAAGGGCGGAACCACCCCATTGACCGGTGTATTCAAATACGCCGAACCCATCACCGCCAAAGGCTTCACCTTCATGGACAGCCCCGGATATGACCCGGCCTCGGTGACCGGGCAGATCGCAGCCGGTTGCAACCTAGTGTGTTTCACCACGGGGCGCGGCTCTGCCTTTGGGTCGAAACCGGCGCCTACGTTGAAAATCGCTACTAACTCTGAGTTGGCAGCGCGCATGCCCGAAGACATGGACGTTGATGCGGGCGACATTCTGACCAAAGGTGCCAGCGTCGAAGAAAAAGGACAGGAAATATACCGACGGCTTCTGCAAGTCGCATCGGGCGCACGGACCAAGTCAGAGGCGCAAGGCCTGGGTGACTACGAATTCGTTCCCTGGCAAATCGGAGCGGTGATGTGAAACGGATCCTTATAGCCGGCGGCGGATTGATCGGTATCCGCCACGTCCGCGCCGTTATTGAGCATCCCGGCTGCATGTTGGTCGGATTGGCCGATCCAGACGGCTCGATCCAGATCGACGCGCCGCGTTTTGCCAGTATGGACGAGGTGCAGGACCCGGTGGATGGCGTCATCATCGCGACGCCGACCCGCCTGCATGCCGAACATGGCATTCTGGCCGCATCCCGCGGTTGGCACATGCTGATCGAAAAGCCGGTTGCCGCATCGATCGATGATGCCCAGCGCCTTAGGACGGCCGTTCGCAAGGTCGATGTCCGCAGCCTTGTAGGCCACCATCGGCGATATCACACAACCTTACAGCACCTGAAAGCGGTGATCGCGCAAGGTACGATCGGACAAGTCATCAACGTCTCGTTGCTGTGGGCCATGCGTAAACCCGAAAGCTATTTTGAACAGAACTGGCGGACTTCCGATGGCAGTCCAGTCATGATCAATCTGGTGCATGATATCGATGTCTTGCGCTTTGTGATCGGAGAAATCTCGGATGTCGTCGCCCTGCCCGGAGCATCAATCCGCGGATCGGATAGGATAGAAAGCGGGGCTGTTGCGATCGCGTTCGAAAACGGCGCGACGGGGACTATCAGCTTTGCCGACACCGCACCCAGCCCTTGGGGGTTTGAGGCCGGAACCGGCGAAAACCCGAATATCGGCACGACCCACCAGGACATGATGTGGATCACGGGAACCAGCGGCGCTGTCAGTTTTCCCTCCATGACACTGTGGCGCGGAAAGGATTGGGGCACTGCGGCCCAGAAAGACCAACTTACACGACCGGAACAACAACGCGCACCACTTGAGGCGCAACTGGATCACTTCCTTGACGTGATCGACGGCGCCCCTCCACTGATCGACGTCGAGGACGCAGCCCGGACGCTCGAGGTCACATCATGGATCGAACAAGGGCTAAAGGCGCGAACAGCTCGAGCGCGGGCACCGGCGTGATGATCATACGGCCCGGCAAAATTCCGGACCACTCAAAAACCAATAATTATCGGCCGGGCAATGTGAGCATTCAAACTGCAAAGCCGCCCGCATCAGACACAAGAGTGAAAACCAGACACATTCACGGAAAGGGAAACCAATGAGCAAACCATCAATCGGGTTTATCGGCTTGGGACTAATGGGCGGAGCCATGGTGAGCCGACTGTTGGACCAGGAATACTCGGTCGCTGTATTGGGAAACCGCGACCGCACATACTTGGACGCTGCGATTGACCGGGGCGCCCGCGAGATGCAAAACGCCCAAGAACTGGCTCAGGCCAGCGACATCGTGATGTTGTGCATGGGCACCTCCGAACAAGTCGAAGGCCGTATGCGCGGCGCAGATGGAGTGATTGCGGGATTGAAACCCGGGGCGATCGTCATCGACTTTGGCACCTCGCTTCCGGGCAGCACACGCGCCTTGGCCGAGGAGGTTGCCGCAGCTGGCGGAAGCTACCTGGATGCACCACTTGGCCGGACGCCTTCGCACGCGCTAGAAGGCAGGCTCAACATCATGACGTCCGGCGACAAGGCGGCCTTTGACAAGGCTGAGCCGACACTTAAAGATTTGGGCGAAAACGTTTTTTTCCTTGGCCCCGTTGGCTCCGGACACACGATCAAGCTGATCAACAACTTCTTCGGAATGACCGTCGCAAACGCGATGGCCGAAGCCTTCGCCATGGCAGATATCACCGGAGTTGACCGCAAGCAGGTGTATGACGTTATGGCCGCTGGGCCGCTGCATTCCGGAATGATGGATTTCGTCAAAGCCTACGGCGTCGAGAATGATCCAAACCAGCTGGCCTTTGCCATCAAGAACGCGGCAAAAGACCTCGGGTATTATGACCGTATGGCACGCGATGCAGGCGTCACCAGCGTGATGTCGCAGTGCGCGCTTTCGGCGCTGAATGACGCGCGCGACCACGGTCAGGCGGATGACATGGTCAGCCAGATGGTTGACTACTACGTCAAGCGTTTCAACACCTGATCGATGGCCGTCACCGCCAACCCCAATGCGGACCTGCCGCGCCTTGGCATCGTGCTGATGCTGACGGCGTGGCTGTTCTTTTCGCTGGTTGACCTTGGGGCCAAATGGTTGGCGTTGGCCGGCGTGCCGGCATTTCAGTTGGCGTTCATGCGCTATGCGGGGCACTTCGTGATCTCAGTGGGGGTGATCGCCAAGGGCGGGATTGAGGCCAACCGGTTCAAGACCGACCATCCATGGCAGGTCATTAGCCGGGCCTTGCTGCTGATCTCGGCGACCGTTTTCAATTTTTATGCCCTGCGGTTTTTGCCTCTGACCGTCGTGTCGGCAATCATGTTCTCAAGCCCGGTCATCGTGTGCTTCCTGTCCGTTTTCGTGTTGAAGGAGAGAGTGGGACCATGGCGTTGGGCGGCTATCATCCTGGGCTTTCTGGGGGTGTTGGTTGTCGTGCGGCCGCTTGGTTCGGCCTTTCATCCGACCATGTTACTGATCGTCTACAACGCCACCGCTTTGGCTTTGTACTCGATCATGACGCGCAGGCTGTCCGGGGTTGTTGCCGTGGACACCATGCAATTCTACCTCGGGCTTACCGGTACGTTGGTCCTGCTGCCCTTCGCCATCTGGTTTTGGGCCCAGCCGGAAAACACGTGGAGCCTGATTGTCCTCATCAGCCTTGGCGTCTTTGGCTGGTGCGGGCATCAACTGCTGACGAACGCGCATCGGTTCGGAACTGCGAACCAGTTGATGCCATTCACCTATTCGTTCCTGATCTACGTTGCGATCTGGGGCTACCTTTTCTTTGACACGGTACCGGACGCATTCACGTTGGCAGGAGCTGCGTTGATCATGGTCGCCGGGCTCATCATCTGGAAAAGAGAAAAGAAATGACGCGAATTGCCTGCATCGGCGAAGCAATGATCGAATTGTCCATGCTGGACACCGGCGCAAAGGTGGGCGTTGCGGGGGATACGCTGAACACGGCCATCTACATGCACCGCGCCGCTCCTGAGCTGCAGGTGGAGTATGTGACATGTCTGGGCGACGATCCATTCTCGGAGCGCATCGCCGACTTCATCGCCAGTCATGGCATCGGGACATCTGGCATCCGCATCATTCCGAACGCCTCTCCGGGACTATACGCGATCACGACATCTGCGGACGGTGAACGCAGCTTTACCTATTGGCGCAGCGAGGCGGCCGCCCGCCAGCTTTTTGCTGATCACGACTTCAGCCTTCTGAACGGTTACGACGTGCTGTACTTGTCAGGGATTTCGGTGGCCATTCTTCCGCAATCTGTGAGGCTTGCGCTTCTGGATTGGCTCGAAGGCTCTTCAGCCCGGTTGGTCTATGACAGCAACTTTCGTCCGCGTCTTTGGGACAGCGTCGAACACACCCGGCAGATCAACCAAAGGCTTTGGCAGCGTGCGGATATTGCCCTACCGTCCATTGACGACGAGATGGCGCTGTTCGAGGAAAGCGCGGATCAGGTGACGGTACGCTTTGCCGATCATCACGGTGTCGGTGCCTTGAAGCGCGGAGAGAATGGCCCACTGTCCATCGGTCAGAACATTGACCAAACCTATGAACCTGCCAAAAATGTGCTGGACACCACAGCGGCGGGCGACAGTTTCAACGGTGGGTACCTCGCGGCCTTGCTGACAGGAAAATCACAGGCCGAGGCCCTTATAGCCGGACACAATCTGGCGTCCACCGTTGTTCAGTTTCGCGGCGCGATCATTCCCGGATAAGTGGCGCGAGATCTTCGGCACCGACAAGACGCAACAGCGGCACTACCGGATCTGGCTGCTTGACAGCCGAGGCGATTTCCAACGCGCAAGGATCGTTCAGCGCCCTACCTTTCGCAGTTTCGGAAATGCAATAGGAGATCCAGGCCCGCAGGCCCGCAATCGCCGCCTGAGATCCGGTCTCACGGAGTGTGGGAACAAACCGATACGGCAGCTTCTGGCTGCCATCCATCGCGATTTGGTCCAGACGGTGCGCCAGCTCGGGGTTTTCAAAGCGCTGCAACAGAGCCTCGGCATAATCCGTAGCTTGTGCTTGTAGTGCTGCGGGTAGCGTTGCGCCCGCATCCTTCATCAACTCGGAAACCAGCGGGCGCAGAACCGGGTCTCGAACCGCTTCGTGGACGTAGGTCAGGCCGCGCTCCAACCCGGCATAAGCCAACAGGGAATGGGCCCCGTTCAACATGCGCAGCTTTCGCATCTCGTGCGGGGCTACGTCATCGACCAGTTGCACGCCCGGCCAATCCGGGTGAGGACCGGCGAAATTGTCTTCGATCACCCACTCCGAGAACGCCTCGGTCGGAACAGCCATATGGTCTCCGCTGATTGCCCGAACGGCGTCCGTGGTGGCCGGGGTGATCCGGTCGACCATCGCGTTGGGGAAGCGTACGGCACCCCAATCCATGTCCAGACCAGCTGCTTCCGCAAAATCGGCGACTGCCGTTTCGAGCGTATTGCCGTTTTCCATTCGGTTGTCGCAGCTTAGCACCGTCACAGGCTTTCGCCGTCCCGCAAGGCCGAAAGCTAGAAACCCGATCAGCGTCGAAGGCCCCTGCCTCGCCAGATCGGCGGCAACCGCCGGGTCCTGAAGGTTCAGATTGCCCGCGGCGTCCAAATGGTAACCTTTCTCGGTGACGGTCGCCGAAATGATCTCGGCATTCGCCATCACATCGAAAATCGCTGCGCGATCATTGGGCGCGACCAGAACGTCACGCAGCGCTTTGATGTGCCGGACGCCCTGCCCCTGTACGCACAAATCGTACTCGAAACCTTGTCGCGCCAATCCATCCCGAACCGAGGATGAACGCAGGCTGACGCCGACAACGTCCCATCCGCCCGCTTGATCGGTGTAGTCCAGCAAATGCGCCCGGGCGAAGTTTCCAAGGCCAAAGTGAAGAATTGTACCCATCTAGATATGCAATCCGTAAACCTGTTTCGCCAGATCGACCGCAAGCAACCGTGCAAGATGCTCGGCACTATCCCGACCGAAGTAACCACGCCCAACCTGCTCGGCCAAATGAATCGCAACACCTCGTCGCCACAGATCGTGCCGCGCAGGAATGGACAGAAAAGCCCGCGTGTCGTCATTGAACCCGGCCAGATTGTAGTATCCGGCCGTTTCAACTACCTGGTCGAAATACCTCGCAATCCCGGCTGGGCTGTCGTGGAACCACCAAGGCGGCCCGATCCGAAGGCACGGCCAATGTCCTGCCATAGGGGCCAGTTCACGGGCGTAGGTGCCTTCGTCCAATGTAAAGAGTATGATGCGCAGTTCGGGCGAGTTTCCGACCCGGTTCAGCAGCGCCTCAAGGCCCGTGACCCAATCCATCGCGATTGGAATGTCGGCCCCCTTGTCCCGCCCGAAGTCCCGCATTACCTCGTCGTTCGTGTTGCGCTTGCTGCCAGCATGTATCTGCATGGTCAGGCCATCATCGACAGACATCTGCGCCATTTCGATCAGCATATGACCGTAGAACCGGCGAGCATCCTGTTCAGTCCCGTCCTGCCGTCTCAGCCGTTGGTACAGCGCATCCGGGTCGTCCAGCCACTCAGTCTGCACGCGTTCGATACCGTGGTCGGTGGCCGTACATCCTAGTTGGACGAAATAAGCCCGCCGCATCCGCAGCGCATTGAGGTAGCCATCATAGCTGCCCAGATCGCAGCCTGTCAGCTCGGCCAACTTGTTCAGGTTCTGTACAAACTCCGGGTCCGCCCCATCCAAAACCCCGTCTGGGCGGAACGTCGGAATAACTCGCCCGCCCCAACCGCTTGCACGGATATCCCGATGCTCCGCGAGGCCGTCGAGAGCGGAATCCGTGGTGGCCAGAACTTCGACCCCGAACCGGTCGAACAAAGCCCTCGGGCGAAAATCGGGTTGCGCCAGCTTGTCTGAAATCATGTCATAGATCAGATCTGCCGTGCGCGAAGACAACTCCTCAGACACGCCCAGCGTTTGATGCAGCACGTAGTTCATCCAGATCCGGGAAGGCGTTCCCAGAAACAGATGCCAGTGCTCGGCAAAGATGCGGAAAACGGCGCGAGGATCCTTCTTTCGCCCCTCTTCCCCAACGCCGAGTTCCGACAAGGGAACGCCCTGCGAATAGAGCATACGGAACACGTAATGGTCGGGAACCACAAGCAGCTCTGCCGGGTTGGGAAACGGCGCATCGGTTGCGAACCACCCCGGATCGCAGTGACCATGCGGAGACACGATTGGCAGGTCTTTGATGCCCAGGTACAGGTCTTCTGCCATCCCATTCAAATTACCAGTCAATTCTGCCTCCGATACTTCTGCCCGCAATTGTTAGCACAGTTTTTAATGGTTGCATCTTTCCCGTTCGGACCCGCAGACTGACCGGGTGATCCGGGGGAATGAATGAATATTGCGCTGATTGGTTTGGGAATGGTTTCGGGCACGCATGTCGCTGCCATTCAGGCATCGGAGCAAGGCCTCAATCTTGCCGGCGTCCTCGGGCGCAATCCTGAAAAAGCAGCTGAGTTCGCGCAGCGAAACGACACCCGCGCGTACAGCTCGGTCGAGGAAATCGCCAACGACCCAAACGTCGACTTTGCGATCATCGCAACCCCGCCCGATCAGCGCACAGAATTGGTTCGGGTTCTTTCGACCGCTTCGAAACCGATCCTGATGGAAAAGCCTATCGAAAGAACGCTGGACGCCGCGACAGCCATTGTCGAGCAGTGCGAGGTGTCTGGTGTGCCGCTGGGCATCGTTTTTCAGCACCGCGCCCGCGCCGCCTCGCAGGCGCTGAAATCAGCCATTGAACAGGGGGAACTGGGCGCGATCGCCACAGTGGAGATCCGCGTCCCCTGGTGGCGTGATCAGAGCTACTATGACGAGCCAGGTCGCGGCACTTATGCGCGCGACGGAGGCGGTGTCATGATCTCGCAGGCAATCCACACGCTTGACCTCACGATGTGGCTGCTGGGGCCGATCTCGGACATTCAGGCTGTAATGAGAAAAACTCCACTACACGATCTCGAGGCCGAGGATTGGGCAGGTGCAGTCTTTGAAATGGATAGCGGCGCGGTGGGAACTTTGATGGCGACTACTGCCGAATATCCTGGGGCCGCTGAGTCCATAACCATTCATGGAACGCGCGCCAAAGCGCATCTGGAGTCAGGTGTCCTGACCTTGACCACTTTCGATGGTCAGATATCCACGGTTGGCGAAATGTCCGCCACAGGCGGAGGGGCCGATCCCATGGCGTTCACCCATGCATGGCACCAGTCGGTCATCGAGGATTTCGCTGAGGCCGTTGCCGGTGGAACGCGGCCCATGGCAACCGGACGCAGTGCCCTTTTGACCCACGCCGTCATCGACGCGATGCAGATCGCCAATCGAACCGGCCAGAAAACACGAGTCATCTCATGAACCTGACCTGCGTCGCCCTTGGCCTGGACCACCGCCATATCTATGGCATGACGGAAAACATGCGCAAAATCGGAGTGGACTGCGTTGGCTATTGGACACAAGGCGAACCCGAAACGCTGGCGGGCTACGTCAAAAGGTTTCCCGATATTCCGCGGCTGGCCCGACTGGAAGACGCCCTAACTTGCGGGGCGGATCTAGCGCTTATTTCCGCAGTTCCGGCAGATAGAGCCGCGTTGACGATCCGCGCCATGCAGAACGACATGGACGTCATGAGCGACAAGCCGGGCTGCACGACTTTCGAACAGCTCGACCAGATCAAGCGAACTGTCGCGGACACCGGTCGCATCTGGTCGGTGAATTTTTCCGAACGGTTTGAAACGCCTGTCAGCACCCGGGCGACCGAGTTGGTCGAGGCCGGTGCCATCGGGCGCGTAATCCAGACGGTCGGACTTGGCCCCCACCGATTGAACCGGGCAACCCGGCCGAAGTGGTTTTTTCAGCGTGACCGCTATGGCGGTATTCTGACCGACATCGCCTCGCATCAGATTGACCAATTCCTGCATTACACAGGTTCAAAAACCGCAGAAATCACAAACGCCTATGTGGCGAACTATGCAAACTCCAACGATCCCGGATTGCAGGATTTTGGCGAGGTCAATCTACGAAGCGAGAATGGCACCGGTTACATCCGGGTTGACTGGTTCACTCCGGATGCCTTGCCAAACTGGGGGGATGGCCGCCTGACAATCCTTGGCACCGAAGGCTATATCGAGTTGCGGAAATACGTTGATGTGGGTGGGGCCAAAGGGACGGACCATCTGATCCTCGTCAATGGTGAAACCTGCCAAAAGATCGACGCAACCAACGCCGGCCTTCCCTACTTTTCGCGCCTCGCCGATGACATCCGTAACCGGACCGAAACCGCGATGACGCAGACCCACTGCTTTACGGTCATGGAACTCGCGCTGCGCGCGCAGGAAATGGCGGAACGCAGATGATCAACGTTGCGATCCTTGGCGCAGGTATCGGTGCGCAACATCTGGACGCGCTGGAACGGCTTGACCGCACATTCCGCGTAGCCGCCGTGGTGGAACAGAATACGGACCGGATCGAACAGATTCGACAGAACGCGGATTTTCGGGCACTGACCAACATTCAGGACGCGCTGGATGATCCGGCGATTGACGTCATCGACATCTGCCTGCCGCCCCATCTGCATGTGCCGACCACTCTTGCGGCACTGGCCGCAGGAAAACACGTTGTCTGCGAAAAACCCCTTGCGACCTCGATGCAGGACGTGGATCGGATCACGGCAGCGGCCCACAGCGCGGGCAAGCACGTGTTTCCAGTTTTTCAATACCGGTGGGGGCCGTCACTGGCCCAATTGCGCCACCTGCAACGCGCCGGCCTGACCGGAGCAGTCCAAACGGCCGCGCTTGAAACCCATTGGTCCCGAGGGGCAGACTATTACGCGGTGCCGTGGCGGGGAACATGGGCCGGTGAACGCGGCGGCGCAGTGCTGGGCCATGCCATCCACAACCATGATCTGCTGACTCATATCGCGGGTGATATAGCCTGGGTGTCCGCAATGGCCACAACGCGGGTCAACCCGATCGAGACCGAAGATTGCGCAGCGATCTGCTTTGGCATGACTTCCGGAGCATTGTGCACAAGCAATATCACACTAGGCGCCGCCACGGACGAAACCCGCCTGCGGTTCGTCTTTGAAAAGGTGACCGCCACCTCAGGTACGGAACCCTATGCCCCAGGTCAATCGCCCTGGGCATTCGTCGCGCGGGACCCGGTGGATCAAGCCGCTATCGACGAGGTTCTTGCGGCCGTCGCCGCCGAGCCAATTGGTTTCGAAGGCTTCTTTGCCGAAGTCGGCAAGGCACTGCGGTCCGAGGCAAATTCGGCCGTTACGCTGCAGGACGGCGCTGCGTCCATCGGCATTGTGACGGCGATTTATCACGCGGCGCGCACCGGGCAGCGTGTTGCCCTTCCCATCAGGCCCGATCACCCGCTGTATGAAGGATGGCTGCCATGAAACAATGCTGGCGTTGGTTCGGACCTGATGATCCGATCGCCCTGGCCGATCTCCATCAAGTCGGGGTTCAGGGCATCGTCACCGCACTGCATCACATCCCCCCGGGACAACCCTGGGACGAACCGAGCATCGCCGATCGGCAGGCCGTTCTGGCTACTGCCGGGTACAGTTGGGACGTTGTCGAAAGCCTGCCCGTCTCCGAGGCGATCAAAACACAGTCCGCAGACATGGCTGAACATCTGCAGGCGTATAAGTCCAGCCTCAGGTCCCTATCCGCCCGTGGCATCAAAGTCGTTTGCTACAACTTCATGCCAATCCTGGACTGGACGCGCACCGCCCTTCGCGCCCCGCAGCCGCACGGCGGAACGGCCATGCTGTTCGACCTGACCGATTTTGCTGTTTTCGACATACATATTCTCAAGCGACCGGGCGCGTCCGAAGACTATTCCAGCGTCGTCGAGCAAACGGCCAAGGATCGCTTCTTGCGCATGTCGGATGAATCCAAGGCCCAGTTGCAACACAATGTCACTGCGGGGCTGCCCGGCGCCAACGATCAGTGGAGCGTGCAGGACGTGCGCGCTTTGTTGCAGACCTATGCTCATATAGACCGTGACCGGCTTCGCGCAAACCTGATCGACTTCCTGTCAGAAGTCGCACCAGTCGCCCAAGAACTGGAACTACGCTTGTGCTGTCATCCGGATGATCCGCCGTTCTCCTTGCTTGGTCTGCCGCGGATCATGTCCAGTACCGATGACTACGGCGCCGTTCTGGATGCGGTTGATTTGTTGGCGAATGGCGCAACGTTGTGTACCGGATCGCTGGGAGTGTCCCCCGAATTCGATGGGCCGGACTTCGTGCGCAGGCATGGCGACCGAATTCACTTTGTCCATCTGCGGAATACCCAACGCATCGCCGGGTCAGACAGTCAGAAGCCGGACTTTTTTGAGGCCCCGCATTTGGAGGGCGACACCGACATGGTCGGCACCATTCGCGAGTTGATGAACGAACAACGCCGCCGCAAATCCCAGGGGCGGGACGACTGGCAAATTCCGATGCGGCCTGACCACGGACAAGAACTGCTGAGCGATCTCGGCGGACACAGCACTCCCGGTTATCCGCTGATCGGACGAATGCGCGGGCTGGCGGAACTACGCGGCATAGTGGCGGCGTTTTCCTGACGCGTCGGATCAGGCAGTTTCTTTCCGCCCGTAACACTTCTTTGCTTGCCTGAGCGCTGCATTCTTCGTTTACTTACGGCACGTAAACGGGCAGCGGGGTGTCTTCCGGACTCGCCCGACGTCTGCTCAAGACGCGTGAAACTCCCGCGAAAACCGATGCGATTGGGCATCATTTTTCGAAACGTCTGCCATACGGAAATGGCGGAAAAACGGGAGGAATCCAAATGAAAACAGCAGGCGTAATCGGCCTTGGTGACATGGGCAGCGGCCTTGCCAAGAACCTGATCAAGAATGGCTTTGAAACATCCGGTTTCGACCTGAGCGAGACACGCATGACGGCATTTACCGACATGGGCGGCCTGGCCAAGGACAGCGTGGGACAGGTCGGCCGTCACGCCGCCGCTGTGTTTGTCATGGTGATGAACGGAGATCAGGCCCGCGATGTCATTCTGGGTGAAGATGGCCTGGTTGCGAACATGGCCAAAGGCGGAACTGTCATACTATCGGCGACCATTCCCCCGGCAGAAGCGACCGCTATCGGACAAGACATGGAGGGGTCGGGCATCCACCTGATCGACACCCCGGTTTCGGGTGGTTTTCCCGGCGCGCAGAACGGCACATTGACGATGATGGCTGCCGGAGCTTCGGATGTGCTGGACCGAAATGCCGAAATCATGCAGGCAGTGTCGGCAACCATTCATCGGGTCGGAGAAAACGCAGGCGACGGGCAAACCGTGAAAGCCTGCCTACAATCCCTTATCGGATCGATCTTTTCCGCCACGTTCGAGGCTGCGGCTCTCGCGGCCAAAGCCGGTGTCAACGGTCAGGCATTGATTGATGTGTTCTCGTCCTCCAGCGCTGGGTGCGGCGTCGTGAATACCGCCCTTGAAAACATCATTGATCGCAAGTTCGAAGCCACCGGTAGCCATATCGCAACCATGCATAAGGACCTGACGATCTCGCTGGCACTGGCCGGTGCGTTGGGCGTTCCCATGCACACAGCGTCATCCGCAATGCAGATCTTTCATGCGGGAAAAACCAAATACCCGAATGGCGACAACTGGGTATGTACCCGCGTCATCGAAGAAATCGTTGGCGCAGAATTGCATCGCTGAGGGGGCCGGACATGAAATTAGGAGTGATTTGCGACGGCATTTCCCGCGATCTGCGGCATGCGGTGGACGTTATGGACGAATTCGGTCTGGACTATGCAGAGCTTCAGTTCGTTGGCGATACGGAGGTCGGGGACCATTCCCCACAGGAAATTGCCGAGATCGACGCGCTCTTGCGCGACCGGGGCAAGCCTGTGTCGTGTCTGTCGCGCCATATCTTTGCAGGGATGACAGCTGCCAACAGACCCGGCGACGACCTGCACACTCGGCATATGGACGCTTTGAAACGCGTGATCGACATGGCACATGTTGTTGGGTCTCCGCTCGTCCGGATCATGACCCAAAGAAAAGAGCAGATACTCTGGGGAAAAAACGGCGCCGAAAAGTGGAATGTAGCGCATGGGGTATGGGACACGATGCCGCCTCTGATCGCGCCGGCGGTTGAACTGGCAAGAGCTGAGGGCGTGACTCTCGTCGTGGAAACCGGAAACGGCACGCTGGTCAATTCCAACTACACAGCCCGCAAACTGATCGACGAGTTGGACGCAAAAGACAGTTTGAAAGTGCTGTGGGACCCCGGAAACAACTGTTGGTGCCATGAACTGGCATACCCAGACGGTTATGAAGAACTGCGCGGCGGCTACTTGGGTCACATTCACATCAAGGACGTAAAGGTCGACACACCGCGGGCAACGCTGGAAGTGCGTCGAATGGGGGAAGGTCAGCTTGCGCCTCTGTTCCAACCCATCGCGGACGCGCTCCGATCCGACGGCTATGATGGCGTCATTTCCTTCGAGAGCGTTTATCACCCCGGCAACGGAAACTTCGAAGATGGTTTTCGTCTGTGTGTGGACAGGTTCAAAAGCCTGTTTGCATAAACGTACAGTCAATATACGTTCAAAATCATATACTTGAACCCCGCTACTGAACGCCAAGCGGAGTGTAGAAAGCTGGGCGCGTTCGCGTTAAATCAAGGAAAGGGCCAGCTGGATGAAGCAAGAGTTTTTTGAGCTGTCCATTGAAACTCCCGGCAAATCCCTTACCGACATCAGTGGGAAGGTTCAGCGTGCGGTGTCCGAACATGAGTTTGTCTCGGGCCTGCTGACCCTTTGGTGCGTCCACACGGGTGCTGCGCTTTTGGTGCAAGCCAATGCCGATCCCGAGGTGCTCAAGGACATCGAGACGTTCTTTGAGAAACTGGTACCCAAGTCACCAGGCAAGTATCACCACCGCCCGACCGAGGACGACAACGCTCCGTCGCATCTGCGGGCGCTGTTGACGCAAACTCAAATATCCATTCCGGTCGAACAGGGGCAGCTTCCGCTGGGCCGCGTACAAAGCCTGTACCTGTTCGAACATCGAGAGGCGCCAAAAAATCGCCGATTGAAGGCTCACTACATCGGGACTTGAGGTTTCGGGTCAAATAGAGCGTTGGCGGTGCTACCGCCCCATCCAGCCCCCGTCGACTACAAGGATTTCACCGTTGACGAAGTCCGACGCGGCAGAGGCCAGAAAGACCACCGGTCCGGCAAAATCATCAGG